>NZ_JACCAS010000001.1:1264494-1580617 GCF_013409255.1 Paraburkholderia bryophila
GACTTGCGGCTGGCAGCGCAGGCTGTACGGGTCCTGCACCTTGTCGCAATCGGCATGCGAGACGTTGATGCCCGAACCGTCGAGCAGCGAACGGTAAGCCGTGGCCGCGTCGATCTGGCCTTGATGGCCGCGCAGTTCGTGAATGCGTGCATCGAACGGCTTGACCGAACCGGCCGCCGCGTCCACCGATAACGAGCCCGACACCAGCGCGGTGCGGTACAGGTCTTCGATCGCGAACATGTTGTAGAGCGCGAGCGCGGTCGACGCTTGCGTGCCGTTCAGCAGCGCGAGGCCTTCCTTGGCTTGCAGCGTGAGCGGCTTGAGGCCGACCAGCGCGAGGCCTTCGGTCGCGGGCATGCGCTCGCCCTTCGCGAACACATCGCCGACGCCGAGCAGCGCCGCCGACATATGCGCGAGCGGTGCGAGATCGCCCGATGCGCCGACCGAGCCCTTGACCGGAATCACCGGCAGCACGTCGGCGTTGTACAGCGTGATCAGCGCCTCCATCACTTCGCGACGAATGCCCGAGTGGCCGCGGCCGAGGCTCGACAGCTTCAGCGCGATCAGCAGACGCACCACCGGACGCGACATCGGCACACCCACGCCGACCGCATGCGACAGCACCAGATTGCGCTGCAGCAGTTCGAGCTGGTCGTGCGGAATATGCGTGCTGGCGAGGCGCCCGAAACCGGTGTTGATGCCGTAGGCCGGCTCGCCCTTCGCGGCGATGTCGGCAACGGCTTGCGCGCAGGCGTCGATGGCGGCGTGGCTGGCGGGATCGAGTTGCAGCGCGACGTGTTCGCGAGCGATCTGGCGCAGTTGCGGGAGGGTCAGGTAGCCGGGCTTCAGAATCATCATGGTGTGTGTTCCTGTCTATACAATTTGAGAGAAGTCTAGCGGCACCGTCTTGTATATACAACTTGTTTTTAATCGCCCGGGCCTAGGGGTTTCCATTAGGGAGCGAGCTGTCCGGCATATTGCTGCGAAGGCCGGCGGTGTCGGGCGGTGGCTCGATTGGCGCATGAGCGCTTCCCGTTGCGCTCAACTTGTATATACACGTCCAAAATATGAGTCGCCAAGTGGAAAAAAAACCGCCCTGCGGCGGCGGCCGATCCAGACCCACCGCCACATCGCCACGTCGATTCAAGAGTTATAGGAGAGCCGGTTGAACGCACAACGCGAAACGCGCGGCTAAAGCTTCACGCGCGCCGCGATGAATTCCAGAAAACACTGCACGCGCCCCGTCAGCGACGCGCTCTGGTAATACACCGCGCTCACCGGCTGCCGCTCGTCGCGCAGCAGGTTGCCGAGAATCGGCACGAGGCGACCGTCGCGCACGTCGGCGGCGGTCATGAAGTCGGCCAGACAGGCCACGCCCCAGCCCGACAACGCCAGTTGTCGCAAGGTTTCGCCGCTCGACGCGGTGATCGACGGTTCGATCCTGAACGACTCGGCGCCGGCCTTGCGCCCTTCGCGCAACGGCCAGCGGTTCAGATGCTCCGGCGCCGTGAAACCAATCAATCGATGCGCGCGCAACGCTTCCACCGACTTCGGCTCGCCATATTCGGCCAGATACGCGGGGCTCGCGAGCACCCGTAGCTTGCTGGTGCCCAGCGCACGCGCATGCAGCGTCGAGTCCTGCAGCGCGCCGATCCGGATCGCGATGTCCACCTTCTGTTCCAGCAAATCGACGATCCGCTCGCTGCTGGTCAATTCCAGCCGCACGTCCGGATAGAGCGCCGAAAACGCCTTCATATGCGGGGCGACGCAATGGAGCATGAACGGCGACGCCGCGTCCACCCGCAAGCGCCCGGAAGGCCGCCCTCGCCCGCTCGTAACCGATTCCTCGGCCTCCTCCATCGCCGCGAGAATCGCCCGGGCGCGTTGCAGGAACGCCTCGCCTTCTTCGGTCAATTGCAGACGGCGGGTCGTGCGCCGCACGAGCGCGGTGTCGAGTTTCTGTTCGAGGCGCGTGAGCGCGCGGCTCACGCCGGAAACCGTCTGCTCCAGCTTCTCCGCCGCCTTGGTGATCGAGCCGCTGTCGATCACGGTGACGAACACCAGCAGCTCATCCGTGGAAGTTTTCATTGTTGATTTCAAGTCAATATTGATTTGAGACTAACACGCTTTTTGCGAGAATCAAGACGACGGATACTGGTTGCCTGTCATCGTGTTTCCAACTAGGAGAACGTCTTGAAGATCTTCATCACGGGCGCAAGCGGGTTTATCGGCGGGTCGATTGCGGCGCATCTGGCGCGCGCCGGCCACGGCGTGCGCGGTTTGATCCGCAATCCCGAGCATGCCGCCGAATTGCAACGCCTCGGCATCGAACCGGTGGTCGGTACTCTCGACGACCGCGCGCTGCTGATTGCCGAAGCGCAAGCCGCGGACGCCGTCATCAACGCCGCCAGCAGCGACCATGAAGGCGCGGTGAAAGCGTTGATCGAAGGACTCGCAGGCTCCGGCAAGGTGCTGTTGCATACCAGCGGATCGAGCATCGTCGGCGATGCGTCGGGTGGCGAAGCGGGCCAGTCGCGCATCTATCACGAAGACGCGCTGCCCACGCCGACCGCCGACAAAGCGGCCCGCGTCGCGATCGACCAACTCGTGCTCGACGCCGCGCGCCAGAACATCCGTTCGGCGGTGCTGTGCAATACGCTGATCTATGGTCACGGTGCGGTGCCGGGCAGTGCGAGCGTGCAGTTGCCGCGCCTCGTGCGGCAGGCGCAAAAGAGCGGCGTGGTGCGTCATGTGGGCAGCGGCGGCAACGTCTGGTCGAACGTGCATATCGACGACGTCGCCGAACTGTATCGACTCGCGCTCGAGAAAACGCCGGCCGGCACGTTCTATTTCGTCGAAAGCGGCGAAGCGTCGTTCCGCGACATGAGCGCGGCTATCGCGCGCGCGATGAAACTGGGCGAGCCGCAAGACTGGCCGCTCGACGAAGCGCAGAAGGAATGGGGCTACGAAATGGCCTCGTACGGCCTCGGTTCGAACAGCCGTGTGCGCGGTGTGCGCGCACGCAAACTGCTCGGCTGGCAGCCCAAGCGCAGCTCGGTGATCGACTGGATCGAGCACGACATGATGTGATGTGTTCGGCGGGACTTTCTTCGGGACGTCCCCCCGCGAAAACGTAATCCGTGTAAGCGGCGCCGTTGCGAATTCGTAAGCTCAACTCGCTAGAATCGCGCTCAACTGATCGTGCGATTCGATTCTGCGAGTCGCCCCTGAGCCCGGATTGGATCGATGACTTTGGCGCTGAATTTCGACTGGCTGACGAACCTGCTGGCGATACTTTTCGTGGTGGCGTGTCTTTACGATGCACGTTACGACGAATACGGTACGTTGACACTGGCGGCGGCCGCAATGGGCCTCGCCGTGATGGCAATGGAGCTGTTTCTCAAGCCCGCTTTCGACATGGCGCTTTGAGCATGACGCCGCGCGACGCGGCGTCATGCGCTTTTCTATTGGCTTTTCTATCGACTTGACGTCCCTATCCGGGTGGGCACGCCGCACGCGCGAGCACCCACCCTTGCATCACACCGCGACTTCCGGCGGCGCCTGACGAAACCAGCGCGTGATCCAGCCGAGATAGCACAAGCCCAGCAGGAACCACACCGCACCGAGCACCAGCGCGGTCTTCTCCAGACTCACCAGCAGCCACACGTCGGCGATCGCGCCGGCCAGCGGGAACAGCAGGCCGCCGATTATCCCCATCGCATTCGCCGTGCCCTTCGCGTTGAAGAACTGACGGATCACGCACAGGTTGACCGCGGTGAACGCGAGGAATGCGCCGAAGTTGATGAACGACGTCGAGGTCGCCACGTCGAGTTTCAACGCGACCAGACCGATCGCACCCGCGATCGCAATGTTCAGCGCCGGCGTCTTGAACTTCGGATGCACGAAACCGAAGATGCGCTTCGGCAGCACTTCGTCGCGCCCCATGGCATACAACAGACGCCCCACACTCGCCTGCGCCGAAATACCCGACGCGAACTGCGCGAGAATCAACCCAGCCAGAAACACCGTCACGAAGAGGTCGCCACCCACTTTGCGCGCCACTTCGAAGGCCGCCGAATCCGGGTCCTTGAAGACCGCGCCCGGATGCGCGAGCTGCACCGTGTAGGCCGCGATCACGAAGATCGCGCCGCCGATCAGCGCGATCAGCACGACGGCGCGCGGCATGGTCTTCTCAGGCGCGATGGTTTCTTCGGTGAGCGTCGATACCGCGTCGAAGCCGAGATACGAGTACGCGGCAATCGCGGCGCCGGCCATGGTCGCCGAAAACGGTACGTGCGGTTTAAAGAACGGTTCGGCCGACAACAGGCCGCCGGGACCCGCTGCCGCCGTCACGTAATGGCAGCACAGCACGACGAACAGCGCGACGATCGCCAGTTGCACGACCATCAGCACGATGTTGAAGCGGTTCGCCAGTTCGATGCCGAGAATGTTCAGCGCGCTGGTCAGCACGATGAATGCGACGATCCAGATCCAGCTCGGAATGTGCGGAAACGCGGCGCTCAGGTAGGCGGCGCCGATCAGCCAGATCACCATCGGCAGGAAGAAATAATCGAGCAGCGTCGCCCAGCCGATCATGAAACCAAGGTGCGGGTTGAAGCTCTTACGCGTGTACGTATAGGCCGAACCGGCCACCGGGAACAGCCGCGCGAGTTTGCCGTAGCTGAGCGCGGTGAACGCGATCGCGATCAGCGCGATCAGATAGGCGAGCGCCGCGGTGTCGTTGCTCGCGCTCGCCAGCACGCCGTAGGTGCCGTACACGATCAGCGGCGCCATGTAGGCGAGGCCGAACAGCAGGACCGACGGCAGGCCGAGCGTGCGTTTCAGATGCGTGCTGTGTGGGGCCGCGGGTTCGGCGGCGGATGATGAAGTCATGCGGTGTCTCCTCTTGCAAATGGGCGAGCGTCGCCAGGGCGCGATTTGCGGCGCACCCCGGTCGAGCCGGGTCGTTCAGACTTGCGGGATGCGCGGGGTTCGCGCCGGTGTTTTCTTGTTATCGATGCGCCGCGGTGTGCCGCGGTGTGCCTTAACGCGTGCGGATCACGCGCACACGTTGTCCGTTTTCGCCGTCTTCGGTGGCGAGATCGAGAGCGATACGCGCGTCGTGCAGATAGCGGTAATGTTCGCGCGCGCCTTCGAGGCGCGTGCGGTCGAGCGTGGCCCGCAGTACGGTTTCCTGCTGGCCCGCGTCGCACACCACGTCGCCGAACGGATCGATCAACGCCGATTCGCCGGGGAACGTCAGGTTGTCGTCGCCGGAACCGATACGATTGACGAGCGCCGCGAACATCTGGTTTTCCATGGCGCGCGCAACGATCGCGCGACGATGCACCGGCCCGAACGGGTCCATGTTGCCGTTGGTCACGATCAGCAGATCCGCGCCCAGCGACGCGACCGCGCGCGCCGTTTCGGGAAATTCGATGTCGTAGCAGATCAGCAGGCCGACGGTCAGGCCTTTGAAGCTGCACACTTCGTAGCGGTCGCCCGGTTCGAACACGCCGACGTCCGACGCCCACAGGTGCGTCTTGCGATAGCGCAGCGCGATCTCGCCGTGTTCGTCGACCAGTACCGTGGTGTTGAAGAAGCGATTACCGTCACGCTCGGCGAGACCCACGGCCACCGCCACGCGAGCTTCGCGCGCCGCCTGGCGTACCGCGGTGAGAGAGGGGCCGTCAATCGGTTCCGCTACTGTGCGGATGTTGTCGCGTGTCGGGAAGCCCGACAGCGTGGTTTCCGGGAACACGATGAGATCGGTGCCCGCGGCGCGCTGCCCGATGGTCTGCAGCACGCGTTGCACGTTCGCGCCGCTAACTCCGGCTGCACCGTCTACGATGGGGATTTGCGCGAGTTCGAGTTGAAGCATTGTGTCTCCTGTGTCGATCAGAGTTAGCGCTTTAGCGCTTACTCTGATCCCATGCAACTTGTTGTGTCGACCAGAGTTAGCGCTTTAGCGCTTACTCTGGTCCCATGCACTTGTTGCAAGCTATTGCGTCTTTGCGTTACACGGCGTCTCTTTCACGCCGCCCGCGATCAGGTTGGGCCTATTATTACCAGACATATTTTTGTTCGTAATTACCCTGCTGGGTTACCCTCATCGGAGCACGCATGGAACTCGAATGGCGCGATCTGGCCTTTCATCGCGAGATCGGCGCGGTTATCGAAGCACTCGATAGCGCGCAATTCTGGACGCGCCTCACACGCGCGCTCGAACGCTACGTCGCCTTCGACAACTGGGTAGCGTTGCGCTTCACGCCCGGCGAAGCGCCGCTCGTGTGCGCCGAATCGCCCACGCCGGACGGCGCCGTCGACGCGATGTTCCAGGACTATCTGGCCGCGCTGTATCAACTCGATCCGTTCTATATCGCCGCCACCGACAAACCCGCGTCGGGCTTCGTCACGCTCGCCGACGTCGCGCCCGACAACTTCTCGATGACCGAGTACTACCAGCGGTACTTCAGGAAGAACATCGTCGGCGATGAAGTGCATTTCAACTACATGATCGACGCCCGGCACACGCTCGCGTTTTCGCTGGGTGCGACGCAACGATATGGTGAGCGCGATCTTGCCGTGCTCGCGCTGTGCGCGCCATGGGTGATCGCGTTGTTGCGGCAACGTTTGCCTTATGAGACGTTCGACTCGGCGCTGTTGCCGCCGCAGTTCGGCGAGACCTTAACCGACAGCGCAACGCCAACCCAGTTGCCGACGGACACACCGGCGGACACCCCCGCGTACGCGGCGCGGTTTGCCCAGGTCGCGTCGGCGAGCGGCCGCGCCGCGCTCACCGCGCGCGAAGTCGAAGTGGCGATGCTGACCTTAAGCGGGTTTTCGACGCGCGCGATCGCGGAGAAACTCGCCATCTCGTTCGAGACAGTGCGCGCACACAAGAAGCACATCTATACGAAACTCAACGTCAACTCGCAGTCGGAGTTGTTCGCGTTGTTCTATGACGCGGGACGTCAGGGCGGCTGACGTCCGCTGTTGAAACGAAGCGCGCTGCGTCACGTACCGCACGCGACACAACCGCCGCTGGGCTTTTGATCCTCGTAGCGGTCGTGATGCCTGAGCCAGTCGGTCATGCCTCTCGTTTCTTCTCGGCCCTTCGGTGTGGCGTCGAGATGCGCGTAGGTGTTGATGAACCGCTCGCCGCCGCGTCCGTAGCAGGAATACGTGTGGTACACGTCGCCGCGTTCGTCCTTATAGAACACGCTGTGGCCATGCAGTTCGTCGATCCCCACATCGGTCTCGGTGAAGTTGTAGAACGCCTTCTTGCTGGCCACCTCTTCGGGGGTGAACGACACGTGATAGTCGAAATTGAAATCGCTGCCGTTCGACGACACCCAAGGAAACACCCACCCCATGCGTTTTCTGAACGCCTCGATTTTCGCGAGCGGCGCCAGCGAGACCGTCACGTACGACACATCGTGATGTTCGAGATGCGTGACGATGCCGGTCATGTGATCGGACACGAACGAGCAGCCCACGCAGCCCTCCTCCCAATCCGGACCCAGCATGAAGTGATAGACGATCAACTGGCTGCGTCCATCGAACAATTCGGCCAGCGTCTTGCGCCCTTGCAGCGTGTCGAAAACATAGGTCTTATCGACCTTGACCCAAGGCAACTCGCGGCGTTTGCGCGCGAGCTCGTCGCCGGCGCGCATATGCGCCTTCTCTTCGACCAGTAACGCGCGGCTCGCGGCCAGCCATTCCTCTCTCGATCCAATCCGGTGCTGCGGTTCCATTTGCGTCTCGTTTCCTGCAACGTGCAGGCTGAATCAGACACGTCCAACCCATTCAGGCGCACTCACGTGAAGTAGCGTTCCAGCGAATCGAGTCCACCCGACCAGCCACGGCGATGATCGTCGGCCTGCGCTTCGTCGATGAAGCGTTCGTGCGTAAGCGTCAACCACGTGGCGTCGCCGTCCGGCTCTAGCAGCACCGTGACCAGCGATTCATGTTCCGCGTTGTGGCGCCATCGCCAGGTGAACACGAGCTTGCGATCCGGGACCACCTCCAGATACTGCCCGTTCGCCTCGAGTTCGCGGCCGTCCGACTTGCGATACACGATCGAGTAGCGACCGTCGACCCGCGCATCCAGCTCGGCGCGCACCACCGGCGTATCGCCGGGGTTCATCCATCTGATCAGTTGCGCCGCTTCCGTCCAGGCGCGGAAGACTTTGGCGGGCGCGGCGTTGAGACGCCGCTGGAGGGTGAGGCTGGCTTGGGCGGACATGGGACTTCCTCCTGTTCGACGAAAGTGGCGAGACCATCGAGCGATGCCGACCAGAAACGCTGATAACGGCTGAGCCACGTCATGGCGTCCTCCATCGGTCCGGCCGACAGACGGCACGCCACCGTTCGCCCGGTCTTGCTGCGGGTGATCAGACCGGCCTCGGACAGCACGTCGAGGTGTTTCATCACGGCCGGCAAGGACATCGCGAACGGCTCGGCGAGTTCGCTGATCGACAGTTCACGCCCGGACAGACGCGTGAGCAACGCACGCCGCGTGGGGTCGGAGAGCGCCGCGAACGTGCGATCGAGTAGGGCTTCGTTATACTTAACCATGAGGTTAAGTATAGAAACGCAAGTCAGGAAGTCAAGAACAGGTCGGCGTTTTCTCAACGCAGCCGAGCAAAGCGGGAAGAAAAGCTGAAAAAAGCGGAGGGGCCGACAGCGACGCAGAAAAAAAGATACGCGGCACATCGCAGATAAAGCCGTGCGACGTACCGCGTCAAGGTGGAGAACAACCGACTACACGTTCGAGCCAGGCGGCCTGCAAAAAACCGCCCTGCTCTCGCGCTACTGCAAAATCATTTCAAACCGTGAGACTCGTTGAACGAGGCCCACGCGAACGATCAGATCGCCCAGCCGCCGAGATAGAACCCGACCAGCACGACAGCGATCACGACCGTGCCCACGTTCAGCTTGCGATATTCGCCGCTGACCACGCGGCCGATCACCAGCGTCGCGAAACCGAGCATGATGCCCGTCACGATGTTGGCGGTCAGCACGATGAACACCGCGCACATCAGGCCCGACATCGAGTCGACCATGTCGTCCATATGCAGCTTGCTGACGTTCGACAGCATCAGCAGACCCACGTACATCAGTGCCGGCGCCGTCGCATACGAAGGCACGAGACCAGCCAGCGGCGAGAAGAACATCACCACGAGGAACAGCAGGCCGACCACCGCTGCCGCCATACCGGTCTTCGCGCCGGCTGCCACGCCGACCGTCGATTCGATATATGCCGCGGCCGGTGCGCCGCCGAGCAAACCCGAGAAAATCGAGCTCAGCGAATCGGCGGTCAAGGCGCGGCCGCCGTTGATGATGCGGCCGTTTTCGTCGAGCTGACCAGCTTGCCCTGCGACGGCGCGAATCGTGCCGGTCGCGTCGAACACCGCGGTCATCACGAGAGCCAGCACGCTCGGCAGAACCGCCATCGACAACGCGCCCTTGATGTCCATCGCGCCGATCAGCGAAGCGTGGCCCGGCGCGCTCAGCGACGGCACCGCGAACACGCCGTGGAACGACATGGCCGGATCGATGAAGAAAGCGGCCGTCGAGATCACGACGATCACGATCAGGATCGAGCCCGGCACGCGACGGCGCACCAGACCGAAGATCGCGGCGAGACCCGCCACCGACATGATCGCCGGCAACGCCGTGATATTGCCCAGCGCGACCGGCAAACCGGCGCCCGGATTCTTCACGACGAGACCCACATCGTTCGCGGCGATCAGCAGCAGGAACAGGCCAATGCCGATCCCCGTGCCGTGCGCGATGCCGTTCGGCAAATTGCGCAGAATCCACGAGCGCACGCCGGTCACCGAGATCGCGGTGAACACGACACCCATCAGGAACACCGCGCCGAGCGCAACATTCGGATGCAGGCCTTTGCCGAGCACGAGGCCGAACGCGGTGAAGGCCGTCAGCGAAATCGCGCAGCCGATCGCGATCGGCAGGCGCGCCCAGATGCCCATCAGCAGCGAGCCGAACGCCGTGGTCAGACACGTGGCGACAAACACGGCGCTGGTATCGAAACCCGCTTTGCCGAGCATGCCCGGCACGACGAATACGGAGTAGACCATCGCGAGGAAGGTCGTAATGCCCGCGACGATTTCCTGACGCTGCGAACTGCCGCGCGCGGAGATTCCAAAATAGCGGTCGAGAAAGCCCTTTCCGTCGAATGATTCGACGGCGACTTCGGAAATCGGTTGGGCGTGGGGTTCCATCATGATGAGTGCCTCCTTTATCAGCGTACTGAAGCGGCCGTCACTGCGGGCGCCATCAGGGTCTCGTCTCGTTGAGTTGGTTTATTGGGGAATGTCGTCGTTTTTTGCTGTCTCGAAATGTAGGGCAACACAAATATGTCTCCCATCGCATGAATGGCATGCCGGACATGTCGAGACGCTTATATCTTTTACCCAGCGGCAAACTGGGCAGGCGAGCCGAGCGTTTACACCTACGCTTTGTCACGAAGATGTGAGCGGGTTTTACCGCGTTCGGCGCGCGAAAACGGCGCGCAATCCGCAGATGAAACTTCGCGCGCGGCATGAACCCTGCTAATGCCGTACCTGTCAGATGGCCTGCAAAAGCGGGGCCGCCCAACGTCGCGGGTTACACTCTGGCCCATTCCTGTCTTAACTGCGGCGGCCTTTTTCGACCTTTGGCCGCCCCATTCGCACTGGCCCATGGAGTCCTTCTTGATGAGTGGCGGTTTCTCGCGTTCTGCCTGGCGTTTGCCGGTTCTTGCTCTGTTCGCGCTGTTCGCGCTGTCCGGTTGCAGCCTGCTGTGGGGCCCGCAGCAGGCGCCGATTGTCGATGCCACGGTGATGCCTGTCGAGCCCGCCAGCGCGCCGGTGGCGGCCTCCGAACCCGAGCCGGTCGAAACCGAGGCAGCCCGACCCGAGCAGCCGAAAAAACCGCCGAAACCAATCGTCAAGCCGCACAAGGTCGAGCCGCCGCCGCCCGTCGTCGCACCCCCGCCGCCTCCGCCGACGCCCGCGCCGCTGATCGTGCTACGCACGATCGAGCGCAGCGAGGCGCGCACGCTGCTCGATAGCGAAGTGCAGAAGCCCGACGGCAAAGTAGTAGGCCGCGCGGTCGATCTGATCGCGGACGCGGGCGGCAAGCCGCGCGAGATGGTCGTGAATCTGCAGGGCTTCCTGGGGGTGGGCGACCGCAAGGTGAACTTCCCGTGGAGCGCGTTCCGCTTCACGCCGAGCGCGAAGACCGCGCCGATCATGCTCAACGCGGCCGCCGTACCGGCCAATGCCGCCGCCAAATCGGCCGGCGTGCAATTGCCGCTGATCGACGCCACGGTCGAACGCGCGAACGGCGCCAAGGTCGGCCGCGTGATCGATGTGCTGATCGACAGCAATGCGCAGCCGCAGGCGGTCGTGCTCGACGTCAACGGCATGGTTAGTACTGAACGCCGCACGATTGCCGCGAACTGGTCGGCGCTGCACTTCGTCACGAAAAACAAGGAACTGCATCCGCAGATCGATCTGAGCGACGCGCAGATCAACGCGACGCCGCCGTACGCCAGCGACAAACCGGTGCGTGCCGTGTCGCCCGCACCGCCGCCCGCCCCCGCTGCGGCTACCGCGCCGCCTGCGGCGACGGCCTCCGCCGCGGCAGGTTCCAACGCACGGGCGGCCCGATGAGCGGCCGTACTTTGGTGACCACGCGCAGTCTTCGCGCGCTCGACTGGATGAATTTTTTCGTCGCCAATGTGCAGACGGGGTTTGGGCCGTTCATCGCGTCGTATCTGGCGTCGCACAAGTGGACCCAGGGCGAGATCGGCATGGCGCTCTCGGTGGGCACGATCAGCGCGATGGTGAGCCAGGTGCCGGGCGGCGCTGCGGTCGATGCTTTGCGTAACAAGAAAGGCGCGGCCGCATGGGCGATTCTCGCGATCATTCTGAGCGCGGTACTGCTGGCCGTGAGCCCGACCGTGCTGCCGGTGATTGCCGCCGAAGTGTTCCATGGCTTTGCCAGTTGCATGCTGACGCCGGCGTTGGCGGCGATTTCGTTCGCGCTGGTCGGGCGGGCGAATCTCGGCGACCGGCTGGGGCGCAATGCGCGTTGGGCATCGATTGGCAGTGCGGTGGCCGCGGGGCTGATGGGTGTATTCGGCGAATACTATTCGCCGCGCGCGGTGTTCTGGTTGACGGCTGCCTTGGCCGTGCCCGCACTGTTCGCGCTGACGATGATCCAGCGCACCGACACGATCGAACTGCCGAAAGCCGGCCCAACGCCGAAGCAGATCGAGCGGCGCGAAAGTCTGCGCGAGTTGTTGCGCGACAAGCGGATGTTGTTGTTCGCGGCTTGCATCGTGCTGTTTCACTTGTCGAATGCGGCGATGTTGAATCTTGCCGCAGGCGAAGTGACGGCCGGCATGGGCGACAACGTGCAGCTCGTGATTGCCGCGTGCATTATCGTGCCGCAGGCGATTGTGGCGATGATGTCGCCGTGGGTGGGGCGCTCTGCCGAGCGGTGGGGGCGCAGGCCGATTCTGTTGTTGGGGTTTTCGGCGTTGCCGATTCGGGCGCTGCTGTTCGCTGGGATTAGCAGCCCGTATTTGCTGGTGCCGGTGCAGATGCTCGATGGGTTGAGTGCTGCTGTGTTTGGCGTGATGCTGCCGCTGATCGCGGCGGATGTCGCCGGCGATAAGGGGCGCTATAACCTTTGCATCGGGTTGTTTGGGTTGGCTGCAGGGATCGGGGCTACGTTGAGTACTACCGCTGCGGGGTTTGTGGCTGATCACTTTGGGAATGCGGTTAGCTTTTTTGGACTCGCTGCTGCAGGGGCTTTGGCGGTTTTGCTGGTTTGGGCGGCTATGCCGGAGACTCGGGATGCAGTTGGGGCCGAGGGCTCGGGTGGGGTGGCTGATGGGGAGGCTGCTCGGTGATTGGCGCTGGTAGCGGGCTTTGGGCTTTTGCGGCGCTTTTTTTGGTGCTCTGTGCGGTGTTGGCCTTTCCTTGATTTCACGGTGGTCTATTAGCGATCCCCCTGTGCGGGGGGGACCTGTCCGCATTTTTGTGTGCGAGGCGGGTTAAAGATTTCTAGCCACGTGCGAGCGTGAAGCGCTCGCCAAACAGAATAGCAAACTGGTTCATCGCCGCTTTCCAGTCGAATGCGGCGCGTACGGACTTTGCCAGCACGTTGCGCAGCGCCAGCCACAGCAGCTTGATGGCAGCTTCGTCGTTGGGGAAGTGTCCGCGGGTCTTGATGATCTTGCGCAGTTGCATGTTCAGACTCTCTATGGCGTTTGTTGTGTACACGACCCGGCGTATCTCCGGGGGAAACACGAAGAACGGTGTGACGTGTTCCCAGGCGCGCTGCCAGGATTGCACGATGGTCGGATACTTCGTTCCCCAGGGTCCTTCAGTGAAGTCCTGCAAGGCCTGCTGTGCAGCCTGTTCGCTCGCGGCTGCATAGATCGGACGCAGCGCCGTGGCGACGCTCTTGCGGTCCTTGTGGATGGCGTACTCCAGACTGTTTCGGATCAGATGCACGATGCAGGTCTGCACCGCCGTGCGGGGGTAGGCCGCGCCGATTGCCTCGGCCAGTCCTTTCAGACCGTCCACCACGGCGATCAGGATGTCCTGGCAACCGCGGGTCTTGAGGTCATTGAACACCTTGAGCCAGAACTTCGCGCCCTCGGTCTGTTCAATCCACAGGCCGAGTACGTCGCGCTGGCCGTCGGCCTGGATACCCAGCGCCAGATAGACGGCCTTGTTGCTCACCACACCGTCGCCACGGATCTTCACGCGTAGTGCGTCGAAGAACACCACCGGGTACATCGGCTCGAGCGGGCGGCTTTGCCAGGCCAGCGTTTCAGCCATCACTTCGTCAGTGACCGAACTGATGAAGTCGGGCGAGACCTCGGTGCCATAGCTTTCAGCCAGAAACGCCTGAATCTCGCGCACGCTCATGCCGCGGGCGTACATGGCGATGATGCGTTCATCGAAGCCCGTGAAACGGCGCTCGTGTTTGGGAATCAGGATCGGCGCGAAACTGCCCTCACGGTCCCGCGGCAGATCGAGCCGCACCGGGCCGCGCTCGGTGATGATCGTCTTGCCGCTCGCGCCGTTGCGTTCGTTGGCCTGGCCGTCGGGCTTGGGCTGGCCCGCCGGGTAGCCCAGATGCATGTTCATCTCGGCGCCCATTGCGCGCTCGATGATGGCCTTGTTGAACGCCAGCATCAGGTCCTGAACCTGGACAGGCGTCATCGGACCCTTCACCAGTTCATCAAGCAGACCTTCAGGCAGGGCAGGCAGCGGCCCTCGGGCCGCTGCCTGGGAGGCGACGGTACGTTTCTTTTTCATGATCGGCATATCCATGATTTTCATCCTTCATGATATGCCTCGCCCACGAAATCACGGATAGGTCCTGGTCTATCAGCGACCCTTACCCTATATCCCGCCCAGCAGTCTCCGCCATAAACGGCAACGCCAACAAAGACACGACCCCACACCCAATCAAATACCAGGCCGGCGCAAGATTACTCCCAGAAACCTGAATCAACCACGTAGCAAAAAACTGCGCAAACCCGCCAAAGATCGACACCCCGAGACAATAAACAATCGACATCCCGGTAGCCCGAATCTCGCGAGGAAACATCTCCGGCAGCATCACGATATTAGGCACAGCGGTAAACGCGACCAGCACAGCCAACCCCGCCACCACCGACAACAAAACCGCCACGTTAGGCGCAGCATTAATCACCATAAACGCCGGATACACGGCCAGAATCAGCAAGACCCGCGACACGCCCAACACCCACTTGCGCCCCACCCGATCCGACAACGCACCGGCAAGCGGCGAACAGATCACCGTCACCACGGCCGCAGTCCACGCAGCCCACAACGCCGACGACATCGGCAGATGCAAAATCCGAATCGCGTAAGTCGACAGATAAAACAGCACGATATAGTTCGCCGCCGTCCCGCCAATGGTTGTCACCACACCCGTCGTAATCACCCGCGAATGCTCGCGAAACAGCTTGCGCACCGGCTGCGAAGCCGGCATCGTCGAAGACGACCGAACACCCGCCTGCCCACCCGCACCATCCTCGACACCCGGCAGCGTCTCATCCAGATGGCGCCGGATATAAATCCCGATCGGCCCCATCGCCATGCCGATCACAAACGGCACACGCCAACCCCAGCTCTCCAGCGCGGCAGTCGACAGCGCCGCCGCCAACGCAACGCCAAGCAGCGACCCGCACACCGTATTCAACCCCTGGCTCACGAACTGCCAACTGCCATAAAACCCGCGCGTCTTATCGCTCCCATACTCCAGCAACAGCGACGTCGACGCGCCAATCTCACCGCCCAACGCAAACCCCTGCACCAGACGCGCAAGGATTACCAGCAACGGCGCGGCAATGCCGATCGCCGCATACGTCGGGGCGAACGCGATCATCGCCGAGCCCAGCGTCATCAGCCATAACGTCAGGCTCATCGCCGCCTTGCGGCCGGCACGATCCGCGTACCCACCAAGCACGATGCCGCCCACCGGACGCATGATGAACCCCACGCCGAACGTCCCGACCGCCAGCATCAATTGCGCAAGCTGACCCTCCACCGGGAAATACAGCTTGCCGATAATCGTCGCGAAGAAGCTGTAAATCGTGAAGTCGAAAAACTCGAGGCCGTTGCCCAGCGTGATCGCGGCAATCGCTTTCGCGTGGCTCTTGCGTGCGACAGGCTGCGCGGCCGTCATGCCCTGCACGGCGAGCGCATCAGTGCCGGCGGATTGCGGTGTGGCGGAATAGTCCATCTGTGTCTCCGTGATGTCCTTGCTGCTGAGTCAAAGCGCACGTCGATGCGCACGTCAAAGCGCACGCGCGGGCTCTAAGCGGCCCGTCACCTCCAGCCTCAGACCAGAAACGTCTGCGCGAGCTTCACCCAGTAAGCGGCGCCGGTCGCGAGGCAGTCGTCGTTGAAGTCGTAGCCGGGGTTGTGCACCATGCAGCCGCCCTCACCGTCGCCATTGCCGATGATCAGGTAGCTGCCGGGGCAACGCTCCAGCAGGAACGCGAAATCTTCGCTGCCGGTCAGCGGTTGCATGTCGGCGATCAGGCCGTCTTCGCCGAGCCAGTCGAGCGCCACCTGCCGCGCGAAGCCGGTCATCTCCGCATCGTTGACGAGCACCGGATAGCGGCGCTGGTAATCCACCTGCGCACTGGCGCCGAACACTGCGGCCGTTCCGCACGCCACAGCGGTGATCCGTTCCTGTAAGTAATCGCGCACCTCAGGTTTCAACGCGCGCACCGAGAGACGCATCTCGGCCGTCTCGGGAATCACGTTGGGCGCTTCGCCCGCGTGAATCGCGCCGACGGTGATGATCGCCATGTCGAGCGGCGCGACGTTGCGCGACACGATCGATTGCAACGCCAGCACCATTTGCGCGCACACCACGACCGGATCGACCGCTTTATGCGGCACCGCGCCATGACCACCACGCCCCGTCACGGTAATGATCACCGTGTCCGACGAGGCCATGAACGAGCCCGGCAGAAAACCGAATTTGCCCGTCGGAAAGCCCGGCATGTTGTGCATCGCGAACACGGCGTCGCACGGAAATTTGTCGAACAGGCCGTCTTCCAGCATCTTCTTCGCGCCAGCCTGACCCTCTTCGGCCGGCTGGAAAATCACATTCACCGTGCCGTCGAAATCCTTCTCCCGCGCCAGATGTTTGGCAGCGGCGAGCAGCATCGCCGTATGGCCGTCGTGACCACACGCGTGCATCTTGCCGGGCACCTTGCTCGCGTACGGCAAGCCGGTCGTTTCGTGAATCGGCAACGCATCCATGTCGGCGCGCAGGCCCAGCTTGCGCATGCCACTGCCTACTTTCAGTTGCCCTACAACGCCGGTTTGACCGAGCCCGCGATGCACCGTATAGCCCCATTCCTGCAAGCGTTCGGCGACCAGATCGCCGGTAGCGAACTCTTCATACGCCAGCTCCGGCTGCGCATGAATGCGGCGGCGCAGCGCGATCATTTCGTCTTCGAGTTCGGCGATGCCCGCCGGAATGGCCATGGTGTTCACGTGTCGTCTCCGTCAATGAAAAGCGTGACCCAGCATAGCGACGCCGATTTTCCAGCGGCAGGCGTAGAATCGTTGCGACAGCAACTTCTGGTTGCCACCCTTTTCCTGAATCGACAGATGAAACTGCATCAGCTCAGCACGTTAGCGGCGATTGCGGATACCGGCAGTATCCGGGCCGCGGCTCGTTCGTTAGGCCTTTCGCCCGCCGCGGTCACCAAGGCGGTGCGCGAACTGGAAGCCGATATGCAAGCGCCGCTGGTGATCCGCAGCGCGAGCGGTGTCACGTTTACCGAGTTTGGCCGCACGCTGGTCGTGCATGCACGAGTGGTGTTAGGGCAATTGCAACGCGCGCAAGCGGAGATCGACGCATTGCGCGGCGCGGCAGCCGGCAAACTGTCGATCGGCGTCACGCCGTGGGTCGCGCTGACGTTTCTGCCGCCCACGGTGCAGCGCTTCCGGCAACGCATGCCGGAAGTGCAACTGGAGTTTTTCGAGGGATTGCTCGCGGTCGTGCAACCGCGTCTGCGCGATGGCAGTCTGGATTTTTCGATCGGCCGGCCGCCACCGGCGTCGCCGCAATCGGAGTTTCACAACGTGCCGCTGTTTTCGACGCATTCGGCCGTGGTGGCGCGGCGCGATCATCCGAAAGCCGGCTGCCGCACGCTGCTCGAACTGGAAGACGCGGAGTGGGTGCTGAACTGGGACCCGGCCAGCCGCGAGTCGATCTCGGACAACCTGTTCCGCAAGCGCGGCATGCGGGTGCCGCACACCATTCATCTGGCGCACTCGCTGGCCGTGGTATTGGGGTTGCTCGCGCACACGGACATGCTCAGCATTTTTCCGTGGCCGCTCGTGGAAGTGACGCTCGCGAAAGAAAATCTGTGGGCACTGCCGCTGCGCGAAACCGTGGATGAAACCATCGTCAGCATCACGTCACGCCGTGGCGCGCCGACGAGTCCGGCGGCCGCGTGTTTTCTCGACTGTCTGCGTGAAGTGATCGACGAAGCGGCGCGCTCGCAGGAACCCGAGCAACGCCGCCTGTTTCACTCGATCGAATTACTGCTTTAGCGATTCCTGAGTCGCTAAAGCATGAACGTGAGTGTCAGCGTCAGCGCAGGCTGGGCTCAACCCTCGTAGCCCACCACGCCCTTGATCTCCAGAAAGTCTTCCAGCCCGAACTCGCCGTACTCGCGGCCGTTGCCCGATTGCTTGAAGCCGCCGAACGGCGCGTCGGGATTGTAGTCCGCGTAGTTCAGATAGATCGTGCCGGTGCGCAGGCGCCGGGCCACCGCGCGCGCATGCTCGATGGAACCGGACTGGATATAGCCGGCGAGACCGTAGAGGCTGTCGTTGGCCATCGCGATCGCTTCGTCTTCGGAGTCGTAGGCGAGGATCGACAGCACCGGTCCGAAGATTTCTTCACGCGCGATCGTCATGTCCGGCGTGACCTTGCCGAATACCGTCGGGCGCACGAAATAGCCGTCTTTCAGGCCATCGGGACGCCCCACGCCGCCCGCCACCAGCGTGGCGCCCTCTTCCATGCCGACGCCGATCAAACGCTGGATCTTGTCGAACTGCACTTCGCTGATCACCGGACCGAGATCGGTGCCTGCCGCACTTGCTGGGCCGACCTTTAGAGCTTCTGCCGCTTCCTTCGCGTACGCTAAAGCTTCGGCCTCACGCGCACGCGGCACGAACATGCGCGTGGGCGCATCGCACGACTGACCGCTGTTGTCGAAACAGGCCCGCGCGCCGCGCATCACCGCCTGCTTCAAGTCGGCGTCTTCGAGAATCAGGTTGGCCGATTTGCCGCCCAGTTCCTGATGCACGCGCTTGACCGTATCCGCCGCCGCCTTCGCAACCTGCACGCCCGCGCGCGTCGAACCGGTGAACGACATCATGTCGATGTCCGGATGACGCGACATCGCCTCGCCCACCGTGCGGCCCTCGCCGTTCACGAGGTTGAACACGCCGGCCGGCACGCCGGCCTCGTCGAGAATCTCCGCGAAGATCAGGCCCGACAGCGGCGCCAACTCCGAAGGCTTGAGCACCATCGTGCAGCCGGCCGCGAGCGCCGGTGCAACCTTGGTGGTGATCTGCAAGGCCGGCCAGTTCCACGGCGTGATCAGCCCGCACACGCCGACCGCTTCCTTGCGAATCAGAATGCCGTTCTTCATCGACTCGAAGTCGAAGGTATCGAGCGTGCGGATCATCGTTTCCAGATGCGCGACGCCGGTCCATGCCTGCGCGTCGTTCGCGTATTGCAGCGGCGCGCCCATCTCGCGGCTGATCGCGTGCACCATGTCGTCGTAACGCTTGCGGTAGACGTCGAGAATCGCCTGCAGCAGATCGATCCGCTGCGCGATCGTGGTCTCGCTGTACGCGGGGAACGCGCGCTTCGCGGCGGCAACCGCGCGATCGACGTCTGCCGCGCTGCCGAGCGCAATCTGCTCGAACGCGGTGGCGGTGGAAGGATCGATCACGTCGAGCGTGTTCGCCTCGCCCTGATCGAGCGGATCGACCCATTGACCGTCGATGTAAAACTGTCTGGTGTGTTGCATGGGCTTGTCCTCTACATGAAATGTGGTGGGTCAGATCCCGGGCGCGCGAATCGCACCCGTGGCGGCGTCACCCGCGTTACATCGACGCCGCTCAATCTGAATGTCTTCAAATCGAAATTCACCGCTACGCCGCTTTGGCTCAGACTCCTGTTCAGCTTCGATCCGTGCATCGAATCGTCGAATTCAAGAACTTCGAAACCCGATCTTCAAGTCTATTAACCAGGAGAGCCTCATGAGCAACATCACCTTCACCCGCATCGACGCTAAAGGCCCCGGCGCTACCGGCCTGAACCCGGCCCTGCACGATCCGGCCGATGTCATTCTCGACGGCGCCAAAGCCCCGCACGCTCTCAATGCCTACTCCGACGCGACCAACATGCTGTCCGCAGGCGTCTGGCAATGCGACGCGGGCACGCTGAAACTGGCCGACCTGCCGATTCACGAAGTGTGCGTGCTGATCGAAGGCGAAGTCGTGATCACCAGCGACGACGGCCGCAGCGAACACTATGCCGCCGGCGACGCCTTCATCCTGCACAAGGGCTTCTCGGGCACGTGGCATATGCCGGTCGCGACCAAGAAATACAGCATCGTGTACTGCGGCTGATTCACCCGCTGCGCCGCGTCATTGCTTCACTGAAACGCTTCCCTGAAAACCGCACCCGCTAAGGTGCGGCTTTTTTTATTCCGGCGGCAAGCACAAAACGACAAAACGCCGCCGGCACTCAACCGTTACATCGGAAAACCCAGCGCCTTGATCGAATTGATCCACAGACGCCGCCAGCCGCCGCGATCGTCGGCGCCGTCGAAGGCGTTGAAGGTGATCTTCGCGGCGATCCAGCGCAGCGGCTCCGGCGGAATATACGAGGGCCCCTTGCGCGAAATATCGAGCGACGTGATCAACGTGTCGCGATTCCACAGCATGTCGAGGCCCATCTTCGCACCGAAGCGGCTGCCCGCCACGCCAAAGCCCGTATAACCGGCAACGAACACACTCTTGCCGCCGTGATAGCGCCGCGCGAACACTGCGCCACGCGAGCAGTAGTCGATCGGACCGCCCCACGCATGCGTGAAACGCACGTCGTCGAGTTGCGGGAAGGTCCGATAAAACGCCTCGGCAAGCTTGTAATAGGTGCTCTCGTCACGATCCGCGGCGGGATTCGGATCGCCGCCGAAGTGATAGCTCACCCGGCCGCCAAAGATGATGCGATTGTCTTTCGTGAGCCGGAAATAATTGAGCTGCGTGCGCGTGTCGTAAATGCCCTGGCGATTTTTCCAGCCGATGCGCGCCATCTGTTCATCGCTCAACGGCGCGGTCGCGATAATGTGATCGCGCACCTGCATCACGCGGCGCTTGATGTCGGTCACGCCGACATCCGCGGTGCCTGTGCCGAGCAGCACGCGCGGCGTGACGATGCTGCCCGCCTGCGTGTGCACGACCATCGTCGCGCCGCGATCTTCGAGGCGCGTGATCGGCGAGTGTTCATGCAGCCGCACACCGAGCTTCAGCGCGGCGGCCTTCAGCCCCCATGCGAGCTTCGCCGGGTGAATCGTGCCGCTGCGATTGCGCGACCACATCGCGCCGGCGAACAGCGGCGAATCGAGTTGCTCGCGGGCGCGTTCGCTGTCGAGCAGCACCACGTCGTGACCATGCGCCACATGCAGCTCGTAGTCGCCCTTCAGATGATCGAGGTGGCCCGGATCGACCGCCACCGTCATCTCGCCGTTCCATTCGACGTCGGCTTCAATGCCGTAACGCGTCAACGACGCCTTGAAGCCGTCGAGATTCTCCTGACCCAGTTTTTCGAGTACATCGAGGTCTTGCGGAAAGACGCGCGTCGCGTTCGGCAAGCCGTGCATCACAGACGTCGAAATGATCCCGCCCGGTCGGCCCGATGCGCCGTACGCGACCTTGCCCGCTTCAACCAGCACGACATCCAGCGACGGATCGGCCTCTTTTGCCTGAATCGCGGCCCACAGACCGGTGAAGCCGCCGCCCACCACGACCAGATCCGCCGAAGTCGGACCGATCAATTCCCGTTCGACAGCCGGCGCGCGCGGATTGTCCAGCCAGAACGGAAACAGTTTTACTCCATCAAACGCGCGCTTTACTGACTCGCTCATCTTGTTTGCCTGCTCTACTTGAATGCTTGTTGCCGGGCGCGTCATCGATCCGGTTGCGCGGAAAATGCGCGTCAACCGGCGTCCTGCGTATCCAATGCTTTTTCGTTTTCGCGGCTTTCACCGTGTTCACTGCCCGCTCGCACCGCGCGACGCGGCTGCGTTGGAGTTTGCGTCCGCGTTTGCGGTTCCGCGTGCGCCGCCGCTGTCTTCAGCTTAGTCGCCGGCACCACCGGATGCACGCCCGCATTGCCCACCGATCCGCCTCGCAGCCAGCGTCGCCCGAGTGGGCCATACACGCCGCCTGGTTCGGGAAAGCACTGCAGCAATGCGATATACAACGTGCAGGCGAGCGTCAGCGAGACCGGCATGCTGAGGTCGAGACCGCCGGCAAGCTGACCGAGTGGACCGACGAATTGATCCGGCAGATTGACGAAGCACAGGCCGATCGCCGCGCTCGGAATCCACGCGCCCATCGCGCGCCAGTTCCAGCCGTGCGTGAACCAGTAGTGACCGCCACGGCCGCCGCGATTGAAGACCTGCAAATCGTCCGACAGATAGAAACCGCGCCGCGTGACGAAGCCGATGATCATGATCACCATCCACGGGCAACTGCAGGTATTGATCAGCACCGAGAACGTCGACACGCTTTCGACGAGATTGAACGCGAAGCGGCCGAGAAAGATGAAGCCGATCGCGAGACTGCCGATCAGCAGCGTGGCGCGCACGCGGTTCAACAGTTTCGGGAACATGCTCGACATGTCGAGCCCCGTGCCGTACAGCGCGGTGGTTCCGGTGGACATGCCGCCGATAATCGCAATCAGGCACACCGGCAGAAAGAACCAGTTCGGCGAGATCGCCAGCAAACCGCCCACGTAGTTATTCGACGCGATGAAATCCGGCGCCTTGCTGGCGATGATCGTCGCCGTCGCGAGGCCGAAGAAGAACGGCACGAAGGTGGCGAGTTGCGCGAGCATCACCGCGAGGATCGTGCGCTTTCTCGGCGTGTTCTGCGGAATATAGCGAGCCCAGTCGCCGAGCGTCGACGCGAACGACACGGGGTTGCTCATCGCGACCAGCACGGCGCTGACGAAGGCCGGCCAGAAGCCGACCGAACCGAGCGCGACCTTGCCGGCGTACGCGCTATCGAACGGCCCGGCGAAGGCGGCGATACCAACCACGAACAGCAGGCTCGCGGCCCACACGGCGATCTTGTTGACCCACAACATGAATCGGAAGCCGTAGATGCACACCGTCAGCACCAGCACCGCGAACAGGCCGTACGCGACGCTCAGCGTGATCCAGTTGACCGGCAGGCCGAGCAGATGATTCGCGCCGCCCACCAGCGCATCGCCCGAACTCCACACCGCCAGCGAAAAGAACGCGACCGAGGTCAGCAACGCGAGAAACGAGCCGACGATCCGGCCGTGAATACCGAAATGCGCGCCCGACGAAACCGGATCGCTGGTGCCGTTACGCGGACCGAACAGGCTCATCGGCGCAAGAATGCACGAGCCGATCAGCACACCGAGCACAATCGAATAGACGCCGGCCTTGAACGATAGACCGAGCAGCACGGGAAAGCTGCCCAGCACCGACGTCGAAAAAGTATTGCAACCGCCGAACAGCAGGCGGAAGAGGTCGATCGGCCGCGCGTAACGCGAGCGATCCGGGATGCGTTCGAAACCGAATGTTTCGACTTGGGTGATGCCGTTGCTGCTCATTGTCTCCGACTCCTGTCACGGCCAGGTCATTCACGATGGCTCGCCACGGGGATGCGGCGTCCACTTTTTTGAGATGTCTGGACGCCACTGTAAAGACAATCGGCGCAGGCAAAAATATCGACCGCCCAACCTTTACTTCGATCGCGGACGATGTAAGCGTCAAGGTCCGTTCCATAAGGCTTTCCGAGCATCCGACGACGCCACTCGGAGACATGAAAAAGGCTCCCGTGGGTGAAAACGTCGATGCGAATCGCGAGAATCCGCAACACGCGCGAACATGACGAAATTGTCATGTGCCGCTCATCCTGCTATGGGCGGCGCCCTCCTACGATGACGACTCCTGACTCCGGGACGTAACTCATGCGACGTACTCGACCCACGCGCGACATGGCGACACGCATTCCGAATCCCAGGGCGGTTGCGGCGGTTGCGGCGGTTGCGTCGATACGCCGCTTCTTCAGACGCCAGAGCGAAACGCTGTCGCTCGCCGGCGGCCTGGTCTCGATTGTCATCGGCTCGCTGGCGTTCTGGCTCAACCAGCCCGCGCATCTGTTCGACGGCGCGGCAGCGCAACGCGAGGCCGCCGTCATCTGGCCGCGGCAGGCATGTGATGAGCCGACACTCGTCCACGGTCTGCTATCGCTCGAACTGGCAAGCCATCTTCACCGCGACGTTCCGACGCGGACGCAGCGTTGTGACGTCCAGGCCGACAAGCGCTGCGCACCGCTCAATCTCGCAGCGCTCACACCGTCACGGGAAGCTTGCCGATCTGGCGCCTGAACCCTCGTACGCCAACGCTTTTAACGGGCGGCTCGCACCGTCCTCACGACCCGCATGGTCGCGCCGCCGACCGCCGCTATCCGCCTTCGTCCGTCTTCGCCGCTCCCAACGCGACAGCCCATTCACGTCATGCCATGGTATAACTAGATAACATACTAAGGATACCGTTATAAATTTCTCTACCTGACAGAGTTATAAATCGTCTCAAAAAAATCTCTTCTTATAATCGTTTCGTACGCGTATCCAACGACACGAAAGGGCCTTGAATCGACCCACCTTCGCCAGCGGTGCAGTCCGCAGCCCCTGCCCCTCAGGCGCTCGCACCCGGCACGCTCACGACGCCGAGCTCAACCTCAACCGCCCTGCACCGCCACACCGCGCAATTCGCGCGGCGCGGCGCAGCGGGCGTCAACAGGAGAAAGACCATGCGAATTCTGATCGTCGACAACGAAGCGAAAAACGGCACGTATCTTCGGAAAGGTCTGACCGAAGCGGGGTTTGTCGTCGACTGGGTGCAAGACGGCGTGACCGGCCAGCATCTCGCGCTGACCGAAGACTACGACATGATCATTCTCGACGTGGTCTTGCCCGGACTGGACGGCTGGACCTTGCTGCGCAATCTGCGCCTGACCCACTCCACCCCCGTGCTACTGCTCACCGCCAGCGACGATCTGAACGACAAGGTGCGCGGCCTCGAAATGGGCGGAGACGACTATCTGGTCAAGCCGCTCGACTTCGCCGAATTGCTGGCGCGCGTGCGCTCGATTTTCCGGCGCGGCGCCACGCGCGACCCGGCGCGGGACGCCGCGTCGCTCCATGTGGCGGATCTCGCGCTCGATCTGACGCGCCGCAAGGCCACGCGCCAGGGCGACAAGATCCTGCTGACCGCGAAGGAATTCTCGCTGCTGTGGTTGCTCATGCGCCGACGCGGTGAAATCCTCGCGCGCTCGACGATCGCATCGCAGGTCTGGGACATG
The DNA here is from genome assembly GCF_013409255.1 of Paraburkholderia bryophila. Lineage (NCBI taxonomy): Bacteria > Pseudomonadati > Pseudomonadota > Betaproteobacteria > Burkholderiales > Burkholderiaceae > Paraburkholderia > Paraburkholderia bryophila. The sequence continues at coordinate 1,289,733 of NZ_JACCAS010000001.1, forward strand.
AATTTCGACAGCGATACCAACGTGGTCGACGCCGCGATCCGCCGCGTGCGCGCGAAGGTGGACGATAACTACGAACCGAAGCTGATCCACACGGTGCGCGGCATGGGCTACGTGCTCGAAGAACGTAGCCCGCCTGCGGGTTGATGCGGCGCGGGGCGGCGCCGCCCCGCGCCTCAGTCGAGAAACTCGGCGGCCCGCTGGCGCAGCACCGCGCCAAAATCATCGAGCCAGCCGATCGACAACCGCCAGCTCTGCCAGTACAGATCCACATCGATATGCTTGCCGGGCGCGATCTCCACCAGCTCGCCGTTGGCCAGATGCGTGGCGATCATCCGTTCCGGGCACATGCCCCAGCCGAGTCCCATCACGCAAGCGCGCAGAAAACCGGCCACATGCGGAATCCAGTGCAACGGCGGATCGAGTTCCGCGCGCGTGACTCGGCGCATGAAGCGCTTCTGCAACTGATCCTTCGGATTGAAGTCGACGCACGGCGTGCGTCGCAAACTCTCGCGCGTCACGCCGTCGGCGAAATGACGCGCCTGAAACGCCGGCGAGCACACCGCCAGATAGCGCATGCGCCCAAGACGTGTGGAGCGGCAGCCCTGCACCGGCTCGGCCTGCGTGGTGACGGCGCCTTGCACGCTGCCGTCGCGAATGCGCTGCGCGGTGTGGTCCTGATCGTCCACCACCAGATCGAGCAGCATCTCCCGTTCGACGCAGAACGGCGCCACCGCGTCGATGAACCAGGTGCCGACACTGTCGTCGTTGACCGCCACACGCAGCGCCGGCCACGGCTCCACCAATGCGCCAGGCAGCGCCGGCAGGCGGCCGGTCAGCTCCGCTTCCAGCAATTGCACGCGTTCGGTATGGCGGCACAGCAGCGCGCCCGAGGTGGTGGCAACACACGGCTGGCCGCGTTTGACCAGCACGCTGCCGACCCGCTCCTCCAGCAGCTTGACCCGCTGCGAGACCGCGGACGGCGTCACGTTCAGTTCGCTGGCCGCGCGGTCGAACGAACCGTGCCGGACCACGGCGGCGAGCGCATCGAGCAAAGCGTAGTCGAGCATTAGCGTTCCTTAATCTGCATTAAGTAAATTAGCTTCTCTTATGATCGGCGAAACCGCAGACTAGCCCTGTTCGCTTCTCCCGTCTACTGGATCGATTCATGAACTGGCTATCTTTTTCCCACGGCGCCGCCTTGTGCGCCTCGCTGATCGTGACGATCGGCGCCCAGAACGCTTATGTGCTGCGTCAGGGCATCATGCGCTCGCACGTCGGCAAGATCGTCGCGCTGTGCGCGCTGTCGGACTTCATTCTGATCGGCGCGGGAGTCGGCGGCGCGTCGGTGCTGGTGAAACGCTTTCCGGTGTTCGTCCACGCCATGTTGTATGTCGGGCTCGCGTATCTGGCGTGGTTCGGCTTCAACGCGCTGCGCCGCGCTGTGCGGCCCGACCATGCTGCGCTGCAGGCCGAAGCGAGCGGCGCGGCGCCCGTGCAGCGCGCGCTACCGATCGTGCTGATGACACTCGCCCTTACCTGGCTGAATCCGCACGTGTATCTGGACACGTTTCTACTGATCGGCACCGCCGGTGCGCGTGAGCCGGAAGGCGCGCGTGTGGCGTTCGCCCTCGGCGCAATGGTGGTGAGCGGGATCTGGTTCGTCGGTCTGGGTTACGGTGCGCGGGCGATGGCGCCGCTGTTTCGTCGCGCTACCGCGTGGCGTGTGCTGGATGGCGCGATTGGGAGCATGGTGTTGCTGATTGCGGTGACGCAGTTGCGATAGCCTCGTTAAACGCGGTAGTCGTCGACATTGCACCTTGTCTTGCTCGACGACTGCGTTCCATTCGCCGGATCCTGAGCAAATTCCTATCACAGCGTTACGAAATCGCGAATTTACACGGTTAGCGGAATCCGCGAGTATGGTGAGATCAGATGAACGGGCCGTCAGGACGTCCGCGACTCTTGCCGTAACTCGTGGAGACATTGATGCTAGACATAAAAAGAGAAACGCTTGAACTGAATGTTCGAGGCGTGGACCTGAACATTTCATCGCTGCACAGATTGGGGAACGGTGAGCCGATTGTCTTTCTTCACGGCTTCGGCTCCACGAAAGAAGACTATGCCGATATCGCTCGATTGCCCGCGTTCGCCGGTCGCCCGTTTGTTGCCTATGACGCACCGGGCTGCGGCGACAGCGAATGCGGCGACCTGTCCGCGCTATCCATCCCCTTTCTCGTCGACGCCGCGCGCGCTGTGCTGAACCGGCTGGACGTCCAGCGGTTCCATCTGGTCGGACATTCGATGGGTGGCCTGACGTCGTTGATGCTCGCTCATGAAGAGCGCGAACGCGTGTTGAGTTTCATCGACATCGAAGGCAACGTGGCGCCCGAGGACTGCTTTCTGAGCAGACAAATCGTGAGTCATCCGTCCGATGACCCGCAGCGGTTCTTTGCCGACTTCATCGACCGCAACTGGGGCGCGCCCGACTTCTCGAGTTCGCTCTACGCGGCGAGCCTGCGGCACAAAGTGCGCGCGGGCGCCGTGCGCGGAATATTTACGTCGATGGTGCATCTCTCCGACCACGGCAACCTGTTGGCCCGGTTTGTCGATCTGCCGTGCCGGAAGATGTTTATGTTCGGCGAGCAAAACGCCGGCCTCTCCTATTTGCCGCATTTGCAGGAATCGGGTGTGACGCTGGCCTCCATAGCGCATTCGGGTCATTTTCCGATGTACTCCAATCCGGTTGAAATGTGGAAACGGATTGCATTGTTCCTTGGCCACATTGCCCCCGAGTAGCACGATGGCAGCCTTGATCCAGCCGTCTCAATCGCCAGACGCCTGGGCATTCTTCTTCGGCTTGCGTGCGGCATTGTCTTTCGCCCAGGACACCACCGCGTCAACCATCGGATGATGCCGGTTCGCGTTCCACGCGAGCGCGGCCGTCACGACCATGACACGCTCCTTCAACGGGCGAATCACCACGTTTTCCGAGGCCAGTTTTCGCATCGACGACGGCACGAGCGCGATGCCCTGACCGCATCCCACGTAGGCGATTTGCGACGTCACCGAGCGGACCTCATGCAACACGCGCGGCGCGAAACCGTGTGACTGGCAGACGGCGGTCAGAAAATCGAAGTAAGCCGGGCTGATCTGCCGCGACGACATCACGAGCGACTCGTCAGCGAGCGAGCGCAAACGCACGCGGGAGAGTGCCGCCAGCGGATGATCTCGCGGCACCGCTACCGCAAGCCGATCTTCGGCGATTGGCAGCGTCGCGATTCCATGTCCGACGTTACCGTCCAGCCTCACAAACGCGACATCGAGTTCGCCCGCCTCCAGCGCGGGGATCGCCTCGACGCTATCAATCTCCCGAATGAACACCGTCAGGTTCGGATAGTCGCGCTTCAATGCGTTCAATACCGCCGGCACCGTTTCAAGCATGGCCGATGTAATCGCGCCCACCTGCAGGACGCCAGTCTGACCGGCCGCCACTTCCCGTACGACACGCTCAAGACGTTCCACCTGGTCGGCGAACTGCTGGACCGCCGGCAAAATCGCGGCGCCTGCCGCACTCAACTGAGTCCCTCGGCGAGAGCGTTCGAACAGCGTTAACTTCAGCGACTGTTCCAGCACCTTGATCTGTTCCGTTAAGGGAGGCTGAGACATGTTCAACCGTTCCGCAGCGCGCCCAAAGTGCTTTTCTTCGGCGACGGCAAGGAACATCCAGAGTTGACGGATGAGGCGGAAATCGATAGTGGTCATGTCAATGCCCCTTGGCGTGTGGGCGATGGTCAGATTCGGCCGATCGGTCAGTCTTTATCGCAGCAAACGGTCGCGCTGCTTGATCCGCAAATCGTATCAGAGAGATATTGAGCAACGAATTTACATATCAGATGGGGAAGTCGACGATTGCGTCACTGCCCAACTGGACCCTCGTCATGAACCACACTCCCTCGCTCGACCGGCTTGCTTCGCTCGACACCAACACGATCTCCGATGCACTCGACTTTCTCGGCATTCAAGGCGCGACCTATGGCCTTCGCCCGCTATGGGACTGTCCGAAGATCGTCGGCCGAGCCAGCACCATTCAGCTTGGGCCCAAAACCGATGCGGCGCCGACCGCGCATCTGATTACACCAGTCGTCGATGCGGTCACCACCGACGATCGCGTTCTCGTGATTGCGGGCGGCCTCGAAGGTATCTCCTGCTGGGGCGACATTCTGGCGAACGCGGCAGTGGCAAAAAAGATTCGCGGTTCGATTATCGATGGCGTCAGTCGCGATATTGAAGGAAGCGAGTCCATCGCCTACCCGGTCTATGGCCGCGGCATCACGATGATTAGCGCAAGAAACCGGGTCGTTCAGATCGACTCGGGACAGCCGGTGCAGATTGCCGGCGTCACCGTGCACGAGGACGACTACGTGATGGCCGACCGCTGCGGCACGGTGTTCGTGCCCGCGTCGCGTATCGATGAAGTGCTGGAACTCGGCGAAAGAATTACGCGCCGTCAGGACGGTATGGTCGCCGCCGTCCGTGCGGGACGCTCCGTCGCCGAGGTCATGCACGACAAAGAGTTCGAAGCCATCCGTGCTTAATAATCTTCTCCGAGTCGTGCACATGACGAATCCAAGAAAAGCGCGTTTAGAAGATCAGGCACTCGGCAACGGTCGCGCTACGCTCGATCTCCACGGTGCGTCGAGGTGGAGACAAGTCGGATGACAACCAGCGTGAACGGACTCAATCGCTTTCTGGCATCAGCGAGGCCTTCGGCAACCTACGGTGTGATGGATCGGGTCGCCGCCCGGCGCGCGCAAGGTGCCGACGTGATATCGCTGAGCGCTGGCGAACCGGACTTCGATACTCCAGCGCATGTGAGAGAGGCAGGCATTGCCGCCATTCGGCATGGTTATACGCGCTACACGCAGGTTGCCGGAATGCGGGCGTTGCGCGAGGCGGTCGCGGATAAATTTCGTCGCGAGAATGGACTCGATACCGACTGGCGTCAGACCATTGTTTGCAATGGTGGAAAGCAGGTCATTTTTAATGCTATTGCAGCGACGCTCAATGAAGGTGATGAGGTCGTTATCCCGGCACCGTATTGGGTGAGCTATCCGGAGATCGTGCAACTGTGCGGCGGGAAATCCGTCGTTGTCGAATGTGGGGTGAAGAGTGGGTTCAAGATTACGCCCGCTTTGCTGGAGGGCGCGATTACGGCGCGCACGCGATGGTTGATTCTCAACTCGCCATCCAATCCTACGGGTGCGGTGTACAGTCGCGCCGAATTGCTGGCTTTGGCTGAGGTACTGCTTTCACATCCACACGTCTTGGTGCTGTCGGATGATATTTATGAGCACCTCATTTTCGATGGGCTGACGTTCTTTACGCTGGCTCAGGTCGAGCCCCGGTTGCGTGAGCGTGTGCTGACGATGAATGGAGTATCGAAAGCGTATGCGATGACGGGTTGGCGGATTGGTTTTGGAACTGGACCGGGGTGGCTTATCGATGCGATGGGGAAGTTGCAAGGGCAACAGACTTCGGGGGCGTCGACCATTTCGCAGCATGCCGCGTTGGCTGCACTGACCGGCTCTCAACAGTTTGTCTCGGAGTCGCGGTCGGTTTTTCAGCATCGGCGCGATTATCTGGTGCGGGCGATTAATGCTACTGAGGGGTTGTGTTGTGAGGTTCCGCAGGGGGCGTTTTATGCGTTTGCTTCGTGTGAGGGGTTGATTGGGAAAGTTACGGCTGCAGGGAAGCAACTGCTCTCGGATGAAGATGTGGTCAATGGGCTGCTGGACGAGGCAGGCGTAGCGACCGTGCATGGCAGTGCTTTTGGGCTTGGGCCGTATGTGCGGATTGCTTATGCGCTGGAGAGTGCGGCGTTGCAGCGGGCGTGTGAGGCGATTGGGCGGTTTTGTGAGAGGCTTTCTGGGTAGAGGAATGCTTGAGCGAGAGTGTCCGTCGTACCCCATGAGAGTGACGCCGCCCACGGGGTGTCTCGTTGCCATGCTTAGCTTGCCAGATCCGACCGTTTCGCGACGGGGTAGCAAACTGATGCACCTCGGAGTGCTATCTACTCTGATTGCGGGACCACTACAGCGCGGATCGCGACCAGCCACTGCGCCTCGAGCGAACCTGTCCGCATTTTTGTGTGCGAGGCGGGTTAAAGATTTCTAGCCACGTGCGAGCGTGAAGCGCTCGCCAAACAGAATAGCAAACTGGTTCATCGCCGCTTTCCAGTCGAATGCGGCGCGTACGGACTTTGCCAGCACGTTGCGCAGCGCCAGCCACAGCAGCTTGATGGCAGCTTCGTCGTTGGGGAAGTGTCCGCGGGTCTTGATGATCTTGCGCAGTTGCATGTTCAGACTCTCTATGGCGTTTGTTGTGTACACGACCCGGCGTATCTCCGGGGGAAACACGAAGAACGGTGTGACGTGTTCCCAGGCGCGCTGCCAGGATTGCACGATGGTCGGATACTTCGTTCCCCAGGGTCCTTCAGTGAAGTCCTGCAAGGCCTGCTGTGCAGCCTGTTCGCTCGCGGCTGCATAGATCGGACGCAGCGCCGTGGCGACCGCCTTGCGGTCCTTGTGGCTGGCGTACTCCAGACTGTTTCGGATCAGATGCACGATGCAGGTCTGCACCGCCGTGCGGGGGTACGCCGTCCCGATCGCCTCGGCCAGTCCTTTCAGACCGTCCACCACCGCGATCAGGATGTCCTGGCAACCGCGGGTCTTGAGGTCATTGAACACCTTGAGCCAGAACTTCGCGCCCTCGGTCTGTTCAATCCACAGGCCGAGTACGTCGCGCTGGCCGTCGGCCTGGATACCCAGCGCCAGATAGACGGCCTTGTTGCTCACCACACCGTCGCCACGGATCTTCACGCGTAGCGCGTCGAAGAACACCACCGGGTACATCGGCTCGAGCGGGCGGTTTTGCCAGGCCAGCGTTTCGGCCATCACCTCATCGGTGACCGAACTGATGAAGTCGGGTGAGACCTCGGTGCCATAGCTTTCAGCCAGAAACGCCTGAATCTCGCGCACGCTCATGCCGCGTGCGTACATGGCGATGATGCGCTCATCGAAGCCCGTGAAACGGCGCTCGTGTTTGGGAATCAGGATCGGCGCGAAACTGCCCTCACGGTCCCGCGGCAGATCGAGCCGCACCGGGCCGCGCTCGGTGATGATCGTCTTGCCGCTGGCGCCGTTGCGTTCGTTGGCCTGGCCGTCGGGCTTGGGCTGGCCCGGCGGGTAGCCCAGATGCATGTTCATCTCGGCGCCCATCGCGCGCTCGATGATGGCCTTGTTGAACGCCAGCATCAGGTCCTGAACCTGGACAGGCGTCATCGGACCCTTCACCAGTTCATCAAGCAGACCTTCCGGCAGCTCAGGCAGCGGCCCTCGGGCCGCTGCCTGGGAGGCTACGGTACGTTTCTTTTTCATGATCGGCATATCCATGATTTTCATCCTTCATGATATGCCTCGCCCACAAAATCACGGATAGGTCCCCTCGAGCACGGAGAGCTGCTTTTCGATTTCCTCCGGATGCCGCACAAGTAAAACGGAAGATTCAGTTGGCACAGATATGTCGTCGAGCGTGATTGCGTCCAAGGACGTTCCAAGACTCTCTAATCTCTGGGAGAGGACTGGGTGTGTGTCCACCGGGTGGGCCTGAGTTGAACTGCCCAGTGCGTCACGTGCGACCGACCAGTCCATAGCGCTCAACGCAGTTCGACAGCCGTTTTCGAATGTCGTTGAGAGATTTGAAAATGTACGCCCTTCCGCGAGTTGGTCGATATGGGCTTGAGTCAAGTATCCCCATTGGGCAGCGTGAGTCGAGACCTTCACCAACGCGCGCGCAAGGGAACCTGCGTCAGAAGCTTCCGCCCCCGCCTTGTCGGCAAGCAGTTCTCGTTCGCGTCCGATTGCCCGCTCCGCGGATGCGAAGACGGTCCAGCATGTGTCGAGCATCACCAATGCCGGCAGGCGTGCAAGATCAGCCGCTCCGCCAGTCTGAACAGACATTGCAGCCCACGCGTTGCCAAGGCGGGCGTAAGTCGGGGCGAACCGCATGCTGTATGTCGTATCGTCGTCCCGGAAATGCCCGAGCTCGTGTCCGATAACCGCCGCGAACTCCCGCTTGTCGAAAAGCCTCATCATCGCCAGCGATATGAACAACGTTTGATTGGCAAGCGTGCCGTTTTGTCCAAAGAGACTTACTGGGCTAGTGGTAACAAAAAATTTCGGCTCGATTCCAGCGATGATGTTCTTAGGCGGCTGCGCGTTGAGCCGCATTGCGATGTCGTCGACGAACGCATAAAGTTCAGGCTGTTCCTCTCGGGAGAGGAATATCGCTTTGACCAGCATCGGCTGAAGCTTGAACAGTCCGAACGGACCTATCCGTGATTTTGTGGGCGAGGCATATCATGAAGGATGAAAATCATGGATATGCCGATCATGAAAAAGAAACGTACCGTAGCCTCCCAGGCAGCGGCCCGAGGGCCGCTGCCTGAGCTGCCGGAAGGTCTGCTTGATGAACTGGTGAAGGGTCCGATGACGCCTGTCCAGGTTCAGGACCTGATGCTGGCGTTCAACAAGGCCATCATCGAGCGCGCAATGGGCGCCGAGATGAACATGCATCTGGGCTACCCGCCGGGCCAGCCCAAGCCTGACGGCCAGGCCAACGAACGCAACGGCGCCAGCGACAAGACAATCATCACCGAGCGCGGCCCCGTCAGGCTCGATCTGCCGCGCGATCGTGAGGGCAGTTTCGCGCCGATCCTGATTCCCAAACACGAGCGCCGTTTCACGGGCTTCGATGAGCGCATCATCGCCATGTACGCCCGCGGCATGAGCGTGCGCGAGATTCAGGCGTTTCTGGCTGAAAGCTATGGCACCGAGGTCTCACCCGACTTCATCAGCTCAGTCACTGACGAAGTGATGGCTGAAACGCTGGCCTGGCAAAACCGCCCGCTCGAGCCGATGTACCCGGTGGTGTTCTTCGACGCGCTACGCGTGAAGATCCGTGGCGACGGCGTGGTGAGCAACAAGGCCGTCTATCTGGCGCTGGGTATCCAGGCCGACGGCCAGCGCGACGTACTCGGCCTGTGGATTGAACAGACCGAGGGCGCGAAGTTCTGGCTCAAGGTGTTCAATGACCTCAAGACCCGCGGTTGCCAGGACATCCTGATCGCCGTGGTGGACGGTCTGAAAGGACTGGCCGAGGCGATCGGGACGGCGTACCCCCGCACGGCGGTGCAGACCTGCATCGTGCATCTGATCCGAAACAGTCTGGAGTACGCCAGCCACAAGGACCGCAAGGCGGTCGCCACGGCGCTGCGTCCGATCTATGCAGCCGCGAGCGAACAGGCTGCACAGCAGGCCTTGCAGGACTTCACTGAAGGACCCTGGGGAACGAAGTATCCGACCATCGTGCAATCCTGGCAGCGCGCCTGGGAACACGTCACACCGTTCTTCGTGTTTCCTCCGGAGATACGCCGGGTCGTGTACACAACAAACGCCATAGAGAGTCTGAACATGCAACTGCGCAAGATCATCAAGACCCGAGGCCACTTCCCCAACGACGAGGCCGCCATCAAGCTGCTGTGGCTGGCGCTACGTAACGTGCTGGCAAAGTCCGTGAGAGCGGCATTCGACTGGAAAGCGGCGATGAACCAGTTTGCTATCCTGTTTGGCGAGCGCTTCACGCTCGCACGTGGCTAGAAATCTTTAACCCGCCTCGCACACAAAAATGCGGACAGGTTCGTCCGAACGTAAATCGCAACAACGACCAAAATGCAAGTATTGCGGTCAGCGCGATGCTTCCAAGCAGCACTCCGTGGACCCGCTGGATGGCCATTGACTCAAGGGTGTAGATGGAGAACACGAAGAGCGCTGCCTGACCCAGGACCGCGACTGCAAGCAGCAGCATGACGGCCCTGACCACAAACCCGAATGTCCAGCTCAACCGTGCCCGATTGGTGCCCGTGAACCAGCGAGCGCCGTAAATGAGTGTCAGCATCAGAACCCCCAGCGCGCCTAATGCCCAGGAACTTAGGTCAACCAGTGCTACTTCGTCTGCCGGCGAACAAATCGCCTTGGTTTCCGCCGTAGCACCCGTTGCCTCCATTTTTGAGCAAACCGACGCGTAGCTCAGTTGACGCTGCTTATAGTCTTCATCGGTGAGGAAATGCTGGGTCAACACGATGGAGTCGTGGAATTGGCCTTCCAGTTCATTTGCCATGTAACGGGCGGTCAACTGCCCAAGGATGGGGACAAAAAATAGGCAAAAGAAGAGCACGACGAGCGACTGCAAGCGTCAGTGATTGATAATTCGTTATCGGCCGAAAGCAAGGAACGCTTTAATCGCGGAATACGAATATGCCAGATGCATTCCAATCGCTCGTCGATACCGAAGAAAATGTTGACTTGAAGTTCCACATCGCGGCATGCCGGCCATTGCGGCTCGATTGTGACAAAAGAGTGGCAAACTGCACGGGATAAAGTTTTATGATGCGACGCCGTAAACGCGTCTAACTTGTTTGTGCGGATAATTTCCTGGATGACTGCGGCGAGCCACAAAATTCCTTTGCTCATCAAACCGCTCGCTTTGCTTGCGATTCTCGCCGCGAGCGCGTGCGCAACCCGTCCGCCCATCTCCTTCGACCCACCGCCTCCGGCCGGGTGTTGTTCCAACTGGCGGAGTGTTCACTTCGAAGAGATGAGTGCAGAAGGAGTCAGCCATACGCACATCAGTCTGAACGGAAGTTCGACGTTCGACTTCGCTGAAGGCAGGGCCACTTTTGTCGCATACAGGTTGCCCAAGGTGAAAGCGACGACGGTGGAAGTCGATACCTACGCCAGCTCTGATTGGTTACCTCTGGCCACGGTTTTCAGGCCGCGTGTTCTTTTTCTCGACGCGGGTCTCAAAGAGGTTGCCAACAACAAGCTCAACCCGATGGCACGAGATTCAAAGTTCTTTCGGGGCGCCTACTACTTTGCAACGACGCCTATACCTGCTTCGGCGGAGTACATCGTGGTCTACGCCGCATCATCCGCAAATACCGACCGGCTGGTAGCGCGTTCGGAGAATGGTTCACTCTACGGCCTTCCGAATGCCTACGAAGGCGATATCTCGATCATCCTAAAATGAACTGGTTCCCTCGCTCCCCGCGACTTCAACGATTTCTAGCTGTCACGGCATGCACAACACTGCTTGCCGCCTGCCTTCCCACCGATATCGTGCTGGGCCCGAATGACACGAGTGCCCGCGTGCGTTTCCGCTTCGTGGGAGAAGGAAGTGACAACGTGCTTCAATACACTCAGGCACCGTGCCACTTCAAGATGGACCGGGCGACACGGTCGCTCGCCTTCATTACGTATCAGCACAAGTCGTTGAATTTGAATTCGGCGCTAAACCCACCGCCAAAGCTCGATATGCCCAACGATATCCCGGACGAATCGAAGCTCACCTACGCTGAAGTTCGGGTCAAAGCGGGAATTCCCCTTGAATTCGGTTCGCAGTGGTCGCGCGATACCGGGTTTGTGATCTACAACTCGGCCAAGTTTGCCCAGTTCACGCCCGAGCCATCCGCTGATTACGAAGTCACGACGGGCGCCAATATCGGCAAGCCAATGGAGCTATCCGTGACGCAGTTGAAAGTTGTCGACGGGCATGTCGAGCGGTTGCCGGTGGCAGCGATAACCGTACCGGCCTGCAAGAGCTTGTGAATGCTGCCAGGCGCAGCACAGAGGAGCGCTTTCTTTCGGGGCGGTGCTTGAGGATTTCTCGAAGCCGCAACCGAACGCCACGAAAGGAAAACCGGCGTTCCAGTCGCTGGTCAACAGCGTCGTCATCAACTGCGCTACGCGACAAATTTCACAGCCCAAGGTACTCGCCTACACAGGCAAAATGGGGGGCGGGAAACTTATCGAAGGGAAAGAGTATCCGCACACGTTCGAACCCTTTGCCGAGGGTTCGCTGGAATCGGATATTGCCGCGAAAATCTGTATCGGCTAGCAATACCTTGTGATTGAAGAAACGCCGGCAACGGCGCTTCTTCTTATCCGACTGACGACAAGAAATGGAGCGCAGGGTGAAGGATTGCCGAGGTACATTAATTCTGGTTACGCTTCACCGTTAGTTCTGGTTACGCCCAAATTATCTCGGCACATCAATCGGTTACGTCGCCGTCCTGTAGGCATCCAGTCCGACAGACGTTTGCGCAAATACCTTCAACACCCGACCACACGTTTTTCCAATAATTTGGTTTACGGACAACGCCGCCTGAAAACCACGCAGATGACTCACCGTCTGAGCGCACAAAAGCGCCGCACCAGTTGCGGCAGGCACCGAGTGTAGTCGAGCGTCAAATGCGAGTGTCGTGGCTTCACATCAGGTCGCCACGCTCGAAAGAGAACGACGACTAGGCTCGGTTCGCCGGACATCACTGTTGCCTGCGGCTCGACCAGACGAATGCATTGATGCTGGACTAACACCTGTTGCCACATCTGGCGTGACTTTCAGCCAGTTTCGTGAGCAAGTATTGCGCGACATCGTTCCAACTCCTTTGTGAGCAAATCCATTTCGGCTTGCATACCAGCTGCTCGCCGTAGAAGCTGACCAACTTCGTGCCAGTATGCATACCCTAAATCGCCGTCCACCATAGACAGTTCGTGAATCTTCCGAAGCGCAATCTCAAGGTCCAGAATATTTTCCGAAAGCATATGCCGCTCCCCTGTAGTGACGGGCGATGGCCGCGTTATCAGGTGGCCCAACGTCGGTGGTCAGCCTGCCCAGTCGCAAAGACATTTCGAGAACCAGACGATGACCGTGTCGTTCCCGGCATAGCTCATCTGAGCAGCAGCATGACAATGACTGCGACGGTAAATGTAGCTGCCAGAACTGAGACGCCCCCTCCGAACCACATCGCGACGCGGTCGATATTCTTTTGTGATGAAGCGAAGTGGAGTAGCCATTCAGAAAAGGGGTTGAGCTGCTTCATGTCTTACCTCCTTGTGGTTCTGATGATGGGCGAATAGCTGAACCATAATGTGGCGCTGGTGTTCGCTTTGACCATGTGGGGAGCCGATTGATGTCGCTAGGGCCAGATAGCGGCAGTGGCGATATCCTGAGCTAGGAATCATCGGGCGGAGGTCGTCGAAGTACCTGCGACCTCACAGGGTCGTTATCCTCCGTCTGCGCATCCAGCCAGGCTCGCCGCGCGGCGTCCAATCTCTCCCGGTAAGCCTGTACCGAAGCCACTTCGACTTCGACCTCACCGAGTGGGTTTCCCGGCAAAACTTCGAGCAGCGTCCCTGACGCGAGAAGAACGCGGATATGAGAACGGCTCACGAAGAGATATTTCGCGGCTTCTTCAACGGTCATGGTGAACGCCTCCGCCGTTGCTCGCAGCCAACAGTAGCTCACGCGTACGCTGCATCAACCAGGCCATCTCGCCGCGAGAAAAATCCCACTGGCCGGCGCCTACCTTCGCTTTCAGACCTTTCTCGACCCGCTCCAGTGCATCGTCCAGCGACAGGTCAGACGCGGACATCTTTCCCGAGGCGTACTCCGCGAGCTGACCGGAGAGGTCCTCGCACGCGTCATAGCGCGTCCACAACTCTTCGTCTGTGAGACCGGTGTGATATCGCCTGTTCTTCTCGCGCACGAGAAGCTTGGGTTGTGCACCGGGCACGAGTCCAGGCCACGGCTCCCTCGGGAAATCGTCAGGAACCACATGCCGTCTGGTCATCATCTTCTTCCTGACTGCGAACATCGTCAGCATCGCCCCAGTAGGGAGAACCTCGTGGACATTCCGAGACTGCTGTTGAGCCCGGCCGCCTTTGTTTTGGTGCGGCCCAGATTCCGGGTAATGCTGCGGCCGACCGGTCCAGGTCAATGTCGAGCGGATAGTGCCTGAGCAGGCCTAGGGCCACGGTCTGGAAAAGGCCGTTGATGGTTATCTCGTCGGCAGATGCGAGCATCTGCAACAGCTCTCGCGTATCAATAACGGCTTTCGTGCGCTCATGTGGGGTCGTCATAATCAGCTCCGTCGAGCAGACGTTCGGTGACGTCGGTGTACGACGTCACCTCGTACAGCTCGCACCACCTTATCCAGACGTATTCGACATTCAATGACCAGCCTTTCCTGCCGACTAGCTCGTAAATACGTCCGGTCTGAGTCGTGCCCTGCATTGCGACCGGGTCGAACGTCACTATCGGCGAGCTGACACGCCCGGATGAGTCAAACATATCCACGCCAACAAAATGCCGGCCCCCGTCCTCCGTCTCGAATATGCGCCATCGAGACAACGGAATCCGCGGCAATTCGGAAGCGGGGCGTGGTCTCCAGATGGGCATCGCGGTCTCCTGCTGGTGGTGGAAATTCATACCCCTCCAGTTATGTCGTGTCGACCTGGCGGCAATGCGCACGAGTCCGGCTACGTCTCGACCGTCGCATACATCGCCGGTCGGAACGCGCAGGTGGTTCGACGTATCGCCCGCCCCGCATGGTCATCGGAAATCTGTTTTGCTTCGGCCAGTTCGACACCGGACAGCATGTAGACCATGTTTGGCTGCGCATGGTCGCCGCACCTGGTCAGCAGATAGGACTTGGCTTCGCCGCGGCACCTGAATCCCTGCTCAACACCACCCGTTGCAGGTCGGTATGTAGCAGGAAACCCTACTCGCATACGCATGGCGTTGGCGCTCAGCGCTGGATGCCAAGGCAGTTGTGGGACGTCGAAGGATTTCCTGCCTTCTGGAGTCGGCCGAAAAATCACCAGGCCGATGCCAAGATAGCGCCATATTTCCGGTACAAATGTGCCGATAAATTTAGTCTAGCTCACCGATTGAAGAACTCAAGGATTCATCTATTCGGGGCCGCGCTGGCGGTCGCTCAAGTCAACTGCGGCGACAAGGTCCGCGAAGTCGATATAGCTATGGAGGCTGCAACTCCCCAGCACGACGGAGCACTGCAGAAAGAGCGTGAGAGGAATCGCGCCTGTCGAGAATTGAGACGCAAGCGACTTCTCGGTTGTGGCAACTCCGATATCTGCGAGAAGAGAGACGAGTCGGTTCGGCGTAATCCATGGCTTTTCACGCAGTTCGGCCGCAACCACCGCTTGCGCCCGTTCCTCCCACGTTCCGGGAAGAGTTAATGCCTCCAGCCAAAGGCGTGGAGCAAAGGCTTGCGTTACATGGATGATTTGCAGCAGAAGTGTGAGCTTTACCGTGCCGCGAGCGAGGCGCGAGATAAGGGCGCGTTCTGTTTCGCCAACCCCAATGGCAGTCAGCGTTTCGGCCAATCCAGCATAGGTCAATCCCTTTCGCTCAAGCGCGACCCGGATGACACGGGAGGCTAGTCCTCCCCACACCGCATCTTCCTCGCTCACAACAATCCTTGTTTTTTCCGCGAAATCGATTATTTTTACAGATATAAATGTATCGATGGAAACGGTGTTTTTATGGAGTGTTGTTTCCGACGACGGCGCCTCAGGAAGGCGCGCTCTGCGCGATTATCTAGGTCGGAAGCGACAGCGTCTATAGCTCTCAGGCGAGCACCGACAGCTCAGATGCCCGGCCGCCGAAAAATTCAAGCTTCGTTCGTGCCAGACGGATGAAAGACGGCAGCCAACGCTTGGTTCGCGAGAAAAAGAAGAAGTTAAGCCACCAGCGAACCTGTCGCGGCGCGGATGAAATGCCTGTGCTGTTCGTCAACAGACTTGCGAGACATGGCTCGCTTCGGCTACTATGCCTCCCCAAATAACGCGCAGCTATTGGAAATCTAGCATGGATAGATTAATAGTATAGCGAGAAATGCAACGCCCTACAAATCCAATTTTTGTCAAGCAGCTTTCGCTGCGTTGTTGAACTTTTACAGGGACCCCGATAGCGGATTACAGACAGCGGAAAACATCTACGCCCAAAAACAAAACGGCGTCCGGGGCTGCAACCCTGGACGCCGTCTCACGAGGTGCACCCCGAAAGGCACATCTACGCCAAACCACGCGCGTTAGATTACCAGATGGAGTGCGCCGGGGCAAGACACGTCCATTTGGAGGCACTCATGAAGACAACTTATTTGTCGCCGCGCACTCTTGCGCGCAACTTTTCTATCCGCAGCAACATCGCGGCAACCGAAGCTCCGCGAACAAAAACACGGTGGCCGCACACGTCCGCTGGCCGCCGCAAGTCGACGCAGCCACGTTCTCTCGGGCTACCTACGTGGCTGGGCCGAGCCGCGATTAATCCTTGCGAAGGTCAGCGAGCGCCTACTGCCGTCATGCTGTTCTCATCAACTGGTGAGGTGACGCAATGCAGTTGACTGTCGATGAGGCGAGGGACCTGAACAGTGCCCGTCTCTCTGGCCTCCTGGACGACTTCAATCCCTGCGCGCGGTTTCTCAAGGACGTAAGGTCGCTCGACGACGGCTACGACGCAATGGAGTGCATCCCCGCAGAGCGCCTCGGGGAGCGCGGCATTGGCGTAAGTGACCTCCAGATTCCGACGTTCGAGCATGCGCGACTCGCGGTCGAACTATTTGCCTCTGCTCTCGAAAGCGCGGCAGAGCGCAACTTGAATTCCGAAGAGTTCAGACGTAAGACCATCTCCGCGGCCAGGTACATCAATCATCTGACTGACCGGCACGGCCATGCGCTAGAAGCCGCGCCGATTACCGTCGACAGCGCCGGACCGCGTGGTCACTTCGTCATAATTCCGACGGGAATGAGCCAACAGGCACTTCGGAAAGCTTTGCAGCGCGTGTTCGGCAAAGACGGCGAACCCATTAAAATAGCGGTTCCACAAGGTGGGGTGATTCAATACACGCGCCTGCCATCCCTGACCGTGCCGTTCCCAGAAAACGGCGCACCGCGTTCGTTCGGAAAACTCTTCCTTCGCTACTTCGACGACGCCATGAATCTGGCGCATTCAGCCCGCCTGCGCGGCCCTTTCCATCGCGGAGAAGAGGAAGTTGGGCCGGCCTTGCAGGCCTATGCGATTGCGGCAAATCTCGGCGTGCTGATTGTCGAACAAATCGATACGCGCAATGCAAGCACGAAGCTGGCCAAAAGCTTGTGGGCAATCCTTGCTCGTTTCACCGCAGATACCGGCATTCCGATTGTTTGCCTTGCTACACCCGGTGCTGCGGCGGCGCTCTCCGAGCAGAACACTGCGACTACGTTCCTTGCCGGAAAAACCTGGTACAACATTGCGCCGGCACAACGAGGCTCTGCACAGTGGTCCCTGACGTGCGAGTACATCTACTTGACGTATCTGACAGGTTGCATGGGTTTTGCCGAACCGGAATGGTTCGCTGACACCGTGTGGTGGGTGACTTGTGGACGCAGCGAGCTTGCGGTCAAGGTGTGCCTTCATATCGTGAGCGTCAGCCGGAAAGAAGATTTCGAGCGGCCTGGGAAGGACGAATTTCTGAAGTTGGCAAAGGATGCACTCGCCCTTGAATGGCCACATCTCCGTGCCGTCAGGAGACTGGGCGAAGGCGGCTCATTCACCTCTGCCAGCATTCGTAGGCACGGTGACTGGCTTCCCGTCGAGCCGATGATGCAGTCGGTGCCGGGACTGGAAGAGACGAATCCGGTATTTCCAATCACCTACGTGCCAACGCCGGGGGCTAACCATGCTTAGGACCTATGTTCCCGCCACCGCCGGTGAAACCGCGACGAGTCTACTTGAGGCTGCTGCTTTTACGACCGGCACTGAAGCCGCTCGTCGGCTATCTGGACGTTGCTACCGACGTTGTGCCCCGCTAGTCGGGACCCTTCCGTCGCGCGCAAAGCTGTTCTGCGAAGCAACAGAAGATGCATACGGAGCACCCGAACAGGTCGTGTCAGAGTTTTCGCTCGCGCCTTTGTATTTCCAGGGTATGAGCCCTCTAATGCAACGGAAGCTCGTTGCCCAGCTTGTGGACGGGTTGCATTCCCGAACCTGCTGTCCTCGGCTACGGCCGTTCATCCAATGTGGAAATCGCCATGGCTTGCAGTGCCCTGAATGCGCGCGTTTCGCCGCTGAGGTGCATGGGCGCCGCGTTTCGTATTGCATACACTGCATTGATTTCGTTACCCGCTGTCCGGTTCACGAATGCAAGCTGGTCAGCGACGACGATTGCAGCTCCCTCGAAGAGATGCTGGCGTCCCACGCCGGCGAGAATACGGCATGCAATGCAACCCGTTACGCACACGTGGCTCACGCAATGGCGTGCGGATGCTCATCCCAACGGACCAGGGACGGCATACGTCGGCGGCTATGTGAGAAACATTACCTTTCCGGAACCGGACGGTGCCGGCTCGATTCGCTTCGAAGCGCATTCACCGCTGTTTTCTCCGATGGCTTCGAGGACGTTCGTCTGAACGAGCTGCTCGCGAATACGGACATCGCAGCAACCAGCATATACATGCTGAATCGGGAGGAGAGAGCCATCCATCCGGTCTTTCTGATACTGCTTGAATGGCTGTCGGCGGATGTTGACCCGTTGCCCATCAGGTCATGCACAACAAAAACGGGGGGGAGCAATGCGGCACCCGCTATGGATATACGTGACGCGAAGCGCACTGCATGGTTGCGCCATCAAACCGAGTGCGCTGGCATAGGGCGCAAGGAGATTCGGCATCGGCAACCGGCTCTTTGGGTGTGGTTGTATCGACACGACCGTGAGTGGCTGGTCAGCAACCAGGTCGCTCGTCGACGGCGCATGAATCGAAAGCCACGTGCGATGCCGTCGGCGTCGTTCGCACGCGTCGTCTTGTCAAACGAGAGGCCGGTCCGCAGCAGCGCGGCTGGTCGCGAGCCGCTTCCGTCGGCATATCAGACACGTCTCGCCTACGGGATGAATCAATACCTGTTCGACCGTGCAACACAAGCGTTCGGTGGTGCAGGAAAAGCCGCACAGTTGCCCGCCCGTCGCGAGGTCTTCATCGTTCGCAGACTGGAGAGCGCGATTTCGGTCCTTGCTGCGAATGAAATGGCAATGGACGTGGCCTCGGTCGCACGCGAAGCGAGATTGCGGATTTCGACCGTGCTGCGCTATCAACGCGAGGGAGCCCGCTAGACATGCAATCGAATGAAGTTTTTGCATCAATGGTGATGACCTCCATCGCCGACGGTGAGCATTTACCCCTGTACCCGGCGCGCCTTCGTAGCTTCGCGTGCGTTGACCTGACACCAAGTGGACTGCTGTTTCCGAGTGGTATGCGGAGCCTTATTGACCAATTTGGAGATTTGGTTGGACCGCTCGATAAGGTTTTCGCTCGCAATATGCTTTTGCCGTTATTCAAGCGCGCATTGGACCCGGAAGGGCAAGCCTTTCTCGAAGGTCACTGTCTTGACGCGCCAAAAATGGGGCTGCCGGCCGTGGTCGGGCTAAACGGGCCACGCTCTGGCTGGGCGCGCGCTACCGCTGCTTGCTGCCCTATGTGCATCCAGGACGACATCGCCCCGTGCGGCAACCCTTTTTGGAAACGCGACCATCTCGTACCGGGCCTGCTCTTTTGTAGTCGGCATCAACTGCCGCTGCACGTCCCGTGCGAGATGTGTGCCGACTTCAGGAAACATCCGAATCTGACAACGCACCCGGGCAGGCATTGCGGCTGCGGACTGAGGCCTCTCTCGCAGGCGACGGCGTTGTCCGACGCCGACATGGCATCGGAAACGGAGATGGCGAAGGCTGCTTCAAACCTGCTGCAGCCTAACTACTTGCCGCAACTCAATCACATAGGTTTTGCGACCCTTGTTGCAAAATCCGCCAGTGAACTGGGGTTGGTAGAGGAAAAAGGCGTCAACTGGCGGCGCACGGAAGAGTATCTTAAGGATACCCCTCACTCACGTCTAATCTCGCGCACTTCGATTCTGCTCGGACGCGTGCAAGTCGGCGCCGTCCTACGCGGCAAAGCCGTATTCCGAAATCCATTGCAAGGCGTCGCGTTGCTGATTGCACTCTACGGGACCTGGGATGCGGTTGAAGCGGAATGTTTGACCGCGGCATCCGAGGAACGCCAAACTGCGCCCGCGAAGGAAAAGGAGAACGTCAGTCTTCGAAGCACTGCCGCCAGAAACCGTAAATGGGCTGCGAAAAATCACGACCGGTGGTTCGCTCACTACGTTGAGGCGTATCGGGAAGTTCGAAGGA
Organism: Paraburkholderia bryophila; assembly: GCF_013409255.1. Lineage (NCBI taxonomy): Bacteria > Pseudomonadati > Pseudomonadota > Betaproteobacteria > Burkholderiales > Burkholderiaceae > Paraburkholderia > Paraburkholderia bryophila. Next base: position 1,309,873 of record NZ_JACCAS010000001.1, read on the forward strand.
TGCATCCCGATGACACTTTCTCTCAACTGATGCGTCGCCTTCCTCGCTGCGCAGGTTATTTTCTGTCTCGCGCAAACATGGTCGCAGCTGGAGAAGACGTACCTACGCGATTTGCCTATGACAAGGCTCTCGACCGGTCATTCTCCGGACACATACGTGCGACGGCAAAGCGGCTTTCTGATGAGGGCTATCGCGGGAGACTTACACAACGCGCCTTGACACGTGGTCACCGAATGGACCTCGCATGGTATCAAATCCGTGACCGATTGCCGCTCGCGAAACTGGCGCTCGCGGAGTGCGAGGAGTCCGAGCCGGCGTATAGACGCCGCCGCTTGATGACGCTTTGCAACTCGGCGACCGTCTTGAAGATGCCGCAATTCACCAAGGGCCAGATTAACGAAATGGACGATGTGGCAGTGCGGAAGTTTCTCAAACACGGAGTCGCACAATGAGCGTCCCCACATCCAGCAGAGAAGATATTGCTGCCTGCGCGGAAAGGTCTGACTATCTCGCGACCAGCACTCTCCAGGCGAAGCGGACGTGGCCGCCTATCGCTGCCCATCGACCACCCGCGAACCAGGGAGCTACCATCGGTGAGTTCAGGCTGTTGAATCTCGCGCGCCCGTTCGTCACGCCGAGAAACATTCGCTTACCACCGACCGACAAGTACGGCTGGCCGCACGGGGTCAACTATGACGCCTTGCTCAAGGCCCGCCAGTCATCGTTGAGTACGCGTACGACATTTCGTGGGCTGAAATTCCGCCGACGCTACGAGGCGTTATCGGGAAATGAGCAGCGCATCCTGTTCTCCCTCGCATTCCATCCGTACGTCATTGATGTGCGGGACCAGTATGGAATCTACGACGTCGCTGCCCTACGCCGCGCACAAAGCAAGCGCGAACTCCTGTTGCGCACAGACCTTATGACCATTGACGTCATCGTTACCTACGTGATGCCGGGCAGCCTGGAGTTGCACTACCACGGTATCTCCATCAAGGACGCGAAATACGTCCCGAACCAGGCGGAACTCGACCGGGAGCAGCGCGAGCGGAACGCTCTCGCGCTTCGTGGATGGACGTGGGAGTTGATGCGTGGCGACGCCATTGGCCAGCGGGAGTTCGTGAATAACTTCGGTATGTATCGAACCGTGCGCGACCAGGATGTGGCTTTGAACTATGACGACGCACATTGGTTTGCGAATGCGTTTCTTAGGAGCAGCGCACGGGGGGCAATGGGCTCCGTGCTTGGACGCATTTCAAGACGCCTTGGCATCAGCGACGATGCCGCGCATCAGCTCTTTGCCGTCGCTGTCTCATACGGTTTCTTGACGGTCGACCATTCGAAAGAGCTAAAGGTGGAGTTACCCATGCACCTGATTCGCTAGCAACAGGCAATCACAGCCGCTCATAGGTTGTCGTCGGGGCCATCCAGATAGCTGGTCATGGCCTCGTTCGGACTCCGATTGTAGAAACATGTCAAATAACATCGATTAGCACACCTAGTTGATAAGAAGCAAAAAATGCAACCCATTTTCTCCGATTTCATTACGCCCCCTGTCCCTAATCCTGAGCAGCTTGCACAGCTGCTCGAGTTTCAATCCGCTACCTGGCCCCACCAGCTTGGCCGATTTACCCCTTTCAAGCGCGAGCGCGATGGCGACTACGTGATTTACCGGTCTGTCGCCTGGAACCCATACGACAAATCCCTCCACGTGCTGCGGGTCACCTCCGGAACACCCAAGGATGTCGGCGCATGGGAAACGTGGCATGAGAGCGCTGACGACAAGCCGCTCGACGACATTTATCTGGTCGATGACACCGTCATGCCCATCGAGATGAAGGGGGCTCGCGACAAGCTGAGACCCAGCGCCATGAAGGGAATGGATAAGCGTATGCGGATTGTGCAGGCGTTCGCGTATCTCGACCCTGTCGGAAAAGGCAACCCTTCCGATTTCATCTTCAATGACCTGGTGGTGGTCAGCGATAGCGCTCGCTCAGTGGCCCTGAAACGCGTAGTCACCGCGCTTGGTCAGCCGCATGGATTCCAGACGGCCATCAGAAAGTTGTTCCACAAATTCGTGCATAACGGCGGCCACCCGAACGCGCTCGCGAAACATACGTTCCGGCAGGGACATCCTAAAATGTCGCGTGTTGGGATAAACAAGATGAAGCCGGGTCCAAAGTCAGCAAGTGAAGTTCGCGTCGCGTCGCGAAACGTAGCGATTGGTGCTGAGAGTCATGAGCGCCGTCATCCCGTTAGGCCGAGCGACGAAACAAAGTTTATTCGCACGTTGGAGCAGCATTGGGCGCGGTTACGTTGCACCATGCGTGAGGCTTATGACCGCATGGTTCTCATGGACTATCCGAAATGGCCGAAACGTCTCATTCCTAGCCTTCGGTCGTTCCGCCATCACGCGACAAAGCGGCTCATCCCTGACCTTTCCCTCAAGAGCCTCAGGGAAGGAAAACGGCTGTCAGCGCAGTACAACGACGCGCGTGTCGGTCAGGCAAGCCATCTCACACAAGGGCTCATTGAGATTCTTGACGTCGACGGCTTCGTTGCGAAGATTGGCGTAGCCGCTCGAATTGGCGCCCGGATTGAAAGTGTCCACATGACGGTAATGTTCGCGGTGTCGCGTCTGTCCGGAGCCATCCTCGGTTACGAGTTAGCCATCAGGGGTGAGAATGCCGAAGCGTTTCGCCGATGCATCGCGTCGGTCTTTCTGCCTAAGGTTGAACGCGCGCAGGAACTCGGTCTCACGTCGACCAAAGGACTGCTTCACGGCAACATTGACGCGATATTCGTCGACAACGGAGCTGGCGCATCCGAGCACGTCATTGTGGCTGCTTGCGATGAGATGGGCCTGATGAGGATGCTGCCGCCTCCCGGACGTGGAGACCTTAAGGGTGTCGGAGAAGGCGTCAACAGCTTGATGATTCTGATGATGCTCGGCGAAGACAGCGCATACACCCGCCGAACCGACCATCTCTCCAAAGATATGCGGCGCCGGAAAGCAAAGGATGTCCCCATTCCATTGGACCAGTTCGAGCGCCTGCTGCTGAAGGCAATCCAGCATTACAACCTGTACACGAACAAAAAGCGGCTTAGGTCACACGCGATGCGAACGGCAGGCGTCGGGCTGACCCCGGAAGCCATCTTCAACTACACCCAGGCACAACGCCGCGGCGACGCCGCTCGCAAGCTTACACCCCGAGAGGTGTTCGAGCGATTTATCCCGTGGCAAACGCGGATTTGTCGGCGAGGTTTGGTCAACTTCATGTCGATGCGCTACACCTCCGATGAACTCGTTGAGCACTTCAATGAGCATGCGAGCCAGCCTGGCAGGCCCACTCCTTTGCCCGCGCGGGTGAAACGTCTGGACGGACACGCCCGAATCCTGCTTTGGCAAAAATCCGATGGTACGACAGCTGTCCTCAACATCGTCGAGGAAGATGCCCGCAATATCGGCTCCGTCACCTGGAAAGGACTGGAGTTCCTTAACGCGGACGATTCGTGGCGAGAAGAAATACTCAAGCCAGCCCGTCGAACGAGTCGCAACCGGGTTACGGGCAGGACTCACTCCAACGTCGTCAAAGCGGACGGCATTCGCGCCGGAAACGAGATGGGCGGACTCGAAGGCGTCAGCGCGAAAAGCGCCAGGGCTAACGCCGAAGGGAAGCAAAACGCCAGGCGGGGTGCCGCCCAGGCTGACGCCTATGGCATTGCGAACACCGGTGTTGAAGTTCCAGGGTCCGAGCCTGCGCGGCGCACAGAGTCCTCACTGGCCGTAGAGTCGTCTTACTTGCAACGACTTGCGCAGCGTCTTTCTCGGCGTATCCCAGGTCAGGAGGCGCTCGAGAAGCGCTGAAGCGAGGCAGATATTTCCGGTCAGGTAACCGGGTATGACCAACACCTTGAAGATTTGGAGCCTTTGCATCGGTGCGATGCGGCTCTACAAACAGGATAATCAAATGGATGAGGTTAAAGAGGTCTTCTTTGCGCCATCAATCGAGTGGTTCAAGGCAATGGCAAAAAAATTGCGTCTGCATATCGGGTGGGACGTCAAACAGTATTACGCGTCGTTGAACCTGCTTGCACGGATTTACGGCTTCGCCAGTTGGCTCGACATCGTTGAATATCAAGGCAGTGCCCATGAATACGTGACCTTCTGGGATTCTGAGCTTGACGAGAGGACTTTCGAAGAGCGACGGTACATGCAAGCTTCCGAGCTGATGCGTACCCTGCAAATTGGGGAGGCAGAGGCCGTAGGAATCCTGGACGAAGTCGCTGTGTCCAGCCAGCGCGCGGCCACGTCAGATTTGACTGAAGGCGACGAAATTAACGAATTTAGTTTCGCGCTTCAGGAGATGCTCGGCGAATACCGTGAGGCGGCGCACGGTCGGAATGCGCAGCCTGCGAAGCCCGTTGTAACCTACAAGAAGCGGCATAGGATGGTCCCCGATGTTGTGGCGCCGAGGGTTCACTAGCGACTTGCTGTTACCTGCATCTCGTGAGGAGGCGAAAGACCGTCCATGCTCGCGGGTTTTACCTCACGCAGCGGTAACGTGATGCAGCGCCCCCCAGCGCTGCATCACCCCATCACTGAGCGACGGTGTTTGCCGGCAAGATGGCGAGTACGAGCCGTTTGCCTACAGCGGGAAGGTCATGGTCGGGAATCGGCGTGAAGAACGGTTTAACTCCAGCCCGCACGACGCACTCAACGTCTTGCAAGTAGGCTAGAAACTCTTCGGCATCGACGGAGTGAACCGCCGCGTCAAGGCCTTGAATAACACCTGCGCGATTCTGCTCTGCGGCCCAGCGTGCTGCAGCAAGGTCCTCGGCCGCCTCATTGATGACGGCGATGGCCTGCGGAGAGAACTGGGGAGATACGTTGACGCGCACCTGCTCGGTCGCGTCCAAGAGGCCTTGCAAGACCTCTGCCGATTGCGCATCGACCCATGCATCACGGGGTATCCGGCCAACCAACTCGTTAAAATCAGACGCTCCGAGGAACGATGCGACCTGGACGAACAATCCGATAGGGTAATCGTCCTCCAGTTCTGCCTCGTCGATTCCAAGGTGTTGTGCCAACTGACTTTTCGACATGCCGCGTTCGTCCAGCAATGTCGCGAGCGCATCGCGATTGACGACGACTGACCCTGGCAAGCCGCTGCCTGCCGGATAGCGTATCGCCGCTGATGGTTTCACCATCGAGCGCAACAGATTCCGCTTTGCAAATTGCTGTGCCCGCTTCAGCAGCGAAGCAGTCGCAGGCTGAGGCGAGGTGTAGTTGACCACGCGCAGAAGTGGTTCGGTTTCCCGAAGCGCATAGACGAGGGGCAACGAGTCATCCCCAATCCGGATAGCCGAACCATCGGCCACGGCGTTTTCGAGCTGCTCGGACGACCACCGCTCGAGCAGCGCAGAATAGACCTCAAGCTCATGGCCAACAGCAATGCGCAGACCGCCGCGCCAGAGTTCAACCTCGCCGCAGTTCTTATGACCCACGTTCCCATACCTCGCGCACGCATAGCCGGCGAGTACGCCAGGGCTTCCCGCATGTTCGACGGTCCGCCGCAGCGACTCAAGGAACGTGGGCATCCCGTCAATCCATTGAGTGACCTGACTTTCGTCCTTGAGCATCAACAATGCGATTGCGTAGCCTGGCTGCAAAACCTCGCCGAACGTGCACATCACCGCCTGCGCGTTGCACGTCAGCGTCGCCGTGAACGGCAGACGCGCGTTCGCCAGAAACAAGTGAATGCTGCCTACAAATGCCCGAGCGGCATCGTCGAAGCGCTCGAACGTGCAGTCCATCGCTCCCCGTTGGCCTTGAGCTGCGAACTGAAATCCGAAAGCCTGCGGCGGTGATTCGTTGCGGTCGTTCATGCCACGCCGGCCGCGCAGCGTCGCAGCGACCTGTGCAGCCTGCATGTGACCCAGTTTCACTCGCTGCAGCTTCAAGTGCTGGCGAAGTGCAGAAACGAGCTGCGCCTCGTCGAGTCCAATAAGCGAATCGACGGTTACACGCGCCGCGTCGAGCGAGAAACTGGACCGAGCAACGAACGAATGGAGAATCGCGGCCTGTTCGGCCAAAGAGGGGTAGGCAAAATTAGACATGAGACGTCCTCAAACCATCGGAGGGCATTCGTTGTCAGGCGGCACGCGTTACCCGAGCGCCCTCCTGGTTAAGGAGTAGTTCACTCAGTGTGGGTGATACGTTCTGGCTTTGCCTGATGCCTTGCGTGCGCGTGACGGGTGCCAACTTACCCGAACGAGGAGTCCTCGCCTTTTTTTAGAATACGCAAGATTTATATCCGGCGTCAATAGCCGGTAGCTGCGTCTCGGCTTCCCTCGTTCCGGTAAGCTCAGGTGTGGTCAACAACCAACGCCTCAATCCCAGCGGCTGTGTCACGTGCTGCTTCCGTAATCTGCCCCAGCAGTATGCTTAGTTCCATGCGCGCACAACCTTGGTCTGCGCTCGGCATGGCAAGAATGCGTCCATGCAGCTCTAGCGCAAAGTCTATGAGTATTTGCAGACGCGCGGCGGAAGGGCCAGGTCCGCAGGTAATCTTCGACAGGTCAGAAGTCATTCAATACCTCACAGACTCGCATCGAATACAACATATCCAGTATTATCGAAGTATTACCTGCCTGACTCACTATGTCCAACAGCAAATCAGTGGCGACGCCGATTGATGTCGCCGTAATCGGCGGCGGCCAGTCGGCATTGGCCGTCGCCTATTTCCTTCGCCGTGCGAGCCTCAGCTATCTTGTGCTGGACGACCAGCCCGCGCCGGGTGGAGCATGGCAGCACGCCTGGGATTCGCTGCACCTTTTCTCGCCTGCACAGTGGAGTTCACTGCCCGGCTGGTTGATGCCGGCCACGCCTGAACAATACCCGTCTCGCGACCACGTCGTTCGCTATCTCGCCGAGTACGAGAAGCGTTACGACATGCCGGTCCTTCGACCCGTGGACGTAACGACGGTGTCACGTCGCGAGGACGGGTATCTTGTATCAACGAACAGCGGCGAATGGCTCGCGAAAGCGGTCGTCAGTGCCACGGGCACGTGGAGCAGCCCCTACATTCCAGACTATCCAGGACAAGGCAGCTTCGAAGGTGAGCAGTTGCACTCGGCGCACTATCGCAACCCGGAGGCGTTCCGCGGAAAGAACGTTTTGGTTGTAGGCGGGGGCAACTCGGGCGCACAGATACTCGCCGAACTGTCGCAGGTTTGTCACGCAACCTGGGTTACGTTGGAAGAGCCCACCTTCTTGCCGGACGACATTGACGGACGCGTACTTTTCGAACGCGCCACCGAGAGATGGAAAGCGCGCGCTGAAGGCCGCCCCGACCCTGCGCCCACCGGCGGCCTAGGCGACGTTGTGATGGTGCCGCTCGTCCGTGAAGCGCGTGAAAGGGGAGCACTGAACTCTGTGCGCCCGTTTTCACATTTTGTGGTCGATGGCGTCGTATGGCCGGGCGGCTCCCGCTCGCATGTCGACGCCGTTATCTGGTGCACCGGCTTCCGGCCAGCACTCGAACATTTACGGCCGCTACATGTCCTCAACGACGCCGGCAGAGTCGATGTAGTCGACTGTCGCTCGGTGCAGGAGCCGGGACTCTGGCTGGTCGGATACGGCGAATGGTGCGGCTTTGCATCAGCCACCCTCGTCGGCGTGATGCGCACAGCTAGGTCGACGGCGGCGCAGATTACCCAATACCTTTCTTCACTATCGGAATCAACATCATGACCGTCACGATTTACCACAATCCGGACTGCGGGACATCACGCAACACGCTCGCCATGATTCGCAATGCAGGAATCGAACCGACCGTCATCGAATACCTGAAAACACCGCCGACGCGTGAAACGCTCGTGGATTTGATTCGGCAATCAGGCCTGACTGTGCGCGAGGTCGTACGTCAAAAGGGTACGCCCTACGCTGACTTGGGACTCGACGACCCGCTCGTGACCGACGACCAACTCATCGCCGCGATGCTGGAGCACCCCATTCTCATCAATCGGCCGCTGGTAGTGACGGACCACGGCGTAAGACTGTGCCGGCCATCCGAGGTGGTACTCGAAATCCTTCCGGAGGCGCAGAACGTGCCGTTCACGAAAGAAGACGGAGAGGTGGTTGTCGACGAACACGGTCGTCGCGTCAAATAGCTTCCGCAGTCTGGAAAGTTTCAACGATACCGCGGAGTGCGTCGTCCCGGGCGCATTTGCGCCACGATTGCCGACGGGAGGGCCGTATGGAAGAAGCTCCGAAAGGATGGGACAGCAACAAAATCGCCAGTTTCTTTGACAGGGCGCGAGGCAACCAGTTTGCAACGTTTGCCAACGAACCTGGTATCTTTGCCCGCTATTCGGACATCGATGAAGGCTTTCGACTCGTTCAGGAGAATGTGCTTCACCGGAGTGCTCACTGGTTCTCTGGATTTTTCATTCTGCGCTCCCATTCGGCATTTCTGGGCGCCTGCCAACTCGTCAGTGGCGGCCAGGTGGTCGAAGCATACGCACTCAATCGCGTCGTCATCGAGCAGGCCCTTTACGGTATCTTCCTGGCACAAAGGCCTGAGCTACGGGAGGTATGGCTCAATCGACATGACAGCCGCGCGGCAAAGGCCGCGGTCAGAACCCAGTTTCGCATCAGCGCAATGCTGGATGTTTTGCGCAACCTGGACCAAACGGAAGCAGATGTCGCTGAGCAACTGTATGAGAGAACCATCGACCATGGGGCTCATCCCAACGAGCGGGCGCTGATGCAGGGAATGGCACACGTCGAAGACGGTGGCGACCTTCACTTTGAGATGAGCTACCTTTTTCCCGAGGGAGCCGTTCTCGATGCATGCAGAAAGACCACCGCGCAATGCGGCGTCTGCGCCCTAGCTATGTACCGGCCACTGTTTCGCGAACGGTACGACATCCTGGACATCACTGGTCTCCTGGACCACCTGAAGCGCGATTTGTAGTCGCGGCATCAACCGCCAATGAACGACATTTCGACTTTGGGCAGGCGACGGGCAGCGCTGTTTTCGCCGCGCTGCTCCGAATAGCGGTCAGCCCGGCGCATCCAAAGGTCGGCCACACGTCGACGCAACGCGTCGTCGGAATCTCCGTTTCGCATTGGCGCGCGTATGTCCAGACCATGCGAGGCAAACAGGCACGTGTAGAGGCGGCCATCCGCGGACAGCCGCAGTCGAGTGCAGTCGCCGCAGAACGGCTGTGAGACGCTCGAGATAACGCCGATTTCTCCCTGTCCGTCCGCGTAACGATATCGCACCGACGTAGCGGACGGATTTTCGCGGCCCGTTGGTACGAGCGGGTATGCCTCATCGATGCAACGAACGACTGCGGACGACGGCACCACCGACTCCATGTTCCAGCCATTGCTCGTGCCGACGTCCATAAACTCGATGTAGCGAACTTCCACGCCAGTTCCGCGAAAGTGACGCGCCATGGGTAGAATCTGCGCATCGTTCACGCCGCGCTTGACGACCATGTTGACCTTGACTGGAGCAAAGCCCGCACGTTGCGCCGCTTCGATTCCCTCCAACACAAGAGCGGCGGGAAAACCTACACCGTTCATCCGCTGAAACACAGCCTCGTCTATCGAGTCGAGACTGACAGAGACGCGCTTCAATCCAGCATCCCGTAGTGCTCCCGCTTTCCTACTCAGCAGAGAACCGTTGGTCGTCAGCGTCAGGTCGACATCCTTACCGAGAGGCGTACGCAAAGCGGCCAGTCGCTCGACAAGAAATTCAAGGTCTTTCCGCAACAGCGGCTCCCCGCCAGTCAGCCGAATTTTCTCAACGCCAAGGCCAACGAACGCCCGCGCAACGCGCTCGATTTCTTCGAAGCTGAGCAACTCACGCCGGGGCAGAAATGCATAGTCTCTGCCAAACACCTCTTTCGGCATGCAGTAGACACAGCGGAAGTTGCAGCGGTCCGTTACCGAGATACGCAAGTCTCGCAAAGGTCGCATACGAGTGTCCCGAAGCGGCATCCCGGCTGTCACGACGTCGGGAATACGGAGGGTGCGCTCCGCCGGGTCAGCGACGGAGACTTCCACCAGCGGGATGACTCGTCCCAGAGAGAATGACCTCATCGTTGCACCCATCCCCGTGTGCGGATAGCCACTGACCAACAAAAGAGAGTGCGGCCGGCAAGGCGCCGGCCGCCGTCGCCTACGTATAACGGCGACTCTTGAAGGTGACTGTCCGCTTGTATTCCTCCATTGACCCGACGCGACGGATATTCGCCCATGTTCCCTTGTAGTAAGGGATGATGTTGCGGTCAGTCCACGTGGTGGTCACATCGTCCTGAATGCCGTTGACGTGGCCGAATACCATGAAGGTCTGGTCATGCTTTATTTCGGCTGCCGGATACGCCATTGCGTACGTGGACCCGAAGTCGTTGTAGACCTCGACGATGTCACCAGCTCCAATGGCAAGCTCCTGCGCGTCGGACGGGTTGATTTCAATATATGCCATCGGGTCACGGGAGCGGACGAATTCGTTGTACTGGTCGTGGTATACCGTTTGCCACACTTCGTTCGTACGCCCGTTGTTAATCCAGAAACGGTATTTTCCCTTCAGGTCTGCAATCGGCTTCGGCAGGCCCGGCCACGGCGATGGCTTGAACTGCGCCTTGCCGTCTGGTGTATCGAACTTGCTATCGGTGTACAGCATTTCGGTACCGATGAGCTTGCCGCCCTCCCACGCTTTTGTGGGCAGTTGTACCCCGTTGTTGGCCATTGCCCTGAGCCGTTCATAGGTGACCAGGTTGCCGGTATTGCCGCCCTGGCTATCGATTTTCCCCACGCCTGGTTGACCTGCGCGCCGGAAGCCATCGTTGAACGCGTCCTCCTCAGTCTTCCAGTCGAATCCGTCAAACCGCGAAGCCATCTTTGTGTTGCCGTCTTTGCGATACATGTCGCGCAGGGTGTTGGCAACACGCGCGGCGATGAGGCAATCCGGCATCGCGGTTCCCGGCGGGTCCATGAACCGCTCTGACAGACGCATGCGGCGTTCACCGTTCATCGAAGTCAGGTTCATCTCACCAGGATGCGTCGCTGGCAGCATGAGGTGTGCCGCCTCTTCCAGCTTTGTCGGATAGATATTGATGCTCGTGACAAACAGGCCGCCCTTGGTCGTCGCGTCATAAATGATGTCGACCATCTGTTCCGTGGTTGCACCCCGAGCACCCTGCATCGCGTCCTTCACAATCTGCGAGCGGCGCAGGACAACTTCACGCAACCCCTGCGCGTTGTTGCTCGTCTGGAAGTTGTTGCACGCCCACCAGGTCATCATCCTTCCCTTGCCGTGGATGAGTTCCTGGTCGATGTATATTTTTGTGTCGCCCGGATACGGCGGGCGCGTGTAGCCCTCCTGGTGACCGCCCATACGCACACAACCCGTGCCTCGTCGGCCAACGTTGTGCGTCGCGAGGACGAGGTCGACGAGCGAGGACTGAATCAGGTAGTTGTCGTTGCCCCAGATAATGCCTTTTTCATAGCTGTGCATCGCTCGTGGCATCTGACCCGGAGCCTTCGGTTTGTATGACCATTCCGCCGCCTGCCGAATCTTCTCAACGGGGACCCCAGTAATCTTGCTGCAGTCGTCCATCGACAGCTTGTTGGTCTGAACAGCGGCGTCGAACCCATTCGTGTGGGCAGCAATGAAGTCCCTATCTATCCAGCCCTGCTGTACGACGTAGGTGAAGAGCCCGTTGAACAGCGCGATGTCAGTACCTGGCTGAATATCCAGATGAAGCACATTGTCCTTACCTGCTACCTGTTCTGCGACCGCAATCGTCGCCGTACGCCGTGGGTCCACGAAAATCACCTTCGTCTTCGGAGACGCCTCACCAGGGAAGCGTTTCTGCTTCTTGTCAGCGGTCGCGCCTGTTAGATTCGGCACCCAGTGATTCAGGAAATAGTTCGTCTGCGTCTCGTACGAATTCGCGCCGATAGACCAGATGACATCAGCCAGTTCGGCGTCCTCATACGAGTTGTTCAGTTCGCCAACACCCATCTCGCGCGTGGCGTGGCACTCCGAGTTGTACGCCGGACGATTGTGGATACGGACCATCGGGGTTTGCAGCGCTGTAAACATCAGCTTGCCGGAGCCCCAGGTGTTTTCGAATCCACCTCCGGCACCACCATGGTCAAAGGCGGAAAACACGATGCCACTCGGGCCATCCTTATCCAGCACCTTCTTCATCAGGCCAGCATAGAGGGCCATGGCCTGGTCCCAATCCGTATCGACCCACTGGTCGCTCATATATACGCGCGGATACTTCAACCGCTCCTGGGTTATCCCGTCGGCCGTATACATGTATGACGCCATCTTCCCGCCCCGCGTCGAACTCAAGCCGCTATTCACGACGCAAGCCTTGTCCGGAACAATCATGATGGTATGGCGGGAGCCATCGCGGTCAGCAACCACGTTCTCCATCGCAGGCGTCATGATGAGCGTGAGCGGGGGCAACTGCTTGCGGAAATCCACGCCAAGCGCATTCTGGTCCGGCGCCCGGCCACCCTCCTGGCCTTCCGGCCACTTGTAGACGTGATACCCACATCCGACGATGCAGAAGTGGCAGGTCAGGTTGGTTCGCTGGGCCGTGACCGGCGGTAGAGCGATGCGGTCCTTGTCGTTAGCCATTTTCAGCTCCTCGAACTCAAAGAACGTTGGCCTGACGGCCGTAGATGAGACCGTCCACGCCGATTGCGGTTACGCCGCCTGTCTTCTCGTCATACTGAAGGCGCACGCGTGGAAGATTTTCAGTGGCTTGCCCGATAATCATCTGTCCGGCCTTCTCGGCGTCGAACATGCTGAAATGGCAAGGACACTTGAAAACCTTTGTCGCCGGCTCGTACATGACGGGACAGCCCATGTGGGTACACATGGCGCTGTAGGCCACGATATCGCCATCGGGGCCAACGCCGCCTGGCACACGCCCCCCCATCTTGATTGCGACGCAAGGCGATGCGGCGTCCGGGTACGTGAATGAGACCGGCGCATTGAGCGCCATGCTTCCAGCGTGGGCTACGGGTTTTCTCGGATACGGGAGATTCGTCTTGCTGGTATCCACGGGGTTCGCGGCAGAAGCCACGTTAGGCGCAAGCGCGGACGCAGCAGTCGCCGCAATCGAACCACCGCTGAGTTTCAGAAATGTACGGCGGCCGACTTTGAGTTCGGACATGGTCTCCTCCTTTGCTTGAATCTTGCTCGTGTAGTCGTTAGCATCGGATGAAGGGCAAGAGATATGCCATGCAGCCCAAAGTCCGCTGGACGCTTGCTCGCGGCAGGTTTTCAAGCAGTAGACGTGATGAACCCTATTACCGTCCGGTAACGGTTCATATTGAGGAGGCAGCCGTTATGTCACCACTTCGTAACGTTCGACGGCGGCAGGTTCTCCGCTTTGCACTGAGCATTCCTCTTCTTTCGTCCCTCAAGATTGCGTCCGCCAATGACGCGGCTTCAGTTGCGTTTGGGACAACGGCGGTCTTCCTGGACGATGAAATCAACCTGCTCGACCGATGGAGTAGCGAACTCGGGAATGTATGTGGCGCGGATGTGAGGTTTGTGCAGCGCAATAGCTATCGCGAAATTGATGACCTGCTTGCTGCCGGCCGACTGGACGTTGCGTGGGTTTGCGGATTCCCTTATGTCACGCATCCTCATACGATGCGCTTGATGGCGATACCGGACTATGGTGGCCAGCCTCTGTATCGTTCGTATCTGATTGTTCCGAGAAGCGATACGCAGACGACGCACATCACTCAACTCAGGAATCGGGTGTTCGCGTTCAGCGACCCGGAGTCGAACTCTGGCTTCCTCGTTCCGACCACTGAGCTGATACGCGCGGGTATCCAGCCGAGCCGCTTTTTCAAGAAGTCCTTCTTCACCTATGCGCACAGGAAGGTCGTTGATGCGGTGACATCCGGGCTTGCAGATGCCGGCGAGATTGACGGATACGTCTACGACACCATCGAGAAACAGTACCCCGAGCGCACTCGCAACGTACGGGTCGCATGGCGTTCCCCTCAATATGGTTTTCCTCCGATTGTCGGCCGCCATACGCTCGACGATGAATCATTTGTTCGCATTCAGCGCGCGCTGGTCGGCATGAAGGACCATCCCGCTGGCCAGGATGTACTGCAGCGATTGAATCTCGATGGCTTCGTGCCCGACAACGACAAGGTGTTTGACGGCATCCGCCGGCTCGTGGCCATCCTGAACTCCGGACCCGTTTAGGGCCGCGCAGATGTTTTCCCATCTCAGTTACCGCTACAAGATTCCGCTCGCGCTGAGTGCGGTCATCCTGCTGACGGAACTGCTCGTGACCATCGCACTCGTGAGCGTCGCGATTTCCGACGCCAGAAATGACCTGGAGAGCAGTGCGCAGAATCTGTGTCGCGTGCTCACGCTATCGGTTAGGGACGCCCTGGTGAAGGATGACCTTTGGCGCGCCTTTGAGGTGATTCGGACTCCCGTGACAGTCAAGGAGCCCACGAACCCATTAAAAGAAATCGTCCTCTTCGACGCGAAGGCTCGCGTCTATGCGTCGACGTCCCCACGAAAAGAACGCATCCAGAGTGTGGTCGCCCAGCTCCCTGCCCAGTTTGGCGCCGTCATCGCGCACCTCAACAGCGCCGGCGACCATTTCTTTTTCGACTTTCCTGGACTGCTCGCGACCCGCGACGTAACGGCCGGCATGCCGGTGGATTCGGACGACGGGAGCCGCCTGGGGTATGTGGTTCTGGTCTATGACGCGAACATTCTTTATGGCCGCATACGGACCACGCTAATCAAACTCGCGGTGGCAACCGTGCCAGCGTTGTTGCTGCTCATACCGTTAGGCTGGGTCTGGGGTGACCGGATGGCGAAACCACTGTTGCGCCTCACAGCTGCCATGGCGCGCATCGGAAAGGAGCATCCGGATAAGGTTAGGGCTGGAATCAGCGCGCAGGGAAACGACGAAATTGGCCAACTGGAACAGCAGTTCCATGCAATGCTCGGCGAACTGGCCCAAAAGCAGGCGTTAGAACGTGAGGTCGTAGTCTCTGAGCGACTGGCGGCGGTAGGCCGGGTCGCAGCCGGCATCGCACACGAAATCAACAATCCGCTGGGCGGCATGTTGAACGCCATCGACACGCTCAACACCCACGGGGAGCCCGACGCCCAAACCAGAAAGACCCTGGGGCTCCTCGAGCGCGGTCTGGGGCAAATCCGTGCGACTGTTGGCGCATTGCTGTTTGAAGCGCGACTGGACTCACCAGCGATGAACCCGTCGGATTGGCAGGACTTGAAGCTGTTGATAGCTCCGCAGATACAGGCGAAGCAAGCGACGTTTCAGTGGGAAATCGAGCTGGACGAGGTGATTGCCTTACCCGCCCATCTGGTGCGCCAGCTCGTCCTCAACCTGCTGCTGAACGCCGTGAAAGCGGTAGAGGTCGGCGGGCAGGTGAATTGTCTTGTTGCTGCCCGAAAGGCTGCGCTACAGATAACGGTGTCAAACACCGGTCAGCACATATCCGGCGTAGCAATGGAGCATCTGTTTGAGCCGTTTGGGTCGGTAGCGGTAGCAGAGGGGCGGCGGTCTTATAGTCTCGGCCTGTGGGTGAGTTATCAAATCATTACGCAACTCGGTGGCACAATTTCAGTGGACAGCGCACCGGGGCAGACGTGTTTTGCGGTCCTTCTGCCTATTACGTCTGCGTGAGACAGGAGAACATCATGTCGAAGACGCTTATCTGTGTCGTTGAAGACGACTCCATCATGGGCGAGTCGTTAGCCGACCGCTTCCGCCTTGAAGGTTTCGACGTGGACTGGCACACAGATGGCGAATCTGCATTTAGTGCGTTGCAGGAGCGACCTTATCAAGCGGTCATCAGCGATATCAGGCTGCCGTTTATTTCGGGAGAGGAGCTCTTTTCACGTTTCGCAGCAGCTCATGCGTCGATTCCACCGTTTATTTTCATCACGGCCTACGCCTCGGTCGATACGGCGGTTTCCCTGCTAAAGAGCGGCGCTGCGGACTACGTTACCAAACCGTTTGATATCGGAGCGCTGGTTGAGAAGGTCCGATTGCTCACAGGAACTGCCATACCGGACCACGCCATGCCCGCGCAGAGCGAGCTGGGGGTGTCAGAAGCGATGCGGCGTCTCGCCGAGCTTGTGCCAAGAGTCGCTGGTCGCGCCAAATCGATTCTGGTTACCGGCGAATCTGGAGTCGGCAAGGAAGTGCTCGCGCGGTTCATTCATCGGCATTCTCCCGGCGACACGCTTCCTTTCGTTGCAGTCAACTGTGGCGCTGTCCCTGACACGCTTATCGAATCCGAATTCTTCGGTCACGAGAGAGGAGCATTCACTGGTGCCGAGCGCCAAAAGAAGGGGTATTTCGAGCAGGCGGAGGGAGGCACGCTCTTTCTCGACGAGATTGGTGACTTGCCCTTGTCGATGCAGGTGAAGCTGCTGCGCGCGCTGCAGGAGCGTCGCATTACGAGAGTCGGCGGGGAGAGAGAGGTCGAAACGAACTTCCAGCTCGTTTGCGCGACCAATCGCGACCTTACGGAACTGGTCCGAGTCGGGAAGTTTAGGGAGGACCTGTTTTACCGCATCAACATCCTGCAGCTACGCATGCCCGCGCTTCGCGACCGGCCCGACGATGTTCTATGGCTTGCGCACCGCTTCGTGCGCGAGATAGCTGGTCGGCTCGGCGAGACGACGAAACTCTTTCACCCCTCGGCTGAGGCACGGCTCGCGACTTACGGTTGGCCCGGCAACGTGCGAGAGCTACAAAACCGTCTTGAGCGCGCGTGTATCGTGTGCTCCCGCAACATGCTCTTTTCGTCCGACATTTTCGAGGAAGATGGGTCGCAGGCGGCCGCGGCACTTGATATGGATACCCCGCTGGACGGCTACATGGCTGCATGTGAGAGTGCGTTCATTCGGGCCGCGTTGTTGCAGCACCTGGGGCATATTACTGAAACCGCCCACGCCCTTGGCATTTCCAGGAAGAGTCTCTGGGAAAAGATGCGTAAGCATGCGATTGCAGTCGAGCCGCTTCATTGAAAAGCGTAGGCCGGGTCAACACCTTGCAGGACTGCGGGCATGGAAACTGAAGAGAACGACGGGATGCTTGAAATCCGGCTGGTACGGATACGTGGCCACGTGCAGGGCGTCGGCTATCGGGAAGCGTGTGTACGCCGTGCGACGGCGCTAGGCGTAACTGGATGGGTCCGTAACCGCCTGGACGGTTCGGTAGAGACAATGCTACAGGGCTCGCCGGAGCAGCTTGCCGACATGTGCGCCTGGTTAAGCGAGGGCATGTCCGCAGCGCTTGTCGACGAGCTTGCGGTCACCGAAGTGCAGCCACCCTTTGTCCGCTTCGACAACTTTGAGCGACTGCCCACTCTGTGAGTGCCTGCGATTCACCGAGAAGGGGAAAAGGTGTTCCCCCCTTCGTGAGACGTCGAAAATCGCCGACAGCGCTGCCAGCGCCGTCTCCTTAGAAGGCTACGGCGGCTGGCTAGGTCACGACGTCCGCTGATACCAGTGACGTGACGAATTGACGACTTTCACGACCATAAGCATGACCGGTACTTCTATGAGTACGCCGACCACTGTCGCGAGTGCCGCTCCCGATTTCAGACCGAAGAGACTAATCGCCGTCGCAACGGCCAGTTCGAAGAAATTCGACGCACCGATAAGACAGGACGGTGCCGCGACGTCATGCGACACGCCCAGCCGCCTGTTCGCCAGATAGGCAAGCGATGAATTTACGACGACCTGAATCAGAATCGGCACCGCAAGGAGCGCGATGACGAGTGGCTGGGCGATGATTTGCTCGCCTTGGAACGCGAAGAGGAGGACGAGCGTCAGCAGGAGCGCCGAAATCGAAAAGGGGCCAATCTTGGCCAGAGCGCGCTGGAATACCGCTTCACCGCCGCGAAGAAGCATCTTTCGAAGCACCTGCGCAATGATGACAGGGATGACGATATACAGCACGACCGACGTGAGCAGCGTATCCCACGGCACCGCAATGTTCGAAATGCCCAGGAGCAGGCCAACCACCGGCGCGAATGCGAAGACCATAATCAAGTCGTTCAGCGCGACCTGCGACAGGGTGAAGTATGGGTCGCCCTTCGTCAGTTGACTCCACACGAAGACCATCGCGGTGCAGGGCGCAGCAGCGAGGAGGATGAGCCCCGCGACATAACTGTCCAGCTGGTCCGCCGGCAATAGCGAGGCGAACACGTGGCGCACGAATACCCATGCCAGGAATGCCATGGTGAATGGCTTGACGGCCCAGTTGATAACCAGGGTGACACCAATGCCCTTCAACTGGGTGCGCACCCTCCCAAGCGAAGCGAAGTCGATACGCAGAAGCATCGGGATAATCATCACCCAAATGAGAATCCCGACCGGGATGTTGACGTGGGCGACCTCGAGCGTAGACACAGTGTGGACCGCGCCGGGCAGCAACTTCCCGAGAACGATGCCGACCACGATACACAGCGCGACCCAAACGGACAGATAGCGCTCGAAGAATCCGATACCGCTGGGTGCCTTCCGCGCGGCCTTCGCGACTGTTTGACTGCCTGCCATCGTTACTCTCCTTTCTCGCGCAGCGATGTGCCGATGTTCTGCATTTCCTGCTGGACAGCAAGACGGTCGAGCTTTTCGAATGGCAGGTTCGTGAAAAGCTCAATGCGCTTTTTCATCTGCACGAATGCTTGCAGAAAGGCCTTTCGCTTATCGTCGTCCGAGCCCTCGGCTCTGGACGGGTCAGATACACCCCAGTGCGCTTTTGCCGGATGGCCGGGCCATATCGGGCAAACCTCTCCTGCCGCGTCATCGCAGACGGTGAAGATGAAATCAATATGGGGCGCGCCGTCTTCGGCGAATTCGTCCCAGCTCTTGCTGCGCATCCCTTCGGTCGAAATTCCCTGCGAGCGCAGGAGGTCAATCGCGAATGGGTTCGGAGCCGTGCCCGGGTGGCTGCCGGCGCTGTAGCCGACGAAGCGGTCGCCAGCGAGCTGGTTGAGCGCTGCCTCTGCAAGGATAGAACGCGCGGAATTGTGCGTACAGAGGAAAAGGACGTTGTATTTACGATGTTCGGTCACGTGGTTCTCCAGCCCGTTGTTGGATACGGCTTGTTGTATCGACATCTCCAATATAATGGAAATGTTGGTTTGCGGCAAGCGGCCCAGCCCGCATGATGCCTCAGCCGTAGCGGACCAATTTCGTCGTCACAGAAAATTCACGCAGCCAATCCTTGTCACTGGAATGTCACGAACTATACTTAGCATCCCGACAGTCGTAACGTATCTAGTTTTATGGAAATGATGCTTACTTTCTGAGGATGACCAACATGAACAAGCTGTTCCTGCAACGCCTTGCGGGTGCCGTAGTGATGGCTACCTGCGCGGTCGCCACCCACGCGGCAGAAATCACCGGCGCCGGTTCCACTTTCGTTTATCCGATTCTGTCGAAATGGTCTTCGGACTACAACCAGGCTTCGGGTACCAAGGTGAACTATCAGTCCATCGGTTCTGGCGGTGGCATCGCGCAAATCAAGGCGGCGACGGTCGATTTCGGGGCAACCGATATGCCGATGTCGGTCGAGGACCTGAACGCGAAGCAGATGGGGCAGTTTCCGTCCGTCATCGGCGGTGTGGTGCCTGTTGTCAATATCGAAGGCGTCACGCCCGGCAAACTTCGATTCACGGGCCCCATCCTTGCGGACATCTACCTTGGCAAAATCAAGAAGTGGAGCGACCCGGCCATCGCAAAGGTCAACCCGGGCCTGAAACTGCCGGACGCGAACATCACGGTCGTGCACCGCTCGGATGGCTCAGGCACCACGTTCAACTGGGTGAACTACCTGTCGAAGGTCAGCCCTGACTGGAAGAGCAAGGTGGGTGAAGGCACTTCGGTTGCATGGCCGACCGGTGTGGGCGGCAAAGGGAACGAAGGCGTCGCGGCCTATGTGAACCGTCTGAAGAATTCCATCGGTTACGTCGAATATGCCTACGTCCTTCAGAACAAGATGACGTATGGCTCCGTGCAGAACAAAGCTGGCAACTTCGTGGAGCCGAATGCGAAGTCGTTCCAGGCTGCCGCGGCTACAGCGGACTGGAGCAAGGCGCAGGATTTCGACCTTGTGATGACTGACGCCGCCGGCCCGGACGCCTATCCGGTAACGGCCACGACTTTCATCGTCATGTACAAGCAGCCGAAGAATGCCGCGCAATCAAAGGCGGCCATAGCGTTCTTCCGCTGGGCGCTCGAAAAGGGGCAGTCGCAGGCTCAGTCACTCGACTATGTTCCGCTGCCGGAGCCGCTGGTCAAGCAAATCGAATCGTACTGGTCCACCAACTTCAAGTTCTGACGCTCCCGTAACTGACGGTGGCGCAGCGCTATTGGCGCGCGCCACCCGTTGAGGAAACGCTGATGCCTACCACTGCAGAAGACCTCGCCAAGGGGTTGCCGGGCGAGCGCCGAAAAGGCACCTTGCTTGGAACCGAGTTGACGTTCCGCACCCGCAAGCGCTGGCTTCCCGACGCAGCGGCAGACCGAATGTTCTGGTTTGCGACCTTGTGTGCAGCGATATTTGTGCTCGTTCTGCTCTCAGGCGTGGCGTTCTCGATGCTATGGGGCGGTCGCCTGGCATTCCAGACGTTCGGCTGGCGATTTCTCATCAGTACCGATTGGGATGCAGTGGCCCACAAGTTCGGTGCGCTGATTCCGATTTACGGCACGCTCGTGAGTTCATTCCTCGCGCTGCTTATCGCGGTTCCAATCAGCTTCGGGATTGCAATGTTCCTCACGGAGATTGCGCCGCGCTGGATGAAGGGCCCGGTCAGCACGGCCATCGAACTGCTCGCAGCGATTCCCAGCATCATCTACGGCATGTGGGGTCTGTTCGTTTTTGCTCCGGTGCTGGCCGACCACGTGGAACCGTGGCTCATCGACACGTTGGGCAACGCGTGGCTGATTGGCCCGCTCTTTACGGGCGCGCCGATTGGGCTTGGCATGCTTCCGGCCGGCATGATTCTCGGCATCATGATTATCCCGTTCATCACCGCCGTGATGCGCGATGTGTTCTCGGCGACGCCGCAGATGCTCAAGGAATCGGCGTTCGCGCTCGGCGCAACGCGCTGGGAGGTGATACGAAAGGTCGTGCTGCCCTACACCCGCTCAGCGGTCATCGGAGCCATTTTTCTCGGACTCGGTCGCGCCCTCGGAGAGACGATGGCGGTCACATTCGTGCTTGGTAATGCACACGACCTGAGCGTGTCGTTGCTCGACCCGAGCAACTCCATCGCGGCCACACTCGCCAATGAGTTCACCGAAGCCGATTCGCCTATCTATCTGTCCTCGCTTATCGCGCTCGGTTTCGTTCTGTTCGTGGTGACGTTCATTGTGCTGGCGCTCGCGAAGCTGTTGCTGCTACGCCTGAATCGCATGGAAGGAGCAAAGTAATGGAAAGCTTCGACATGGGGAAATTCCGGCGCCGGCGCATGACGAACAACGTTGTCTTCGTGCTGTCCGTTGCGTCAACGCTTTTCGGCCTCTTCTTTCTGTTCTGGATTCTCGCGACCACGGTGATAAACGGTTTCGGCGCACTCGGGCTGAGTCTCTTCACGCAGATGACGCCGCCCCCTGGCCAGCAGGGTGGGCTGCTGAACGCACTCTACGGCAGCTTCCTGATGATAGGCATCGCGTCCGTCATAGGGGTGCCGCTCGGGTTGATGGCGGGAATCTACCTCGCGGAGTACGCGCGACGCACGCGTCTGGGTGCGGTCGTCCGCTTCGTCAACGACATCCTTCTGAGTGCTCCATCGATTGTCATCGGCCTTTTTACCTACGAACTCATCGTGCGTCAGGTCGGTCATTTTTCGGGCTGGGCCGGTGCGGTCGCGCTGGCCATCATCATGCTACCGGTCGTCATCCGCACCACCGACGAGATGCTTCAGCTGATTCCGGACAGCATGCGGGAAGCCGCGCTGTCGCTCGGTATCCCGCGCTGGAAAATCAGCTCACGCATCCTGCTGAAGGCGGCTAGTGCCGGCATCGTGACCGGCGCGCTGCTAGCCGTCGCACGCATCAGTGGGGAAACGGCGCCACTGCTCTTTACCGCGCTGAACAACCAGTATTGGTCAACGACACCGAACGGGCCGCTGGCAAACATCCCGGTGGTCATCTTCCAGTTCGCGATGAGCCCATACGAGGCGTGGCATACGCTGGCGTGGGCCGGCGCTTTCCTGATGACGGTCTTCGTGCTCGCGCTGGCCATCCTGTCCCGCACCTTCTTCAATCGCGCTCATGCCTCCCGTTAAGATGCCATCTGCCCGGACGACCAAAGCGCGCATCAGTGTGCGTAGACTGAATTTCCACTACGGCCGCCGCCAGGCTCTGTACGACGTCAACGTCGATTTCCCCGACCGCGAAATCACCGCCATCATCGGCTCGTCAGGGTGCGGCAAGTCAACGCTGCTGCGGGTGCTGAACCGGATGTACTCCATTTATCCAGACCAGGTAGCTACCGGAAGCGTCGAGCTGGATGGAATGAACATCCTCGAGCCGCGTTTCAAGCTGAATGAATTGCGACTCAAGGTCGGCATGGTCTTTCAGAAGCCGACGCCCTTCACGATGTCGATATACGACAACGTCGCGTTGGCTATCAACCACCATGAGGCGCTGACGCGCAGTGAGCTGGATGAGCGCGTCGAGTTCGCGCTCCGGCAGGCCGCCATCTGGGATGAGGTCAAGGACAAGCTCGACCAGAGCGCGCTGGCGCTGTCAGGTGGCCAGCAGCAACGTCTGTGCATCGCCCGCGCACTGGCCATTGACCCGGAAGTGCTTCTACTCGACGAGCCGACCTCCGCACTCGACCCAATCGCAACAGGCAAGATTGAGGAACTGCTTCATACCTTGCGCAAGCACTACACGGTCGTCATCGTCACTCACAACATGCAGCAGGCAGCTCGCGTGTCCGAGCATACGGCGTTCATGCACCTGGGAAAGCTCATCGAGTTCAGCACCACCGAGCAAATCTTCTCGAAGCCCACCCAGAAGGCGACCGAGGACTACATCACTGGCCGCTTCGGCTAGGGAGTGGAAATGTCCGACAAACATCTCTCAAGTCAGTTCGACGCCGACCTCAACCTCGTCTCCAAGCGGCTGCTGGAGATGGGAGGTCTCGTCGAGCAACAGATTACGCGCGCGATGCAGGCCCTCGATACTTTCGACCTGGACATCGTCGAACAGGTGATGATGGATGAACATCGGCTGAACGAGATGGAAATCCAGATAGATGAGGAATTGAGCAACATCATCGCTCGCCGTCAACCAGCTGCGCGCGACCTCAGACTCCTGATGGCTGCGTCGAAGACCATCACCAACCTTGAACGCGCCGGCGATGAGGCAAGAAAGATAGCAAAGCGCACGCGGCGCATCGCGGAGAGTGGCGCCGGACGAACCATCAATATCGCGGAAATCAAGCTGTCGGGGGAGATGGCTACCCACATCCTTCGCCGCGCGCTGGACGCGTTCGCAAGACTCGACACGGTCGCCGCGGCCCAGATTGTCCGTGACGACGAAGCCATTGACGACCAGTTTCGTGCATTCGTTCGCAAGCTTGTGACCTACATGATGGAGGACCCGCGGGGCATCTCTGTCGGACTCGATTATCTGTTCGTGGCAACGGCAATCGAACGTATCGGTGACCATGCGACGAACATCGCCGAGTTCATCATCTATGTCGTCAAGGGGACGGACGTACGTCACCTGCCTCATGATGAACTCGAGCGCCAGGCGCTTGATAGCAAGGACTGAAGGAAACTGCAATGCACATCAGCGTGCTCATCGTCGAAGATGAACCTGCCATCATTGAATTGCTTGCCGCCAACCTGAAGCATGCCGGCTTCCACCCATTGCCGGCTCGGAATGCGACAATCGCTAGCGCGCTAATATCGGAGATTTTGCCCGACCTGATTGTGCTCGACTGGATGCTTCCCGGGATGTCCGGGCTCCAGTTCATGCGGAAGCTCCGTGCAGATTCAAGGACACGCGATGTGCCCGTCATCATGCTGACGGCCCGCGATGAGGAGCAGGACCGGGTGGACGGCCTCGAAGCCGGGGCAGACGACTACCTCGTCAAGCCATTTTCGCCGAAGGAACTGGTCGCACGTATCAAGGCGGTGCTGCGCCGCCGCGCCCCGCAACTGACCGATGATGCCGTGTCTGTCGGTAACCTCATTCTTGACCCGGCGACGCGTCGGGTGTTCGTCAAGACCGAGGGAGACGATATGCCCGTGCAGCTCGGTCCAACAGAGTTCAAGCTGCTTCACTACTTCATGGCACACCCGGAGCGGGTACACAGTCGCTCACTGGTTCTTGACCAGGTCTGGGGCGACCACGTATTTATCGAAGAGCGAACAATCGATGTGCATGTCAAAAGGCTGCGCGCGGCGCTAAAACCGGTTGGTTACGACGCCATCATCGAGACGGTGCGCGGCAGCGGTTACAGGCTTTCGGGAATGGCGCCGTCACAACCCGTTGCGACCGCAGCATAGGGTAGTTTCGGGCATGTCTAAAGCGACGCCGCGGCGTGTTGGATTTCAGAGACTGGACGCAAAGCCATGAAGGCGGTCAAACATCAGAACGACGTTGGCGACGACCATCCGCTTTCCGGGAAGAGCGGTTCGGACTTGAATGCCTCGAAATTGTCGAGCCGAGTGCACCTGCTGGTTTGGGGACCGCTCCGGCTCGCGTTGGGCGTGGTGCAGATGGTGTTCGCCGGGGCAGCTTTCGTGAGCCTCCTGCTGACGGGGCTGACATACGGGGCATTGACGTGCGCCGCAATAGCAGGCGTCGCGACGCTCGCCAGTCGAGCCCTGTATCACAGGCGCAGCGGACACCGTTGACGGACGGTCTGCCGGGAATTCCAGGCTCGGGAGCCGAGCAAGCCTTCTGGCTGTGGCCCAAACCGGACCGTCGCGCCAATGTCACCTCAATAGCGTTAGAATCGTCGGCTAATCTAGACGACACGTGCACCATGAAGGAAAAAGACGCAATCAAAGCCCTGTCCGCGCTCGCCCAGCCGACGCGTCTGGGTATTTTTCGACTGCTGATTACGGCGGGGCCGGACGGGTTGAGCGTAGGTGTTATCCAAGAGCAGATGGAACTGGCAAGCGCCACGCTGTCATTTCATCTCAAGGAACTGACCCATGCTGGCCTGGTGTCGTCGCGGCAGGAGGGGCGATTTGTCTATTACGCCTCAGAAATTGACCAGATGAACGGGCTGGTCGACTTTCTGACTGAAAACTGCTGTCAGGGTGTCGAAACGGCCGACTGCAAACCTCGCAAGAAGGTCAAGTGCTGACCTCAAGCCTTTAACCTGCAGCTACGGCTGGCGCTCAGACGGCTGCGTCTTTGGTCAGCGACTGCGTATGCACCACCACCCCATCTTTGTCGCAGAGAATGACGCCATACCCGGGATTTTCATCAACCTTTACCAGCGGCTGCTGCTCCATACGCAACGCGATACCCAGGTGAGGCGTCGTCATTACGGTGTAAGGCGTTCCGCGCCAGATACCTGAAACGTTTCGATGCAAATGGCCACAGAACAGATAGGGTTGGCGATTTCGATGGCGTCGGAGTATGTCCGCTAGTTCAGTGTCGCCGTCGGAAAGTCGCAACTTGTCCAGCGCAGGAATTCCGACGTTGGTTGGTGGATGGTGCATAAAGAGCAAGGCCGGTCCGTCCGCGGACGCTAGCGTTTTGTCCAGCCACGCTAGTCGCTGCGGACTTAACTGACCTGAGTGCTTGCCATCAGCAAGTGTGTCCAGGTAAATCAGTTGGTGCCCATCTACTTCTTCCACATCCTGCAAAAACCCTTCGTGCAGTTGCGCGTCGGGAAAAACCTCTGACAGCGCCACCCGGTCGTCGTGGTTACCCACGAGCAGTCGCACTGGCATCCTGACATCGGCCAGTATGTTGGCCAACACAGAGTACGCCGCCGTATTGCGAAGCTGTATAAGGTCGCCAGTTATGACTAGCCGCTTCGCGTCCCCATGATTGGACAGCATGTCGTCGATGCAACGACGTAGTCGTATTTCCGGGTCAACACCCGTCGAATGAAGCACACCGGGATTCAGCAAATGCAAATCCGTGGTCCAGAGAAGCTTCATGTAGTGGCTGCCAGTAATGTTGTTGGACAGCAGGCTGCACGGGCGAAATCATATGCTTCGCGTGCGCCTTGCCGCTCATTGAAAAGGCCACCCGAGCCCGCTTGTTCGTTCCTGCCATGTGTATGTCGCCAGCAGGCGGCGGGCTCCGCCGTTGGCGCTAGCCGCAGCTGCCGACCTTCTTCTCAATGACAGCGGGGATAGAGGCGACTGGCGCGCAGCATGCCCCGCTCGCTTCAGAAGTGGGTGATTGATGGCTGTCAGCACCGAACATCGGAATGCCACCAAGCGTGTGATACGTCTCCCACGGTACGCCGGCCGGGTCCTGCGTCCAGTATTTGTTCGAGCTGGCGTAGCAGCACTGTGCTGCGGGCTGGTCCTCGACCGCAACGCTCCCTGCGATGACCTGCTGCCTTAGCGCCGACAGCTCCTCGTCGCTGTCGACCTGGAAACCAAGGTGATTCACACCCGTCTCACCGCCGCGCGCGGAAATCGCAAAATTCACGCGCGGGTCCTCGAGCATCCACTTCGCGTAATCGTCTTTAAGCACCGTTGGCTGGGCGCCAAACATGCTGCTGTAGAACCGCACGCTATCGTCGAGTTTCGGAACAACAACGTGAACGTGAAATCGCTTCATTTCAAGCCTCCGTTTCGTTGGTCGCGCAAGCGCATTGCTCGGCGGCGCAGCAGTTTTCCATCAGGAAGTCCACGAGTGTCTGCATGTGCTCGTAGCAGGCGCTGTAGATGATGTGCCGTCCCTGGCTCTTGCCTTCAATGAGTCCGGCGTGAGCGAGTTCCTTCAGGTGGAACGACAGCGTGGGCGAAGGAAGCCCGAGACTGTCAGCAATGGCACCCGGACTCATGCCTGACCGACCAGCGGTAACCAGAAGACGGAACACGGCAAGCCGGTTGTCGTTTGCGAGCGCCGCGAGTGCCTTGACCGCCGTTTTTGAGTCCAAGGTTGCCATCACAGTCCCTTATCGGTTACTTGCCTGCGCTTCCTTGCGCGAATTGTCGGCGATTGCCTGCGACGCGAGGTCGGTCACCGGGTCGAGCGGACGACCGTCCTTCACGCGCTCGCTGTAACGGTCGACCAGATATGCAGCCCGGCCGCGAAGCAGCAGCGTGAACTTCACGAGCTCCTCCATGACATCGACGAGGCGGTCGTAGTAAGACGACGGTTTCATCCGGCCATCCTCTTCGAATTCCTCGAACGCCTTCGCAACCGAACTTTGATTGGGGATGGTGAACATTCGCATCCACCGTCCGAGCTGACGAAGCTGGTTCACAGAGTTGAACGACTGCGAGCCGCCGCTGACCTGCATGACGGCAAGCGTGCGCCCCTGTGTCGGGCGGATACCGCCGCTCACGAGCGGCAGGTGGTCAATCTGCGTCTTTATCAGGCCGGTGATGGTCCCGTGACGCTCGGGGCTGCACCAGACATGCCCCTCCGACCACAGCGACAGCTCCAGTAGCTCCTTCACTTTCGGATGGTTCTTGACATCGACGTCGTCCGCGTGCGGAAGACCCCGCGGGTCAAAAATCCGGGTCTCGGCGCCGAACCGTTGCAGCAGGCGAGCGGCCTCTTCGACGAGCAGGCGCGAATAGGAACGCTCGCGAAGCGAGCCGTAGAGCAGCAGTATCCGTACGGGCGGCTGCCCTTCCATGCCCAGTTGCGCGGCGATATTGGTGTCGAAGAAATCCGGTTTGGCGGCCGGGAAGCTCTGGTCACCGTTGATTGCATGAACTGTCATCTGGTTTTCCTGCTATTTGATAGTTCCAATTATATGGAAATATTTGTCCTATTCAAGGCGCTTTGGGGCGACACCCATCAACTCGAACTTCTGCGCCATCGCATGCTTGCATTCTACTATATTTCCGGTATTCTGGAAATGTGAAATCTTTGGAGCGATGTCATGAACCGCGACTCCCTCGCTACATCTGAATCGCTTTTGCCCATGTCCGGCAGGTGGCGTTGCCGCCCGATTCGCGGCTTCATGATGCTGATGGCGCACGAGCGCTCGGTCGGCTCGCCACAGGTGACAGCGGATGCGCTGCGCCAGCCGGCGGCAGGTTCTTCGTCTCTAGCGGACGACGTGGCACTGGCCTTCCAGAAGGAGACGGGACGTTCCACTTCAGCGATTGCGCTGACGGCTGCGCTCGACGAGAAGCTCGAGCGTGCCCGATTCCTTGCTATGCGCGGCGCGGCAGCGGCCGTCCTTGTTCTGGACATGCATGAGATAGGTCGGGCATGGCCTCCGTGCGATTGGGCGGCGCCATTGCTCCAGGTCCGCAACCAGCTAGCCGACGAGGGCTCGAGGCTCTTCGTCGCGCTGGCGACGCCGGTCGAGACACGCGGTGTCCGTGCGGTGCTCCGGCGGGCAAGAGCGCGGATAGTCGCGCATCGCATTGGACGATTCTGCAGCCACGAGGGAATCGGCTATCTCGATGTAGTCAGTGAGGCGCGGGAACGTGCGTCGCTGACGGTGGCAGATTCTTTTCACGAGCGCGTCGCCATTGGCGTTGCGAACAAGCTGGCCTCTGCACGGTTCTTCTGCTGCGACGCGTTTCGCATCGGGCCGGCACCTGCCGCAACCTGAGCCAGATGAGAGGTTGAATAAATTGAGCACAACGTCGAGCCGAGGTGAGAGCGCAAGCGGAAATGTTGCGCCGGCAGATAGTCAGGACAGACTCGTCACTTGGGCCTTGGCATTGGCGCAGCTGGTCTCCTGGGGCTCCGTGTATTACTCGTTTTCGTTGCTGGTCGTGCCCATGGAGCAAACCATGGGTTGGAGCCGGACGGCGACGAACGCGGCCTTGTCCGTGGGGCTGCTGGTTTCCGGCTTCGCGGCGTATCCCATTGGCCGCTGGATTGACCATGGGCTGGGCCGCCGGGTCATGGTCGTCGGGTCAGTTATCGCTGCCGCCATGCTGTTGCTCTGGGCCGACGCGCAGTCGCTAACGTTACTTTTCGTTGCCTGGATTGGCCTTGGGATTGCGATGGCGGCAACGTTCTACGACCCGGTGTTCGCAGTCGTGACCCATCGGTACCCAAAGAGTTTCAGAACGAAAATCACGCTGATTACGCTCGTGGCCGGGTTTGCCAGCACGGTCTTCATCCCACTGACGCAATTCCTGGTTGGCTCGGTTGGATGGCGGACGTCACTCGTGGTTCTTGCCATTGCGAACCTCGTCGTCTGCCTGCCAATTCATGTGCTCGCCATTCGCTCGTCGCGTTCGGACGCGAGTCCACGGCCTAGCCGCGGCGCGGTCAAGCTCGCAAATGACGAGGCAACACGCCGCGCACTTCGGACGCCAACGTTCTGGGCCCTCGCTGTGTGCTTCACGGCCTATTACGCGACTTTCGCGGCGCTCACGTTCCATCTGGTGCCATTGATGGTAGAGCGAAGAGTATCGAACGCGGTGCTCGTCACAACCATGGCACTCATCGGCCCCGCACAGGTAGCCGCTCGGGCAGTGTGGTTCACTTTCGGGCGAACGGTCCACGTGAGCACTATTGGCGTCATCGTTGTGACGCTTTTCCCGCTGTCGACCATCGTTCTCATAGGCGCCGGTCACTCGGCCGCCTTGTTATGGCTGTTCGCACTCTGCTACGGCGCTGCAAACGGAATGATGACAATCCTGCGGGGTACCATCGTCCAGGACCTGATGTGGACCGAAGGTTATGGTGCAGTCAGCGGCATGCTGTCATTCCCATCCAATATCGCCAAAGGGATAGCGCCAATCGCTGCCGCAAGCATCTGGACGCTCACTCACGGCTACGTCGCTGTCGAGTGGACGGTTTTTCTCGTCTCGATACTGTCGGCAATCGCGTTTTTCGTCGCGGTCCGATTCAGCCGCCATGCAACCCGCGTCACCTGAAAGTTGCTCAAATTTCTAAAACATCGATAAGGCCATGAAAATACGTCCGGCACAAAACGACGACCTTGGCGCCATCAAGGCACTGCTGGCAGGAAATGACCTTCCGTCCTCCGACGTGACGGCCGAGCTACTGAAGGACTTCGTGGTTGCCGAAGATACGAATGGCATCCTCGTAGGCAACATCGGGCTAGAAAGATTTGGACGCGATGCGCTACTGCGGTCGCTGGTGGTGACGGAGGCTGCCCGCGATAGTGGTTTAGGTGGCAATCTAGTGGCTCAGGCGGAAGACTTCGCGCGGAACTCAGAGGTTGGTGAGTTGTGGTTGCTGACCACGACCGCCGCCGAGTTCTTCCGGCGCGCTGGCTACGTTACTGTCGACCGCGCGGCGGCACCCGATAAAGTCCAAGCCAGCATGCAATTCGCTGCCTTGTGCCCGGCGTCTGCGGTTTGCATGAAGAAGCGCCTTTGACCCGCCGAAGTTATTGGCCGTGACTGTCGACCCACGTACGCTCCGACGCTAATCTAGCAACCCGCGCTCCGTACCCGGTTTCGCACGTCCCGAGCCATCGTCAAAACGACTTCGGGGCACCTCTGTCGCGTATCGACGGTTGTTATCCCTTGCGCCACTTATCCGGCTTTCCGGATGTCGTGGTTCGAACTCGCTCAACATGAACCGCTGCGTTCGGGTTCATCTGCTTTGCACGCTCTATCGCTTGGGCCTGCGTCTGCGTCACTGCGCTTGCTCGTTCCGAATCAGGCTTCCGCACGGCGTACGTCTTGTCGTCGCGGCGTTCTACAAACAGATTGTTGCTATCTTTCTTGCCGGTCATGAAAAACCTCACAGAGATAGGAAATTACGTGCAGTAGACGGCTTTATCGTCATTGAACATACTGCCTATAGCAAAGATATGCAAGTCTGCTACCACATATGGCGACGGACGAAAGCCCGCAGCTGAGCCGCGTAACTAGGCTGGCGCGTCTCAAGCTTCGAGAGGCGCCTCGCGTAGTTTCAGTGGTGTCGCTATCAACTGTAATACTTGACCAGTTGCACGAATCCGTTGGGGAGTCGACGAACGGCGAGGTCGTGACCAGCAGCCTGGCTCAATGCAAAACCGCCAAACTGAACGCCCCCGCCGAAAGTGACGCCGGGAGTCATCTGAACACCGTTGATGTCGACCGGCACCTTGGGCGAGAAACTGCCGTCAGAGGTGACCGCAAAGACTTCATCAAAATGAACACGCACAAGGCCGTCCGCATCTGGCGTTGCGCTCTGCGCCGCTGCGGCCTGTTGGGCATTCGCCTGCTCAGCTTGAGCGGGCGCGTTGAGAACTGCTGACGCCGCTTGAGCCTCCGGAGCGTTCGTTGCCGCAGCAGCCTGGGTAGCGGGCGCCGATGCCGCGTTATCGCTGGCCGCATCCTGTTTGTCGCCGCATGCAGCGGTCAGTGCGGCCGCGATAAGGGCAGCCGTCAGAATCAATTGCTTCGTCTTCATGTTTAAGTCGCCGGTGGGCTCGTTATTTACGGTAAGGGGAATAACGGCCACCTCATGAAAAGCTTGAGATTTGTCTGACGAAATCTTGTTTCGTGCATGCTTGTCGCCGTGCCCCATCGACGCTCATCCCGGTCCAACAGGCGTGTGAGGTGTCAATCACCGGGTGTCTCGAGGGGCGGTCTGAGCCCCCAACCAGCGGAACACGTTCTTGATGGCCGCAGGTAGCAAGCGATGCGGCCTTTTGCCTTTTCCTCCGCAGGTCCTCACATCTAAAACGCATAGCTAGATTTTCAGGAGGGCCGTCGAGCGAGGCGGCCACTTACTGCCAGGAGAGCTATGCCCCGTGTCACACGACGCGGGCCGTTTAATTGGGAGCTACCCGACCAGGGATTCGATGGGTTGCACTATGCCGGCTCGGTGCCGGTAGGTGCGCAGGACATGCGCAGGGCGACGGACAACGCGCAAGCGCGTCTCGAGGCGGCCAAGGCCGGTGGGTTTAGGCGGTTCGAGCGCACTGAAGCGGTTCAGTGGACCAAAGACGTTAAGGGGTGTTTGGCTGAGGCAATCGGTGTTCCGCTCGCCGACATCGTCGCAATGGACCGACGAGAGCCTTTCGCGTCCACGGCGCCTGTTGCGGACCAGCCGATACGGGATGTCGACGTAACAATAGGATGCCGCCGGTTTGATATCAAGGCGTCCTGCGACCGGCTGCCTGGAATCCAGGAGCGCAACGACAGATATTTCGCGGTCAACGCCGACCAACTCTCGCGCTACGAGAGTCTTGGTTACGACGGCCTGATGTTTGTCCGCATCGTCAAAGAGGGCAAGTTGGCGGACGTCTGGTTCGTGAGTTTGCAGGAAGTGCGGCGGGCCAAAAGGCATCCTGCCGTGACAGAGAACGTCAGTGACTGGTATGCGGTGACGATACCGCGAACCACCGACGCGTGAGATTAACGGGTAGCCCGAGACGGCTCGCAACCACAATTTTTTAAGAGCGATATGACAACACCACAAACACGGCGGACGGAAGCGCCGCCATAGAAATGAGGCCCCGACCTACGGCCGTCTTAACTATACAGTCTTGTTCACGATTGGACTCATGGGATGGTGGTCAATCATCCAGCGAGCCGCTTCGGCATGGAAGCCGCTTGTGCCGAGGAATATGTGAGCGGTCCGCGCAGAGACAGTCGGATTCCGAAAGTCGCCGGGATACAGAATGACCTCCTGGCGAAACCCGTAACCCACATTGTCGACAGCTGACAGCGTTAGCCCAATTTTCGTGTCTTTCAAGAGCTGGTAAATCTCTTGCTGCTGAGGGACCGGTGTCCGCTCGCCGAGCGCGACCGACACGATAGCTTCTTGGGGAATATCCGCAGTGAAGACCGGAAATTTTCTTATGTCGAGGTGCTCCGTCTTCTTGCAGTCCCGAAGGGGACGCACAATCCGCACCTCTTGTTCGTATTTCCATTCGACGGATTTGGAGCATAGCTCCGCCAAAGGAACAGGCTCGGATTTATACGAGTCGATGTGTTTCCTCGGGCGCTCCTCAACGTATTCGACCTCGATTTGACCGGCGAAGAACTCATGGTCGGCGTCGAAGGCGATGACCGCACCTTGGTACTGGTCAGCGTAATGCGACCACATCAAGATTGAGTTGGGAGCCTTGGACAGGCAAAGGATGCCTATCTGCTGATTGAGTTCGACGAGTATGTGTCGTGACGTGATATCGCTGGCCACCTGTCCATCAGTGAGCTGAACGACCGCCGTCAGCAGGGTCTCACGCCGGGGAGCGAGTATGTCGAACGAGAAGCCGATTCGGTCTCCCGCCTGGTCTGCTGGGACGACTATCTCCGGCAACAGCTCGAATGGGTCGTTGAACCCACCCGGCTGGGTCATGCGGATGGACCCTCCAAGTATCCTCTTTAGCGTGTCGATGCTGACGTACTTGTGCAGCCGGTGCTTGGCCATCACTACCTCGTATCTGAGTGTGGAACTTGCGATGAGTAATTGCGGGCCAGCCATAGCCCTTGTGCTCCAGGTCTCGCCCATTTTGCGCAAACGAAACAATTGTGCAGCCGCGCAAGAGTGAAGCAAATCAACCGACGCGTGTGGCAAGAAAGGTGGTACATCGGATTTTCTCTTCCTATACTCGACAGAGCATGTTGCCTATCGTGTCCGCAGGCCTGTTGTATCATTCG
Source organism: Paraburkholderia bryophila (assembly GCF_013409255.1). Lineage (NCBI taxonomy): Bacteria > Pseudomonadati > Pseudomonadota > Betaproteobacteria > Burkholderiales > Burkholderiaceae > Paraburkholderia > Paraburkholderia bryophila. The sequence continues at coordinate 1,343,660 of NZ_JACCAS010000001.1, forward strand.
GCGCTTCACGAATTTCGCGTGCCTATTGCCGCGTAAATATTACCTAACCAGCTTCGGCCCCATGCAAACCATGTACGCTCATATCGCGGGCGAATTCCGCGAACTGACACTGCCGCCGGTGCACGAAGAAGTGCTTCCCGGGCTTCCGTGGGGAGCATTCGATGAACTGATGACGCCAGCCTATTGGCGCGGTCAGGCGTGGCAGCACACTGAGTCCGGGACGTTCTGCGATTTCCGCCTGGGTCGTACTTTGCAGGAAGAGGTCGCGGCCTGTTTGCTCGGTGGCTGGGGCATGCCGGCAGAGTTGGCGCTGGCCGCCTACTCGCGTGTTCGTGAAAAAGACATGCTGCGCGCGGGCACCACGGCTCAGGAGCTTGAAGAGGTTCTGAGCGAACCGTTCACCTTCCACGGTCGAGCCCGTAAATATCGATTCATCCGACAGAAAGCCAAGTATTTGAGCGGCTGTCTTCAGCGGTTGCACTCTTTCACTCCGCCCGACGACGACATTGTCTTCCGGGACCAGTTGAATGAGCTTCCTGGTATCGGACTGAAAACAGCATCGTGGATTGTTCGCAATTTGCGTCCGCAGAGTGAAGTTGCGATTCTGGATATTCACATCCTGCGCGTAGGCCAACATCTCGGTCTCTTCCCGGAAGAATGGCAACCGGAGACTCACTATCGGAAACTGGAGGCGCGCTTCATTGCCTTCGCACGCGCGATTGATGTCTCGGCTGCGACCCTTGACGGACTGATGTGGGACCACATGCGCCAGCTGTCAGTCATTATGAGGAAGGTCCAGGTCCAAGCGGCCGAGCAACTCGACCTGTTTGGCAACGCCCACTGACAGTTGCTGTGCTTCGGTAAGTCAGGCCGACAGTCCAATAGCCGCCGCTCCGACAGCAAGTAGTTGCTCGGCCCCGGGCAAACTATCAACGACCTCGTTGCCAACGATTCCCAGCGGGCAGAATCCTAGCCCGTACGATTCGGCAGCGAGCGCAAGTGTCTGGAGCAACGTTCCCGAATCACGCCACACCAGCGATTCGCTTTTCTCGTATGCGGCCATTGGCCTCGCCATGTCGGCGATGAGCACAATGAACGCTCCATCTGCGTCCGGAAGCATGCGTTTGCATTTGCTCACCCAGCTTGTGCGCAGCTCGGCAGGGACGTTCAGCTCTTCGAGAACAGACTCGTCCGCGTTCACTCGATAGACAGTGGCACCGGCAAACAGCAAAACAGAGATTGGGTGTAACGCCCCCGCTGAAAGCGCGGGGCGGCGACTTCGCCGCAGCGGGTCGCCGTCCTTCCAAAACCGCGGCACTAGGGCGAGACGCAGCGCATCGACGAGTTCGTCGAGCGGCGCTGACGTCAGTGCTCGAACCGAGCGCCGACTTTCGAAGACATCCAGGAAAGACCTCTCCGCCGGCGCGCTATGCTGCCCGAACGGCACAACCCGCAAAATCGGCCAGGGATAGTCCTGGAACGGACCATCCCGGAGAGGCTGGGGGTCTTCAGTATGGGTCAACGCCGAGTTCCTCCAGCACCTCGTAGTGCTTCGCGCACCCTCGACACATTCCGCAAGCTTCATTGGCAACATGGCAAGAGTGAGCCCACGCGAGAACCTCCGCGGGGACGCCTGAAGCCTTGATAAGCTCCGCACCGCTTAGCTTGATTGCCGGTGCGGCGAGCGCTATCGAACCCTCCTGGCAAGCCAGGACAGCATTCATCGCCGCCAGGAATTCGGGTTTGCCGTCGGCATGCATTCCATCGGTACGAAGGGTTCCGATTAACAGAGCGTTCACGTTGAGCGCGACTGCTTTCATTGCGGCCAACGTGACTAACATCTGATTCCGGAACGGCCACCATTCTGAAACCGGCGCAAGCTCAGACGCTGCTTGACCGGCCATATCGCCACTGCCAAGTGCTCGAAGGTCAGCTTCGATGACATGATGTTCAATACCCAATGCTTCGCATACTGCGCCCGCAGCTCGAACCTCGGCTTGCGCGGCACATTGACCGTACGCGACCGTGATTGCGACTTCGGGCTTCTTCCAGTACGCGATGGCTATTGAATCCATCCCGCCGGATAACAGCAAGGCCGTTCTCATGCTTTCCATGCCGTGTGATGCAACGCGGTGACGAAGTCGAAGAAGACCTTGCACTTGGAGCCGGTAACCATCTTGAGGTCCTCCTCAGTTACGGACTGGGCAAGAACGTAAACAGGGAGATTCTTCGCTCTGGCGTAGCCCGCCTCGAAAACAGTGCCCGCATCGAGGCCATCCAATATCGCGAAGACCCGGTCACACGTATCGAGCGCAGCCAAGTCAGCAGGTCCCACTACTTCTGCAGGGCCAGGGCCGATGTCGTGCACTGGAGAAAACACCGTCAGCCCCAACTCGGTCAGGTAGCGTCGTGCCTCGTCGACGAGCCAACGCTGCCCCAGATTGAAGAAGGGGCTTGCGACGTAGACCTTCCCCGGTACTGTTGACGCCGGTACACGCTGCGCCTGCGAAAGCTCAGCAGCCGATGCGACTGGCAACGCCATCGTTTCCGCATACTGTGAAACGGCGCGCGAAGCCAGCTCTGCCGCAGTCCCGGGACTTTCACGGTGCACGGCCCATCGCGCTGCAAACACGGCAGCGAACACGTCCCCAGAACCGATAGTCCACACTAGGTCACTACGGTAAGCGGGAATCAGCATTGGATTCGTAGCCGCGGTATGGACATATGCGCCTACCGGCCCCGATTTGACGACCACAACTTCTGCGCCAAGCTGAATCAGCTTGGCGGCGGCTTTCACTGGGTCGAGCTCGCCAGCCATCGCTACGATTTCGCTGCGGTTTCCCACGATGGCGAGATGGTCGGCTTTGCTGCCGTTCTCCCAAAATGACTCCGGGTTGAATGCCGATTGCGGGTCGTACACACACCACGTGGCGTCAACTCTTGCCGCCCCCTCCAGCATGCCGAAACGCAACACCGCTTCGTCTTGTACTTCAATTGGCGCGTACTTTGGGATGGAGGATAGGGCCGGTCGCAGCACCGGCGTCGACATGCAATGCACATATTCGAACGAAATCCCGGTCTCTGCTGGTGTCGTGACCAGGTCGAACTTGAAGACCTCCGCTGCCGTACGAAACTCATCCTCGAGTTCCTGGCAGGCATACGTGCGTAACGTCACCTTTCCGACGTGACCGACGATTGCCGTCGCCGCTCGCCCACCGGAGCCATAAATTTGGTCCCATGCTGGCCAGAGGCACTGTTCGTGATAAACGCCGCCGACTACGGTTATCGCATTCGACGTCATTTCAACCTCACTTTGACACTGCACGTTCCGCCCTGAACACTCAGGACCTCGGCAACATACTGTCTACCGCTCTGGATGCACTGAATGAATTGCAGCATGGAGCGCGACGTGATGGAGCCGACCGTGTTTCCGCCGAGGTCCTGCGCAACCAGACGAGGAGGCGGTCCAGGAATGAACGCAACAGTCAGGAGGTAGCCCGCACGAACGCTTCGAAGCGCCGCTGGGTTTGCGGAGTTGAGGCTCGTGACTTCTTCAATGACGCAGGGGTCGACGCCCCCACCAACGCCGCCTCCAACTCCGACCTGATTCGGCGCTACCACCGGTGCCTTCGGTTCAGGCCGCCAGTTCCCACCACCACCTCCTCCTCCAGACATAACAACCCCTTTTGATTACGTGTATTTAGAGCGGCCCACTAAACAGCAGGCACAAAACGACCCAACACCGTGCTGAATCATTTGAATCAGGGCGTTAGTTTCGTATTCATCGGAAAGCTTCGACATTGATTCTAAATACTACTACAAGGTAGTCAAATGAAAGTTCTTCTGCAAATCTGATGAACGGCAAGACGGGTCACCCGATTATCCAATAAGCATAGGTAAATCCTCTTTTATAAAAGCGGGGGATTTATTCAGCACGCATGCAATGGCAACTGCTCTGGCCGGATGCCTGTGAACTCGGCAAGTCAACCTCAGGCGAAGTTGATTAGACAAGCCGACACGCCGCGCCTCTCCCCCTGAAACATGGGTCGGGCAACGAACCTTTGCAAGCGGTGCGTCGGAGTCTCCAACTCTTTTGAAGGAGCCCCGTCGACGATTTGGCTATTTCGAGCGGCGCGACATCGCTGCGGCGACACAGCCTGCGAGAAACCAGAAATCTGGGGGTAGTCGCAAAAAAGGGGCGCTGGAAAATGCTCCAGCGCCCCTTTGACATTAATTCTGGTTACGCCTTGTCAGGTAAGGCTCAGCGGCAGGTTACAGCCCCCGTAACCAAAACTGAATCAAGGCCTCGTAACTGAAACTAATGCAACTCAGCAGGATCCCTAAGCCGCCCGCCCCCCTCACTCCACCGTCACCGACTTCGCCAGATTCCTCGGCTTATCCACATCCGTCCCCCTCGCACAAGCCGTGTGATAAGCCAGCAACTGCAGCGGCACCACATGCAGAATCGGCGACAACGGCCCATAGTGTTCCGGCATCCGGATCACATGAATCCCCGCCTCGCTACTAATCCGCGTATCCGCATCGGCAAACACATAAAGCTCCCCACCCCGTGCCTTCACTTCCTGCAGATTCGACTTCAGCTTCTCAAGCAGCGCGTCGTTCGGCGCAATCGTCACGACCGGCATGGCATCGGTAACAAGCGCGAGCGGCCCATGCTTAAGCTCTCCAGCCGGATAAGCCTCTGCATGAATATACGAGATCTCCTTAAGCTTAAGCGCCCCTTCCAACGCGATCGGATAGTGAACACCACGCCCAAGAAACAGCGCGCTCTCCTTCCCGGCAAACTTCTCCGCCCACCCGATAATCTGCGGCTCCAGCGCCAGCACCGCATTCAACGCTGCCGGTAGATGACGCAACTGACGCACGTAATCGGTTTCATCGCTCGCGCTCACAACACCGCGGATTTTCCCCAACGTAACCGCCAGAACAAACAGCCCCACCAACTGCGTAGTAAACGCCTTGGTCGACGCTACTCCAATCTCACGCCCCGCGTGCGTATGAAACGACAACGACGTCAGCCGCACCATCGCACTCGTCGCCACATTGCACACCGACAACGTATGCGTATGCCCAAGCGACTGCGCATGCTTCAACGCAGCGAGCGTATCCGCCGTCTCTCCGGATTGCGAAATCACCACCACCAGCGCCTTCGGATTCGGCACCGATTCGCGGTAGCGGTATTCGCTGGCAATCTCGACCTGAGTCGGAATCTTCGCGATCGACTCCAACCAGTATTTCGCGGTCAGCCCCGAGTAATAGCTGGTACCGCAAGCCAGAATCAACAAACTGTCGATGCCAGCAAACTCAGCCGCCGCCTGCTCGCCGAACAGCGCCGCATCGAACGAATCGCCTTGCGGAACCGTGTCGGCAATCGCGCGCGGCTGCTCGAAGATTTCCTTCTGCATGAAGTGACGATACGGCCCGAGTTCAACCCCACCGCCATACGCCGTCACCACCCGCACTTCGCGCTGCGCATCGGCGCCATCACGGCCGATAATCCGCACACCCGCCAGCGTCAACTCGCAGACATCGCCCTCTTCGAGGAAGATGAAACGCTCGGTCGTACCGGCCAGCGCCAGCGCGTCGGAGGCGAGGAAATTCTCGCCCTCGCCCAGCCCGACCACCAGCGGCGAACCCTGCCGCGCGCCGACCACGAGCGACGGATGATCCTTGTGCTCCACAGCAATCGCATAAGCGCCTTCCAGATGCGTCACCGCCTCGCGAACCGCGGCGAACAGGTTGCCGCGATAAAGACTGTGCACGAGATGCGCGACCACTTCGGTATCGGTCTGCGAAACGAAAACATAGCCTTTACCACGCAGCATCTCGCGCAACGGCTCATAGTTTTCGATGATGCCGTTATGCACCAGCGCCAACTCGTCCTTCGAGAAAATCGGATGCGCGTTGTCCGTCACCGGCGCGCCATGCGTCGCCCAGCGCGTATGCGCGACGCCCGTGCCGCCTTCGAGTTGCGTGTCGAGCGTTTGCGTTTCGAGGTCGGCGACGCGCGCCGTGCTGCGCGCGCGACGCGGACCGCCGTCGGCCAGCACAGCGACACCGCAGGAGTCGTAGCCGCGATATTCGAGGCGTCGCAGTCCCTCGATCAGGACCGGTACGATGTTACGTTGCGCTACCGCGCCGACAATGCCGCACATAGTATTTGCTTTCCTACTTCAGGATGATGGGAGTGAAGCGAACCGCTTCGAGTCGATTCAGGCTTCAGGCGTAACCGGCGGGATTGGTCGACTGCCAGCGCCAGTGGTCGGCGCACATGCGTTCGATACCGTATTGCGCGCGCCAGCCGAGCAAGCGCTCGGCCGCGGCCGGATCGGCGAAACAGGAGGCGACGTCGCCCGGACGGCGCGCCACGATTTCGTAGGGCACCGGCTTGCCGGAGGCCTTCTCGAACGAGCGCACCACGTCCAGCACGCTATAGCCCTGCCCCGTGCCGAGATTCACCACAAAGCTCGCATCGCGCTGCACGAGCGCATCGAGTGCGGCCAGGTGGCCGCGCGCCAGGTCGACCACGTGGATGTAATCGCGCACGCCGGTGCCATCCGGCGTGTCGTAGTCGCCACCGAATACGCGCAGCTTCTCCAGCTTGCCGACCGCGACCTGCGCGACATACGGCATCAGGTTGTTCGGAATGCCGCCCGGATCTTCACCAATCAGCCCACTTTCATGCGCGCCGACCGGATTGAAATAACGCAGCGTGGCGATCCGCCACGACGCATCTGCTAGCTGCAGATCGCGCAGCACCTGTTCGGCGATCAGCTTCGATTGACCGTACGGATTGGTGGCGGACAGTGGGAACGACTCATCGATCGGCGAGGTTTCCGGCACGCCGTACACCGTGGCCGACGAACTGAACACGAACTGCTTTACGTTGCGGTCTCGCATCACGCCGAGCAACGTCAGCAAACTGCCGAGGTTGTTGTCGTAGTACTCGAGCGGCTTGCTGACCGACTCGCCCACCGCCTTCAGCGCCGCGAAGTGAATCGCACCCGTGATCGGATGCGTGTCGAAAATACGCTGCAACACGGCCTTGTCGCGCGAATCGTTCTCGTAGAACGCCACGCGCTTGCCGGTGATCTGTTCGACCCGCGCGAGCGACTCGCGGTTACTGTTGACGAGGTTGTCGACCACCACCACATCGTAGCCGCCGTTCAACAATTCCACGCACGTATGCGAGCCGATAAAGCCCGCGCCGCCGGTTACCAGAATCGTGCCTTTCATGACCATGTCCCACTCCCCGTTTCAGATGTTTGAACTCGCGGCCGGCTTGCGCCGGACGCCCGGTCACGGTTGCCCGGCCGGACCCACGCCGACCGTGGCGAGATCGCCGTCGGTGACGTACGGCACGATCCCGTCCGACGCGATGCGCGCCGCCGTGGCGGGTCCGCATGCGGTGTCGGCGGGATCGCAATAGTCGATCGACAGCACCGGCAGCCGGTATTGCTCGCGGATCGTCGCGGCCTTCCCGAGCAGCCAGTCGCGGTCGGCTTGCGGCACCTCGGTATAAGCCTGCTTGCTCGCATCCCAGCCGCGATACAACGATTCGAACGCGACCACATAGGCGAGATCGTGGACCTGCGGCAAGATCTCGAAACCACGATTGAAAATCAGCCTGGCTTTCGGATAACGCGACTTGATCGCGCGGATCACGCGGATCATGCCGGCTTCCTGCGCGGCGCGCGCGGTGTCGGTTTTAGCGATCAGCTGATAGGAGTCGAGCGTGTCGAGGAAGAAGCCGCGATAGCCCTTTTTCCACAACGGCGCGATCACCTTGTCCACGAAAAACGCGGGCCACTCGGGCGCCGTCTGGTCGACCACGTGCGAAGCCCAAGCCTCGTTGACACCCGGCAGCCACGTGCGCGGCATCGCGCTGAAATAGCTGCGATGCGGGTTCACCTCGCCGACGCTGACGTAAGCGAACCACGCGGGATGCGTTTTCGGATGAGCACGCGGATCGAACCGCGCATCGGGTTCCACCACGACCACATCGAAGCGCGCCAGTTCATCGATCGGCGGATTCGCGCCATAGAACAGCGCAATCGAAGGCCCCGCCGGCGTGCTCACCGCGTCCTGCGCATGCGCCACCGACGCCAGCGCGCCGAACGCGGCCATGCGCGCGAAGCGGCTAACAAGGCCTAGTAAGTGGCGCAATGAAAAGCGCCGGTCGTCATCGTGTTGAGCCAAACCCCGTCCCTCTTAGATGTTGTTCGAGCGAATCCGCTCGCCTTACGCGTGCCGTGCGCGCCTCGCCGCCTTAGCTGCCGGAAGTCAGAAACGACCACCAGCAAATACTATCCAGCGACTCGGTCGAAATCGACGGACTGAAGCCCGCCTGACGCGCCGCCGTCCACGCAGTTTGCGCGCTCGACGTCGCCGTGCACGACGACGCGTAGTCGAGCGAACCGACGAAAAAGCCGCTGCGCCCGAGGTTTTTCTCCGTGCTTTGCCAGGACTGCAACTGCTGCACGAGCGACGTGCTCACCGACGGCAAATAGACCTGCTCCGTGAGCACACCGTCGATCAACCACGGAAATGCCACGCCGCCGCTGCTGCCACCGATGGTCTGCACCGGTGCGGCATTGGGCACCAACGCCAGATTCGGGAAACGGTCGCGCAGTTGCTTGACGAGATCGAGCCCGCCTTGCGCGCAGGTGGCGTCGCACGGACCGGCCGACGTATTGGTCCCGTGTCCAACGATCTCGAAGTTGTCGAGCATGAAGCCGTCCACGCCGGTGGCCGCGAGACGCGGCGCGACGTAGTTCACGATCAGGTTCTGATAGTCGGCGTTAGCGGGATTCATCCAGTACTCCGGGAAGCCCGAATATTTGCCGAGTTGCGCGGCGGTATTCGCGCCGCACGACACGAAACCGGACGGCACCGTGCTCCAGTAGGTGCGCGATTTTTCGCAGGCGCCGAGATTCAGATAGCTCAACACTTTCGCGCCGTTCGCCTTCAATGCCGCGATCTGCGTGGCGGAGAACGCGGGCGTGCCGGTGCCGGGATCCGCGTCGATCACGATCAGCTTGAAGGTCGACGCCACCTGGCTGAGGGTGAGCCCGCTGGCATCGCCGTAATACACGGCCCAAACCGGTGCGACCGGCAGCGCACGCGCCGCCGCTATCACGGGCGCGGGCGTGGCCGGTGTGGTGATCGACGCAGGGGGCGGCGGCGTAACGGTGCTGCCGCCGGAAGGCGTCGCCGACCCCGCGGTCGCGGCGCCCGACGTACCGCCGCCCGAACCGCCGCCACCGCCGCCGCATGCGGCCAGCAAACCCGCCGCAACGACAACCACCGCGCCGCGCCAACGCAACCTGCGACAACCCGCGCGACGAAGCTCGATGGCAAGACACGCGCGCGCGGCCCGGCGCACTGGGCCGAGGAAAAGCTGAAACATAGTGGAATCCGGAGTCGAACGATACGAGGGCAAGGCGCAGTCACGCCGCTTCGATTCACACAACGCGTCTGGCTCTTACCGTATGAACGGCCGCCCAGCCACGATCTTGAATCGAAAACGGCAGCGCCGCTCCTTCAACCCCGCAACATATACGTTTCGTATTCCAATGACATGAATTTTCTATCGAGCACTTTCACGGACGCCACCACCACGACCAGCAACGCGAGCGCGAAACCATAGCCGTAGTAGTCCGGACCGAGCCTGAGCGTGATGCCGGTGAACAGTCCGTTCAGCAACACGAACGCCGCGGTGAGTCGCAGCACCATACGCCGTCCGTCCAGATAGAAGAACACGTTGAGCAGCCCCAACAGCAGCACCTGCAGACTCGCCGAGACGACGTCCACGACGAGCAGCGGCATATACAGCGGCGAAATGCCGAGCGAAGCCAGCACGCGCTCGCCGAAGGCGATGATCAGCAACAGCACGATGGCCTGCACCTTGATGATCTCGTACAGGCCGGCGCGCACGCTGCCGACCATCATGTCGCGCATTTCGTTGATATGACGCAGCGTGGCGCCGCTGCGCACCGCGTTGTAAAACGCGTCGTAATACTCGACGAAATCCGCTTCGATCCGCACGAGGAAGGTCGCCATGCCCGGCATCACGCACACATATGCGATGAAAATAGGAATGTCGTAAATCACCGACGCATGCAGCTGCCCGACCACGCGGGTGCCCGTGCCCGGCGTATACCAGAACATGAACTTGTCGAGCCACACGCCGATATTGAACAGCAGCCCGACCAGCGCCAGACTCGGATAGGCGAAACGCCGCTCGAACACTTCGAACGAAATGAACCGCTCGGAGCGGTAGTTGCGATAGATCAGCCCCGACAGACCGGCCAGCAAAACGATATGCCCCGCGACAAAACCGCCGAGCAGACCGACGAGTCCATAGCCGTTCAACGCGAGCGCGAGACACACCACGCACGCATAGCCGACGAAGAACACCATCAGAATCTGCCGGTACTGCTTCACGCTCGACAGGAAGATGACGGCGATCCAGATATTGCTGACCACCACGAAGCCCGTGATCATCAACAGACGGTAGATCAGCGGCTCGCTGCGAAACCCGACCAGCGTCGCGATCACGGCGACCACGGCCGCCAGCAGCGACGACACCAGCACCACGCCGTTATAGTTCGACAGCACCAGATCGTCGCGCTTCTCGAACAGTCGGTCCGAAATGAAGCGCGTGAACGACAATTGCAACGGCCCGGTCAGGACCAGGCTCAACGCGATCAGATAGGTGACCGACACCTGGAACTGCACGATCGCGAACGTCGGTATCACCGACGTGAGACTGATCAAACCGATAATCAGAATGCCGAAGATCGACAGAATCAGCGGCCCTGAGCTGATCAAGCCCGCGTAAGCATAAGCGCGCGCCACGCCCATCAGCGTGTCGCGGCGCATGATCTTGCGCAATTCGAAGCCAATCCCCGCCATTAGCGTGTCTCCTGCGATTGAACGGACGTCGCGGTCTGCGCACGCGCGCCCGCTCCGTTCGATTGAGTGCCATGGTTCACCGGGCAGCGCGCGGCGTCGCCGCCCGCGGCGTTCGCCTTGCGATCCGGCAGCGCGGCCAGGCGCTCATACAGAACCCGATAGCGGTCGATCATCTGCGTCTTCGTGTAGTAGCGGCGCACGCGAGCAAGGCCCGCCTGCTGCGCGGTCAGCCAGCGCGCGTCGTCGGCGAGCAGCGACAGCACCGCCTGAGCGAACGCCGCCGGGTCCGCGAGCTGCACCACCATGCCGGCCGAACCGAGCGCGCGGTCTGCTGCGTCGACGCCTTCGATCAGTTGCCGGCACGAGCCCACGTCGGTCGTGATGGCGGGCACGCCGGCGGCGAAGCCCTCCAGCACCACCAGCGGCAGCGCCTCGCTGATCGAGGTCAGCGCGATCACGTCGACCTGCGGCAGCATCTCGTCGATACGCTGGAAGCCGAGGAATTTCACATTCCGGCCGAGCCCGAGACTTTCCACCAGCGCACGGCATTCGAGCGCATAGGCGGGATCTTCCTCTTCCGGCCCGATGATCCAGCCTTCCAGATCGGGCAGACTGCGCGACGCGATAAAGATCGAGCGAATGAAGGTCTTGATGTCCTTGATCGGCACTACCCGGCCGATCAGCGCCACCACGCGGTGCGCGCGCGGTTTGCGCAGCGCCACCAGCGGCGCGAGACCGTCGACGTCGATGCCGTTCGGAATACATTGCGTGCGCTCGGCACGCGCGCCGTCGGTAATCTGGCGCTGGCGGTTCGTCTCGTACAACGCGACGATGTCGTCGGCAGCGTCATAGGCGAGCTTGCCGATTGCCTCGAAGAAGCGCACCCACAGCTCGCGGAAATAGCTGACTCGCGAGATATCGCGCTCGAACACGCCGCGGTTGTCGCGAATCCACTGGCTTTGCAGCAGATCGATCTTGCGTTCTTTCGTATAGATGCCGTGTTCCGAGATCAGCAGCGGCCGGCCGGTGCGGTAATGCATCAGCGCGCCGAGAAAGCCGCCGTAACCGGTCGACACCGTGTGGTACACCCGCGCCGGCAACAGCTTTTCGGCGACGCGGGCGAGTTGCCACAACGGCTTGTGCATGATCCGCACGGTCCAGAAATAATCGGTGAACGACGGATCGGTGCAGTACTTCTGATACTGATCGACGATCGTGTCCCACGCCGCGCGGCTCGACAGAAACTCCGCTTCGTTCAACGCGCCGTTCTCGCCCAGCATCGGAATCATGCTGGCCATCAGCGCGCCGGCGTCCACGCCGCTGCGCGTGTCGCGCAACGCATCGTGCAATTCCTGCGAACGCGCGAAGGCCGCGGCGTCGCCGGCGACCGCGCGCGGCCGTGGCAGATCGGCCCGCTCCGACTCGTACAGGAAGTGCGTTTCGATATGCACGACGTTATCCGGCAACGCGTACGCAACGCCCGAATAGTCCTCCAGGCGGCTGCCGATGAACACGATCGCGAAACGGGTCGTCGGATAGGAGCGGATCATTTCATTGACCCAGCTCGACACCCCGCCACGCACGAACGGGAACGTGCCTTCGAGCAGCAGGCAAACATCGGCGTCGGCGGCGCGACGTACAGGAAGTTCTTTGATCATGACCAGTACTTCACCACCGGTTTGAGTGTGGGCAACGCGGCCGCGTTACCCAGCGAGCCGAGCAGTTGCGACACGCTGGCATAGTTGCCGCGCAGGAAATCCGCCTCCGCCAGCCACGGCACCAGCCGTTCGCGCGGGAAGCCCAGATCCAGCGCCCGCGCAATATGTTCGTGGGCGGCATCCGGCAGACCGTTCGCCAGCGCGAGACGGCCGCGAATCAGCCACAGCGCCGCGTCGCTTTGATCGGTTTCGAGCGCCGCCTGTGCGTAGCGGTCGGCCTGTTGCAGCGTGTGACGGTAGACCGCGCCCTGCACCAGGTTCTGGTACACGAGTTCGAAATAGAGTTCGGCCAGCAGACGGTTGAGCGCGTGGCGCTCGGCGTCGCTATGGGTGGCTTCGAGCGCTTTGCCGGTGCGGAAGATCTTCTGCATGATTTCGTTCTCGGCGTGATCCAGCGTGCCGTACGCAATCAAACGAATGTCTTCCAGCGGATCGGCGAGCAGTTCGCGCAGCAAGGTGCCCGTGGTGCGAGTCGGCATGCTCTGGATTGCTACGAGTGCCGACAAGCGATCGGTAGCCGACACCTGGGTATTCGCAAGACGTGCCTGCAGGCGCGCGCCGCCGCCGTGCGACACCCGCGACACCAGATAGGTGACGAATTCCGGACGCGGCACGTCGGTGAGCTGATCGCTTTCCTTGCGGCCGGGAAACAGCGCGGCCCAGATGCAACTGATCAGCACCACGATGCCGCCGAACAGCGGCACGAAGGTGCACGACGCCCACAGGAACAGCAGCGACATCGCGCGCGGTTCGCGATAGTTCAGCGGCAGCCAGCGGCGCAAGGCGATCGCCTCGGCCAGCCCGGCCACGGCCTGCAGCGCGAGAAAGCGCAGCAGCGGGTCGACCGTGCCAGCCGGCGCCAGCAAGCTCGCGACCGCCAGATACTGGAGGACCGCCGCCACCAGCGCGACCAGCACGCTCACGATGAGAGACAGGGGCTTAGACATCGAGGCCGCTTCGTTTGAGAAGACGCAGCAACGCCGCGCCCGGCTCGTCGCCCTCGAGGTGCAGCGTATGAACGCCCACGCGCGAATGTTCCAGATCCGAGTTGAACTGGGCCGTCAGGCTGGCTTCGATCCGCGCCAGATAGCCTTCGATCCCGGTCGTGTCGGTCGCCGGCATCAGGTTCACCAGCACCGATTGCTTCGCGGTCTGCACCGGCCACATCACGTCGAGCGAACGACGGCGACGCATCACGTGTTCGAACAGCGAATCGCCCTCTTCGTCGCGCGGGAACGCCAGCGCCACCAGCGACGACGCCACGCCCGCCTTCTGCTGCAGACGCGTGAGGCGGCTCAGGTCGAGCGCGAATTCGTACGGGCAGTTCGGCACGCTGTCGAGAATGCGCTGCACGAACGCCGAATGCTCGACGCCGTCGGCGTAGTAACCCAGCAGCACCAGCAGCAGTTGCAGGTTGTCGAAATTGAGCGACAGGAACGGCATGCGCTTGACGATCAGCAGCGCGCGCAATTCGCCGTCGGCCGATACCAGCGGCGCGCAGACCAGATACTGGCTGACCGGCACCATGGTGTCTTCGTTCTTCAGATGCGCGACGCTCAGCGTGGTGAGCGCGTGCGTCACGAGTTCGTCGTTCGCTTCGAGTTCGAACGCGTCGCCGATCTGCGCGATCGCCTGAGTGCCGAGCTTGCCGTCGCGCACCGGGTACAAGGCCGCCACTTCGATCTGGCAGGCCTGCGCGACGAATTCGAGCAAGCCGCTCGCGCCGGTCAGCGCGTCGCCCGGCGCAGCGGCGGCCGGCACGGCCAGCGCCGTGTCCGTCGCCACTGAAAGCCGGCGCAATTCGGTGATCGAATCGCGCAGCGTGGTCGGCCGGGACAACAGGTCTTTCTCGAGCCGCTCGTGCGAGAGGCGCATCAGATAGTGACTGTTGGTCAGCGCGACGAGCCGGTCGTTCAGATAATCGTTCAGCGACGACGCCCGCTCGGCGCGGGTGCCCCATGTGTCGCCGAAATGCCCGGCGAGAATGGTCTGGATCAGGCCGCCCGCAAAAAACATCGCGGGAAACGCGTTGCCGTGCGGATAGAAGAAGGACCATGCGCCAAGCATGATCGCGCCGGACAGCAGGCCGAGCAGGCTGCCGTAGCGCAACGCCACCAGCAGCGACACCAGCCACACCCACGGGTAGCCGGCGTGCAGCAGCAACGGGTCCTCGGGATGAAACCAGTGCGACACGGCCAGCACGGCCACCACGAGCGCGATGGTTTCCACGATCGCGAACGGCCGCGCCACCGCGGGCGCCAGAAAGCGGCGCACACGTCCGAGATTGCCGAACGGATGCGCATGGCGCGGCTTCGAGGCGCCCGGGTTGTTTTCCACGGCTGCGGTATTCACGGCCATTTCCTTTTCACTTGTCGTATCGGGTTCCGGTGCGCGGTCCGCGCTTCACGCGCCAGCCGGCCACCCGGGGATAAGCTTACTGACGCGCCTGCAACGGCGACAGCACCTTGGCGATCAGCGAGCTCGCCACGCTCGACAGACCCGAGCGGCTCCAGCCGGTGCGCGTACCCGTCGCGCTCCACACCACGGCGCCGTTCGACACGTCGATCAGTTCGAACGTCACGCCGACCACCGGCTCGCCGTCCACGCCGGTCTTGTAACGCCATTCTTCGACGGCGCCCGAGAGCACGTAACGGGCATTCTGCGAGCGCGCCCAGTCGAGCGCCTTGTCGCCGTCGCCGCGTTGCGTCGTGTCGAACATCGCGTTGCGGCTGGCATCGGCCGGCGCAATACGCACGTCCGCAATGCCGCCGGCGCGCAGCGTGTTGGCCGCGATCGACTCGGCGCTGTGACCGGCGTCCGGCGTTTCAGTGTAGTTGGCGATCGACACCACCGCCACTTTGTCGCCGCGCGAAAGCGTCGGACCCGAGGTCTGACGGACCGTGCCGCAAGCGCTCACGAGCAGGGCCAGCGTGGTTGCCGCGACACACCAGGCGCTGGTTCGAGCCAATTGTTTGATGCCGTACATGAAGAATTCTCCTTGGATGGATTCGAAACCGGGATTCAGTAAAACCAGCTATAACGCGCGCCGATCTGGGTCACCGGCGTGCCGAGACGCGACACGCGCTGATGTGAGAAAAAGACTGCCGCATGGTCGCCGCCGAACACGGTGCCAGCGAGCCCAAGGCTGACTTCCGGCCCCCAGCCCTGGAGCGTGTCGTGCAGCATGCCGACGTCGAGAAACGGCCGCCACGCGCGCGTGTACTGATCGATCAGATCGTTGCCGAAACCGAAGAAAAGCCCGTATTGCGAGTACGTCTGGGGGACGAACGACGCCGCGGTGGCGGGACCGGCGGCCACCGGAATCAGCCGCGAAATCAGGCCGTCGGCCGCGCCGCTGGCGCTGTAGTCGCCGTGCGCGCCGATCAGCCGTATCGTGTAGTCGGGGTAGTTGGTGCGAATCCGATAGCCGATCTCGCCCGTCGACAGCACACCGCTGCCGAGGTAGTGACGCGCCTGACTATAGAAACGGTCGGCTTCGACGGTGCCGGTCGCATACAGGTGCTGCGTCGCGTGATAGGTGACCGTGCCGATCACGTTGTCCTTCATGCCGCCGATCTGCAGCGCCTGCGATTCCAGCGCCGTCTGGTTACGGCCGGCCTTGAGCTCGAACGACAGCGGCGAGTTTCTGCCCCACTCCGCGCCCACCGCGACGGTGTAGAAGCTGTCGAGTGCCTCGCGACGGCCCGCGCTCACCTGGAAGGCCGTGTCGTAGGTTTGCCGGCGGGCGAAAAACTCCACCGAGCGATCGATTGCCGGGACCTCGGTGAGCTGCGAGGCATCGGTCGAATGCTGGAAGCGCTGCACACCCGTCACGCCGACCATGTACAGATCGGCCACCTTGATGCTGCCCGCGAGCGTTTGTTCGATGTAGTCGAGCGGATGCTCGACATAGCTCGTGACCGTGGCATCGAGCGATTGCGGCCAGCTCAGCGCGGTCTGCTGCAAGCGGCTATGCATTTCCGAATCGTCAGGAGCGCCTTCGAGTCCCTGAAACGAGAGATCTTCGGCCGCGCCTGGACGGTCGACCTCGATCGACGCGTCGATCCGGTTGTAGAGCGGCAAGTGCGAGCCTTGTTGATCCAGCAGACGCTCCATGGCGGGCTTGTCGTTCTCGGCTAGCGCGATCGCGATCAGTTGCTCCGAAGGCTGCAGCAGCACGGACGCGTACTGGCGAGCCAGCCAGCGCTTCGCCAGCGGATTCGCTTCTTGAGACATCGCCCAGGCCAGCGCCACATCGCGCGCCACCGACGAAGTCAGACGCGCCTGATCCGGCGCCGCCGTCGCCGCCGCGGTCGCTTTCGCCGGCTTGAGTTGCGCGGGCGGCAGGCCCGGCGTATCGCCGAGCAGCGTGCGGCGCACCTCGGTGTGGTCGTTGCGACCGGCGTCGGAGGCGAGCAGATCGGTCAGGAACGCCTTCGACACATCGCCGTTTTCGAAGATCGAGGCGAGCGTCACGCGGCGGCCGAGCAACTGTTCGCGCACGTCCCCGCCCTGCGACGTCCGTGTGCGCAACGCGACCTGACCCGCCGCGTTGTTGGCGCGGATGTCGACCCCTTCCTGCTGCATCTGGCGCCAGACATTGCGCCGGATCGACCACGCACGATCGGCGCGGCCGGCCATCTCCTGCGCTTCCGCGTAGGTCAGTTGCCAGAGCGGATCGCGTGACATGGAGGCCGACTGCAGGCGCAGATACTTGAGCGCCGCTTCCGGCCGGTTCAAACGCATCAGCGCGGCGGCCAGCGGCCCCCACAAGGCGGGCGCCTGGGCGGGCGCGTCGCGCCACTCGGCCACCGCGTCGCGCAGTTGCGCTCCGCTGCCGTAGTCGACCAGCGTCCACAGCAATGCGGCGCGCAGCTCCAGCGTGGCGCCGGGCAGCGTCGCGGCGGCCTGCAGGTCGTGTAGCGCGTCGTACGGACGGTCGACCTCGAGATAATATTCGGCCCGCGCCTGCAGGAAAGCCGGATCGCGTTCGGCCGCGCTCAGTTGCGCGGGCGACAGGCTCGCCAGCAACTGCGCGACGCGATCGAACTGCTCCGCGATGGTGTAATAGTGAATCGCCCCCTGCAGCGCGAGCAGCGACTGGTCGCGACGGAATTGCAGTTCGGACGTGCGAGCCGCATCGATCGGATATGCGTCATAGAAGTACGTCATTGCGCTCAGGTCTTCGGGTGTCGCCTGATTGCTTGCCAACAGATGCTTGTACGCGTCGTTCGCCATGTCGTCGCGTTGCAGAAGACGCGCGAGTTGCGCGGCATTGCGCCAGAACAGCACGTCGTTGTCTTTCGCCCCCTTGCGTGCCGCGAGGAGTGCGTTGAGCGCACCTTTGTAGTCGCCGTGGCGATACAGCATGCTCGCCGTGCGCAGCGCGTATTGCGTGTTGTCCGGATAGAGCTGATTCAGCTTGCGGTAATAGGTCAGCGCTTCGTCGTCGTGACCGGAGCGCTCGGCGAGCAGCCCCAGGCGGGAATCGATCGCTTCGGCCGGCGAATTGTGTTGACGGCCGCGCAGGAAAGCCAGCGCGTCGTCAGGACGACCGAGACGCTCGTAGGTCGCGACCACCGAATCGAGCAGCTTCAGATCGCCGGGAGCCGCATTCGACGCCTGAATCAACGCCGCCAGATAGGCGTTGTCGTCGTTGAGCATCGGCGCGAGGCGCATCACGTTTTTCCAGCCGTCCGGATCCTGCGTGACCTGCGCGTAGACGAGCCACATCTGCAAGGCGAGCGGCGACGCATGATTCCATTCGGCGACCTGAGCGAGACGTTTGGCCCAGATCGCCGAGCCCGGATTCTTCTGGATCTGTTCGGTCGCCACGCGCTGCGCGTTCGGCAAATCGTTCGATTCGAGGAACGACTGATACAGCAGGCCCTGGACGTCGGTCCCCGATGCGGCGGCGGAGCTCGACGCGGCGGCCACCGGCGCAGAGGATGCCGCGCTCGTGCCCGATGCCGTAGCAACAGACGAAGCACCCGTAGCATTCACCGCTGCGGCCACTCGCACAACATGCGCGTCACGGCCGTGCGTGCCGATCCGCATCACCCGGCCGGAACCGGCTTGCGGACCGTCCATATAAGCGTACGGCTGTTGCGAGCCATCCAGCTGCTCGCGCTCGCGGATGAACGCGACCAGCCGCAGCGCACCGCCGTTGTCCGGCTGAGCCTGCGCATAGCCGGCCAGCGCCTTCGCGTAACGATCGACCAGGTCCGGCCGATGCGCCGCGCGCGCCAGATTCAGCAAGACGATCAGCGTCTCGTGATCGTGGGCAAAGGCCGCGCCGTGCTGCTCGGCGGCGGCAAGCGCGTCGTCGAGCAGATTGCCCGACTGCAGCGCCCGGATGCCTTCGATAAAGCATTGCCGCTGCGCGTCGAAGGTCGCCGCGTTCGCCTGAAGACGGAACCAGCCGTCGGCCGCGCCGCGATAATCGCCGCCGTACATCGCGAACCGCACCACTTCGCGGTTCCAGCGCGTTTGCTGCGCCGGATCCTGGACCGCAAGGCGCGCATACAGTTGCTCAGCGAGTTGTTGCGCACTCACCGATGCGGCCATCTCGGCCAGCACCTGCAGGTCGTCGGTCGACCACGACAGCGCGGCCGCATTCGCGAGCTGCGCGCGCAGACGCACTAGCGCGGCGTCACGCTCCGGGTCGTTGACGGGCAGCGCAAAAATCTCGCGCGTATCGACGGTCAGACGCAGCAACTGCGCCGCGCGGCGCATCGCCTCGGACGGCATGGCCGCCATGCGCACGGCGATCCGGCGCGCGTCTTCGTTGCGGCCCAGCCGCACGTATTGCGTGCCGAGCACCGACAGAATCTCGGCGTTATCGGGCTGCACGCGCAGCCAGGCTTCCAGATAAGCAATGCTCAGATCGCTCGGCGCGTCGGTCGAGGTCATCCGGCTACGCAAACCACCGCGCGGATGCACGAGGTACAGCGTCACCAGTACGACACCCGCGAGCAGCAGGACGAGCCAGGTCGGCGCGATGCGGGGGCGGGTATCAACCACAGGCGGCCTCGACTGACAGATAGTTCAGTTTCGGGCCGATGTCGGCCGGCGTGTCGAAACGCAGGAAATCACCGTCGCGACGGGCCGCGACCGGCTGGTTGTTGATGCTGATCCGGCACGACTGCGCGTTCGCCAGCTTGACGAACGGCAGATAATGACCGGCAAATTCAAAATGCATACCCTGCGGCGTGCGGCGGAAATTGCGCACGAAACCGTTGGCTTCGGCGATATACGGCACGCTCGCCGCGCCGCCGAGCGCGAAGCGCGCACTGCCGTCGTCGATATGGATATAGGTGCCGTCGGGACCGTTAGAGAAACCGGTCACGCCCTGCGCCGCATCAAGCGACGGTCTGGCGGTCTGCGGCCAATGCAGCTCGCGCACCGAGCCGTCGCCACGCACCACCCAGCCGCCTTGCGAACCCACCTCTTTCGCCACGGCAAAAGTGCGCCAGTCCAGCACCTTGCGGATGTACTCGGTCACATACACCGGCAATACGGGCTGCTTGAGCACCGTCGAGAAGATCTGGTCGAGCGCGCGCAACGACGCTACCTTCGTGCCGCTGTACATGTGGTAGTAGACGTCGATCGGTTTGAAACGCAGCGGACGGTCCGTCATCGCGTAGGTTTCGAGTACGCGCGTAAAGCCATAGAACGGGCCTTGCCAGTCGTTCGTGTAGACGTTCTCATCCTGGTTCGGCGCATAAACCTGATAGGCGCCCGGCCCTTTGTCGACGCCGATCGGCGCGATATTGGTCCAACTGTTGGCCGACTTCGTGATGACGGTGTCGCCGCCGTTGAAGTTATAGACGCCGGCCTCATACACCTTGCGCACGACGAACGCGGGCGGCTGGCAATCGCCGGACCATTGCAGCACCACGGTCTTCTTGCCGGGCGGCGCAAGACGCGAATTGATGTAGTCGATCGAACCGGTGATCTCACGGTCGATATTGAATTTATACCCCGGAATATTCAGCGAAAACGCCGCATCGCCGCCCCCAACATCCACCTGGGCGCCGGTCTTGTTGTCGACATGTTCCCATTGGAAAGGATGCGAATACGTGTGCGTGCCGATCTCGACGTTCGGCAGCGCGAACATCTTGCGGGCGATCTCTTCGAGGCGCGGCGAAATATCCGCATGCAATCCCTTCGCGCCAACCTCGCCTTCAATGACCGACAGCGTCATCGGCACCTTATAGCGGCTGAAAATCTGCTGGTAGAGCGCCTCGCCCGAATAATCGGGACCGGGGAATTCGGCGCGCGACGCAAAGCCGTCGCCGTCGACATGCGACATGAACAGGCGGCGGCCGTTCTCGGTCGTGACGCTCGGCGACGGAAGGTCTTGCAGATGCAGCGCGGCTTTCATGAACGCCATTGGCTGAATCGCCCAGCGTTCCTGCTCGATGCTGTCGAGCGAGGCCACGGTGTAAGGGCTCAGTGCGTAACCGCCCCACGGTGTGAGCGCGATCTGGTCGACCAGCACGCCATTGGCCGAGATGCGCAGCAGCGACTGGCTGCGCGGTCCGACGCGCACACCCAGCAAATCGCGCGGCTCGGGTTTCGGATTGATTTCGAAGCCGACCATGGGATCGCTCTTGACCACCGAGACCGGCGCGGTCAGCGTGCCGCTCACGTCTTGCAGATCGAGCGCCGCGCCGCCCGAACCGGCAGCGTCGAAACCGAACTGGCCGAGAAACGCGATTGGCACATGGTCCGCCATACGCGCGGCGACCCAGCGTTGCCAGGCTTCGGGATCGGGCGCCGCGCCGCGCTGGATCCACGCGACCACGCCGGCATAACGATCCGGCGAAATGGTGTCCGGCAGACGCGACGAGAAGTCGGCGTATTCGACGTCGTAGCCCATGTAATTGAGCGGCGTGGCCAGGTCGCGCACACCGGCGCTCAAGTCGAGCGGTTCTTTGGTGTCACGGTCCTGAACCACGAGAATCTTGCGCGGCATCACTTCGATCCTGCCGATGCCGACCACGTCGCGCCCCCGGCTGGTCACGTAAGGAACCATGCCGGCCGCGACCACGCGAGCCGCGGTTTCGCGGGCGCACTGACGGTCGTTGCGCGCGCAGTACTCGACCGACACGACCGGCACGCCGGTCTGCTGGGTGAAGGCGCGGGCCTTCGCCAGGCGATCCGCGCGTTGCGCTTCAGGCACCTCGAGCGGGCGGCCGCTATCGTCCAGTCCGCGGACTAGCGAGTCCCCGACCACCGCGTACAGCGATTTCGCATACGGCAGCGCGGCCTGCGTGACATCGGCGCCACCAGCGACCAGCCGTGCATCCGGATGCGTCTCACGAATGCGCGCGGCCGCGGCGATGGCGACCGGCGTCTCGAGCAGGAATCCACGATAGCCACGCCGCCAGAGCGGCTCGACCTGACGGGCGATAAAAGCTTCGGATGACTCACCGGGCTCGCCGGCC
The DNA here is from genome assembly GCF_013409255.1 of Paraburkholderia bryophila. Classification (NCBI taxonomy): domain Bacteria; kingdom Pseudomonadati; phylum Pseudomonadota; class Betaproteobacteria; order Burkholderiales; family Burkholderiaceae; genus Paraburkholderia; species Paraburkholderia bryophila. The sequence goes on from NZ_JACCAS010000001.1 coordinate 1,365,768, forward strand.
GTAGTGCGCGCGATCCACGTGGTATGACGCAGCGGATGAGCCAGCGGCTCGAAACCGGTGGCGGGGTCGACCACGACGGCATCGAATGCCTGCAGTTCGCCGACCGGCGGATTGGCCGCGTAGAAGAAAGCGAGATTCGGCGGGGCCGTGGCAACGCCAGCGGCGGCCGATGCCGACGACAAAGGCGCGGCCTGGAGGTGAACGCCAAGCGGGGCAACGGCGCTCGAGCCAAGTAGCACTGCAATCAAGGTACGCCGGAGAAACCGTTCGCCGGTTCGTTCAGCTACCTTGCGAGAATTCCCGCCGGCCCGTGTCCCGGTCCGCTTCTTCATAGCCAAAATCTTTTCCCCGTTCTCTGCTGACTGAACACGAGCGGCGATATCTCCACAGGGAGAAAATTCCGCTTGCTGATTTTTGAGCCGGCCTGTTTGGCATTAATTACGCAACCCAATCCGGCGTTGCGCCGGATGCGAAACCGGCCTGTGTTTGTTTCTTGTTAAGGCCGTGGAAGATAGCACATGACTTGAGTCGTCTCAAGCTGGCTTCAGCCATTGTTGACATCCACGCGGCTGAATACAACGCAATGCATCTGCTTGAATCTCAAGGCAAACGATTGCGTGGCAAATCCTCTGTCTGGTAAAGCCTGGCTTGATGTGTTGGGAATACGCCGCACTCAAACCCGAGTCACCATGAACACGCTCAAATCATCTGATCAATAATTGGGTAAAACTGCACCACCGTTCTTTTTTCAAATAACCTTTCGCGATTTTTTTACATCCTTTTGCAAAAAGCCAATTCGCCTCGATTTGCAAAAGGCGAACTTTCCCCAATGCCGACCCCGGCAAGTAATAAACCGTAATACCAGACGAAAATCGATTTCATCCATCGCGCGCGCCAACTCGGAAGAAAAAATGCCGCTGGATCGGGAAGACCCTGGTCTCAGCCGCTCCGCCACGGCCGACGGCGGGTCCGCGGACGCGATCGGAGCGGCGGCATCGTATGCGCGATGATTTATCGGCCGAGCCCCTAAAGGAATCGGCGGCATTGCCGTTAGCGCAGTTGGCAAACCCGGAGTGATCCGGCGACGCAAAACTATAGGGACTCCCTTGGGGAGTTTGCCAGTTGCCCGCCGTAACCGCGGCGGGCCAATCGACAACGGTCTTCGCCAGACCGGGTCAGGAGGCGAGATGAAAAAAATCCAGGGGTTGGGCACGCTCGGCGTTGCGGTTCAGGAATCCAACGAAACGAACCGCCGCACGACACACGTCGGCAAAGCGCTGAAACGGGCCACGCTGATGGCCTGCCTGGTAACCGGTTGTCTGCACGGCACGGCATTCGCGGGCACCACCGCCGCGCTCGCTCTGGTGGTGCCTTCCTACTTCAACGCGACAAAAAGCGTGGCCGACTGGAACAGCATGGTCACCTCGGCTCACCAGGTATCGACCACCGCCATCCTGAATCCGGACAACGGCCCCGGCGCCACCACGGACCCGAACTACGCGGCGGCGACGGCCAAGGTTCGCGCGGCGGGCGGCAAGGTGGTCGGCTATGTGCACACGTCGTATGGCAAGCGCTCGCTCTCCGCGGTCGTGGCCGATATCAATGCGTATGTCGCGCTTTACAAGGTCGACGGCTTCTTTATCGACGAGATGTCGAACGACAGCAAAATCGCTCACATCCAGTACTACCAGTCGCTGTACAACTACATCAAAGGCCTGAACGCGACCTACTCGGTGACCGCCAATCCGGGCACCAACATTCCGGAGCTTTACGCGAGCTTGCCGACGGCGGACACGTTCGTCGTTTTCGAAAGCACCGCCAAGGCTTACGCGAAATACGAGCCGTTGAGCTGGCAGGCGGCGTATCCGAAGACCCGCTTCATCCACATGGTGTATAGCGCGACGGCCGCGCAAATGCCGGGCATCGTGCAATACGCGAGCACGCACGGCGCGGGCGGCGTGTACGTGACCTCGCTGGGCGGCTCCAATCCTTATAAGGCCTTGCCGCCCTACTGGAGCGCCGAAGTCACGAACGCCATCGCGCCGTGAGGATGCGAGCAGCAGGTCGATATCTTGCCGCGCGAGCTAGAACACGCCCATCAGCCCGGACAACTGCGAGACGTATTCTCCATAGCGCGGATCGCTCTTGACCTGCTCTGGTTGGCGCGGTCGCGGCAAATCGATCCTGACGTCATGGATCACGCGCCCCGGCCGCTCCGACATGACCAATACCCGGTCCGACAGAAACACCGCCTCGTGGATGCTGTGCGTGACCAGCAACACCGTCAGCGTGCTCTGCTGCCAGATTCTCAGCAGCTCGACATTCAGGCGGTCGCGAGTCAGCGCATCCAACGCGCCGAACGGTTCGTCCATCAGCATCACGCGCGGCTGCAGCAGCAGAATCTGGCCGATCGCGGCGCGCTGCCGCATGCCGCCCGACAACTCGTGCGGATAGCGGTCGGCGAAGGCCGTTAGACCCAGCGTCTCCAGCAGCGCGGGCAAGCGTGCTTCGACCTGCGCGCGCGGCAGATCGCGCAGCTTCGCGCCGAGCCGGATATTGGCCCCGACCGTCAGCCACGGCAGCAGATTGCTGGTCTGAAACACCACGCCGATATCCGGCACCGGTTTGCCGATCGGCTCGTCGCCGAGCAGAATCCGGCCGGCGTCGCACGGCACGAGGCCCGCCACCATGCGCAGTAACGTGCTCTTGCCGCAGCCGCTCGGGCCGAGGATCGACACGAACTCGCCCTGGCGAATCTGCATCGAGACTTCGTCGAGCGCGCTGAAGGCCTGCGCGCCGCCGCGCGCGGCGAAGCGCTTGCCCACCTGCTCCACCGCGATCAGCGCGGGCGCCGTGCCGTCGCGCGGCAACGGTTGAACCGACGTGCCGCTTGCCGGGGCGCGCTCCACGATACGCAACTTGTCGACCATCGCCATCAGACTGTCACTCCTCTCCACCACACGCCGCGCGACACCAGTTCGACGGCCCAGTAAAACAGCATGGCCAGCCCGGTCACCATCAGGATCGCCGCGAACGACAACGCCGTCTGCGCATTCGACGTCGCGAATACGATCAGGTGGCCGAGCCCCGACTCCGAGCCGATGAATTCGCCGACGATCGCACCGATCACCGCCAGCGGCATCGCGATCTTCAACCCGTCGATCAACGCCGGCAGCGCGGCCGGCAAGCGCAAGTGCCAGAAGGTCTTCGCCGGCGACGCGCCGAGCGCGCGGAAATGCTCGTCGAGATTGCGCGGCACACCGGCGAGTCCGCCCATCGTCGCGATCACGATCGGGAAGAACGCGAACAGCACGGCCGCCGCCAGCTTCGACGCGAAGCCATAGCCGAACCAGACGATCAGCAACGGCGCGAGCGCGATCTTCGGCATGCTTTGCAACGCGGTGACAAGCGGAAACAAAGTGCGCCGCGCGATGCTCGACATGCTGGCGAGCAGACCGATCGCGAGACCGCCGACCAGCGCCAGCGCGAAACCGGCGAGCACCTCCCAGGCGGTCGCGAGCGTGTCCGACAGCAACTGCCCGCGCATTTCCCAACCGGCCGCGAACACTTGCGAGAGCGCCGGCAGCACGTAGTCGCGCGTGCCGGTCCAGCGCACGCCGAATTCCCAGATCAGGCCAATCACGACCCAGAACGAGACGGTTTCGATCAATCGCTTCATGAGGGTTCCGAAGGGTGTCGAATTACGGACGAGCGGACGGATCGCGCGATGCGGGGTCGCTGGAGGGCTCGCCGGTGGGGTCCGACGAGGCCGCTTCTTGCGCTGCCGTTTGCGCCGACACCTGCGCCGACGCCGACGCCTGCGCCTGCTTCTGCGCCACCAGATGCGGCGGCGGCGGTACGACGAAACGCTCGAAGCGATACTGATCGAACGACTCGATCGTGCGCTCCCACACTTGCGGTTCGTGCGCGTCGCGCTCACCGATCTGCGTCATCTCGCAGTACACCTCGACGTTATTACCGTCCGGATCCTTGAACACGAGGAACAGGTTATTGCCCGGACCATGCCGGCCGATGCCGCGCACGATCTCCACGCCATGCTCCTGCAGCACCTTCACCGAGCGCTCCATTTCCTCGTAGCTGTCGATCAGATACGAGAAGTGCTCCAGACCCGGTCGCGAGTAACGCGGCAGATCGTCGAAGTCGGTGGAATCTTTCGGTAGCTGGGCGAGCGCGAGATCGTGATGATCGCTGCCGGCGCGCAGAAACACCATCTGATCACCGATCCAGTCGGACACTTTGAGGCCCAGCACGTCGGTATAAAACCGCGCGGACTTCTGAATGTCGCGCACCATCAGCACCATGTGTCCAAGTCGCTTCGGACGCAAACTGTTCATTGCCTGTCTCCTCTTTGCCCACGCCGCGCGCAGGCTGGTTGGAGGGCGCGCCTCATACTTCGACGAGGCACACTCTCCCGATCGGGTTCATTCGACGAATCGGTTCGTATAAAGATCGGCCGCCTTCACCTTCGCGCCGGTACCGAACGCACGCGACACGAAAGCCGCCGTCGACTCCATGCGCGCTGGACGCAGCCAGCCGGTCTTGTGGTCGGTCGGATCGTCGGTAATCAGGCCGTTGGTCTCGACGATCTGTTGCAGCAGGATCGTCTTGTCGAGCACCGGATACTGCGCGGCGATCGCATCCGCTGCTTCCTGCGGATGCTCGCGCATCAGCGCATAGCCGCGATAAGTCGCGGCGACGAAACGCTTGACCACGTCGGGATGCTGGGCCACGAAGGTATCGGTGGTCACGAGGCCGTTACCCATCATATCCAGACCAAAATCCCGGTAGAACACGCGGCCGAGTTGCTGACCGGCGCGCTTCGCGAGCGCTGCCTGAACCGGCAGGCTCGCGCCCTCCCAACACTCCGACAGGTCGATTCGCTTTTGCAGCAGCGCCGTGTTGATGACCGCCGGGTCGAGGCGCACGGTCTTGATCGCGTCGGGTGCGAGGCCGTTCTGTTTGAGCCACGCCGGCATGATGTTCTGCACCGGCGACGCACCGCCGCCGCCGAGCGTCAGACCCGCCAGATCCTTCGGCGAATTCACCTTGAAGCCCGGCCGTTCGAGATAGCACATCGCCCCCGGCCAGCGCGTGTTAATCGCGCCGACCATCACCGCATGGCCGCCATGCGCGCGGTTCAGCATCACGCTCACCGGATCGCCGTAGCCGAATTCGAACAGACCGCCATCCACTTCATTGACGGTGCGCTGGCCGCCGTAGCCGCGCATCACGCTGACGTCGAGCCCGGCCTCGCGGTAGTAGCCCTTCGATTGCGCGAGCAGAATGCCGCCGGTGCTGCCCTGCGGCAGCCACGCGAGATTGACGCGCACGGCGTCGGCGGCCTGCGCCGGGGCGCTTGCGAAAAGCGCGACGGCAGCGAACGCTGCCGCGCTCGATGCAATACGCCACGCAGGCTGCCGCATGGCCCGCTGCATGATCCGCTGCAAAAACGCGCGCCCTATCCGCTGCAACATGTCGTGTCCCCGTCCCTGAGTGGAGTGAAAAAAGAAGCGCGGCAAGCGTGACGACGCTTAGCCCGCCACCAGCGGATTTTCAATCGAGCCGATGCCGTCGATCGATGCGACCATCACGTCGCCCGCCTTCAGATAAATGCCGCGTCCCATGCCGACGCCGGTCGGCGTGCCCGTAGCGATCAGATCGCCGGGTTGCAGCGTGAGGATCGTCGATAAATATTCGATCTGCTCGGCGATGTTGAAAATCATCCCGGACGTATTGCCGTCCTGCATCATCTCGCCGTTCACCGCGAGGCGCATGCGCAGATTCTGCGGTTCCGCGATACACGCGCGCGGCACGAACCACGGCCCGAGCGGACCAAAGGTATCGAAACTCTTGCCGCGAAACCAGTCGTGTTTGAACGGATAGTCGGTGCGCCGATTCAGGTCGCGCGCGCTGACGTCGTTCAGAATCGTGTAACCGGCGATGTAGTCGTACGCGTCCCGCTGCGCGATATGGCGGCCGGTTCTGCCGATCACCACCGCCAACTCGACCTCCCAGTCGACCCGCTCCGCGTGCGGCGGAATCACCACGTTGGCGAGCGTCGGCACCACGCTGGTTTCGGCCTTCATGAACATGTACGGCGTGCTTTCCTCGCGCGGCGCCAACTCCGTGCCCATCTCCAGCGCGTGCTCGTAATAGTTCGACGCCGCCGCGAAAATCCGCCGCGGCTGGTACGGCACGCACAACGTATGGCCAGTGAGCGGGGCGAGATCGAGCGTGCCGGCTTCGATCGCGCGGGCCGCGTTGCCGAACCGTTCGACGATCGCCGCGCCATCGTTTTCCCATCCGGCGATCAGGCTGCCGACATCGTCGATATCCGCACCGGACGCGTTCGACGCGCTTTGCTTCAACGCGGCCTGCGCGTCGTACAGCGCATCGCCGACCGCCAGACCAGTGGCGCGGCGGCCATTCGATTCATAAGTTGCGATACCAAACCAGGTCACGTGTTGCCTCGCTTTTTTGCGTTTGTAGGGAGTCAGTCAGTTGCCGAGGACCTCATCAGTGCACTGAACATTTCGTATACATTCAGTCACTCATGTATTCTTATTAAAATCCTCGTATACACTTATCGGGGCGTGAACACGTTCGCGCGTACACTGCATGGGCTTGCACAGGCCGGATATGCGCGGTGGCGATTGAGGCGGTTGGGTCGCTGGCGCATAATGAGGGCCACCTGCCCACGGTTTCGCTCAACCCACGACCATCACGATGACCACGCTCTCCTCCAAGATTTACCGTTTGCTGTGCGACGAGATCATCGACGGCACGCTCGAACCGGGCCAGAAACTCGAAGAAGCGGCGCTCGCCGAACGCTTCAACGCGTCGCGCACACCGATCCGCGAAGCGCTGCGCGAACTGGCCGCGCGCGGCATGGTCGAGCTGACGCCGCGCAAAGGCGTGGTGGTTGCGCAGTTCAGCATCGACGAACTGGCCGACATGCTCGAGGCAATGTGCGAACTCGAAGCGCTGTGTTGCCGTCTGAGCGCGCAGCGCATGAGCCTCGTCGAGAAGAAACAGCTCGAAGAACTGCAAACCGAAATGAACGCCGCGATCGCGCGCGGCGATGAAGCGGAGTACTTCGAACTCAATCGCGACTTCCACGAACTGATCTGCAAGGGCGCGCAAAGCAAGTCGCTGGCGTCGATCATGGCGGTGCAGCGGCAGCGGCTGGCGGGCTTTCGCGCCGCGCAGCCGGCTTCGCCGTCGCGCTTCGAGTCGGCCACCGACGAGCATCGCGAGATCGTCTCCGCGATCCTCAACTCCGAACCGGAACGCGCGTACAACGCCATGCGCGACCACACCGCACGGCTGTCTATCGTCGTGCTGGGCCGCCTCAAACGGCAACGCGCGGAACGCGAGAACGCCTGAGGTTGGGCTCGATTGCCGCACGCTCACGCGGCCACCGCCGCGAGCGCTGCCATCGACGGCATCGAGAACTCCAACGCCTGCAACTGCTGCAATAGCGCGCCGGATTGCGCCGGGTTCATCGGCGTGAGCGGCGGGCGCACGCGATTCCACGCGGCGTCGTTCGCGAAATGCGCGACGATGCTTTTCAGCGCGGGGATCATCGGTTGCGCCTGCACGGCCAGCCGCACCGTCGCTACCTTGCCTTCCCACTGCGTTCTCTCTTCCGGTGTCGCCGCGTTCAACAGGCTCGCAATCGCATGCGGCTGAATATTCGCGGTCGCCGAAATGCAGCCGGCCGCGCCGAGCGGCAGCGCCTTGCCGAGCAGCGCCTCGGACGCGGGAAACACCGCGAAGCCGGGAAACTTCTCCAGCATCGCCGCCGTGTTGGCCCAATCGCCCGAACTGTCCTTGATGCCCACCACCGTGCGCGGATACGCGGCGATCAGCCGTTCGATCAGCGTGTGCGTGATCGGCACGCCGGTGAACTGCGGGATGTGATACAGCAGCACGCGCAAGCTGTCGGAGCCGACCGCTTCGATCACGTCGGCGTAGTACGCGAACAGGCCGTCGTCGCTGACGCCCTGGTAGAAGAACGGCGGCAGCATCAACGCGCCCGCGCATCCGGCATCGTTCACGTGACGCGTCAACGCGATCGCATCGGGCAGCGCGCACGCGCCGGTGCCCGGCAACATCTGCGCGGGGTCGATGCCGGCGTCGATCACGTCGTCCAGCAACGCGTGCCGCTCGGCGAGACTCAGCGAGTTGGCTTCGCTGTTGGTGCCGAACAGCGCGAGTCCCGCGCCCTGCCCGACCAGCCAGCGACAGAACGCGACGAAGCGCGGCGCGTCGACGGTGGAGTCCGCGGTGAACGGCGTGATGACCGGCGCGAATACGCGCGGTGTCGCGAATGGGTGTTTCGGGGACGTAGTGCGGGACATGCGGGCCTCCTTGTTTGCAGTGCGGACAGTAGCGGTCGTGCGGTTGTGACGGTCGTTTGCGACCGTCGATTGCGCGGTCGACTACGTGGGGCGATTGCGCCAACGGATGTCGTCGATCGACTCCGCGCCCCACCTACCCACCGAAAAAATCAAGCATCGCGTCCCCCAGCAACGTCTCGCCCGAATCGAAATGCGCGACCACCGACGTATGGTTGTGCCGCAACATCTGCATGAAACGCGGCGCGCGTTTCGCTCGCGCGTCACCGGCGCGTTGACGCGCCAGCAGCACGCGCTCGAAAAAAGCCGCGCCGTAGGCATCCAGATAAGGGTTCTCGTATTCGGCGACCACCACCATGAGCGGTGTATCGAAGTGTTCGGCGTAGGTCAGCGGCGAGCGCGCGGCGTAGCGTGATTCGTCCGCGCCGAAATAGGCGCGCACGCCGGCGGCATTCGGGTTATCCGCGAAAACATCGGCCGCGAGCCGCGCGCTAATTAGTACCGCGCCCGCCACAGCCGACGCGTTTTCCCCGTCACGCAGCCCTGCAAACAGCGGATCGCACAGATAGCTGGCGACATGTGAGCCGCCCGCCGAATGGCCGACTAAATAGATCCTGCGCGGATCGCCGCCGAACTCGACGACATGCGCATGCGCCCACGCCAACGCGGCGGCGACATCGTCAGCGCCGGCGGGATACGACGCTTCCGGCGCGAGGCGGTACTCGACATTGAGCGCCACGCAGCCCTGCCGCGCGAACCAGCGCGAGACGTTGTCGTAGATCAGTCCGTTGAAACTCTTGCTGCCGCGCAGAAAAGCACCGCCGTGGACGAACAGCACGACATCGGCATTGCCCTTGCGTCGTGTCTCTTCCGAAACGAACACATCGAGCCGCTGCCGTTCATGGCTGCCGTACGGAACGTCGCGCGCCGCCTCGAACGATGCGCCCGCATCACGCGCCGCGGCCACCAACGGCGAATACGCGCAGATCACCAGATCGCGGTGCGCGTTGATGTCGCTCCCCCATACCGGCCCGATCTGCGCGAAGCGCTGCCTGAGCGTGGCGGACAGACTGCCTAACGGTTCCTGCGAGGTCTGCATCGGTGGTCCTTCATACATCGCGGTGATTCAGCGGGCTGCTGAAGCAAAGCCGCCTAAGCGGAGCTAGCCCCGATCAGCGTATGAAGACCATTCTGGTATATCAATTTGTTTTTGTGTATACATTTGTTATCCGTAGTATACCTGGTGAAGTTGCGGACACACTTGATTCACAGTCACGACAACCCTCCCTTCGCCTGCGGGCGATTCATCGTCAGGACAACCCAAGGACATCTCATGGACAAGCTCCGTCATATCGCGCTCTCGGTGGAAGATCCCGAAGCCGCCGCGCAATTCTTCGAGCAGGCGTTCGGCATGCGGCGCGCGGGCAACGCGATGCGCGGCATCTATATGACCGACGGCACCATGAACGTGGCGCTGCTCAACTTCAAGGACGAGACCGTGCCCGGCTATGCGGGCCTGAAGGACGTGCGCGGCGTGATCCACTTCGGTATGTGGGTGGATAACGTCGACGACACCGCGGCGCGCGTGGTCGCGGCCGGCGGCACGTATCTGACGGGCCGCCACGAAAAAGATCCGAACGTGTTCTACGAAGTGAAGTACCGGATGCCTGACGGCACTGTGTTCGACATCACCGAAAACGGCTGGAAAGGCGCGGTGAAGGAAGTGGCGCCGACGGTTGCATCGTCCACCGATCCGCAATGAGCGCGGGCATGAGCAGCACGCACGTGCTGGCGCTGATCGCGCTGCCCGACGCGACGCTCGATGCGCTGCGGCGCGATTACACGCTGCACTACCACCCGGATGGTTTGAGCGTCGAGGCGTTGTCGTCGCGCGTTGAACTGGCGAACGTGCGCGCGGTGGTGACCAACGGCTCGACCGGTTTGTCGGACGCGCAGATGGCCGCGCTGCCCGCGCTCGAAATCGTCGGCGCGTTCGGCGCGGGCTACGAGAATGTCGATGTCGCCGCCGCCACGCGACGCGGCATCGTCGTCACGCATGCGCCGGGCGCGAATGCGGCGACTGTCGCCGATCATGCAATCGGTCTGCTGCTCGCGCTCGCGCGCGGCTACGCGCCGCTCACCGACGCGGTGCGCGCCGGCCATTGGCGCACCTCGCGCGCCGAGCGGCCGACGCTAACGGGCGCGCGCCTAGGTCTCGTCGGCATGGGTCGGATCGGCCGGTTGATCGCCGCGCGCGCGCAGGGCTTCGACGTCACGCTCGGCTATCACGGACGTCAGCCGCATGCCGACGCGCCCGGCCGCTACTACGGCAACCTCGTCGAACTCGCGCGGGACAGCGAGTTTCTGGTGATCGCCTGCAACGGCGGCCCGGCGACGAAACATCTGATCGATCGTGACGTGCTGCGAGCGCTCGGGCCGCACGGCTATGTGGTGAACGTGTCGCGCGGTTCAGTGCTGGATACGCAGGCGCTGATCGACGCGCTCGCCGACGGCGCGCTCGCGGGCGCGGGGCTCGACGTGATCGACAGCGAACCCGAGGTGCCGCGCGCGCTGCTCGATCATCCCGGCGTGCTGATTACGCCGCATATTGCGGGGCGTTCGCCCGCTTCATGGATCGCGCAGCGCGACGCGTTGCTCGCCAGTCTGTCGCAGCACTTTGCCCACGCACCGATCGAATTCGCGGTGCGCACTGCCTGAAACGGGGCGGCGCAGTATCGCGCCGCCCTCTCCGTCGTCCGCTGTTCCCGCTGTTCCTGCAATTCCCGCTGTTCCCAACCGCACCAGAGGATCCGCCATGAACGTTCGATCGTTGGGCGCGCTCGCGCTCAGTTGCGTCACTGCATGGGGACTCGCGTCCCGCGTGGTTCATGCGCAGACGTCTGTCACGCTGTACGGACTCGTCGGCCTCGATATCGCCGACACCAAACGCAGCAACGGCCCGCCCGCCGCGATCGCCGAACAAAGCCCCGGGCTCACGGCGCCGTACTGGGGCATCCGCGTCAACGAGGAACTCGGCGCCGGCTACCGCGCGATCGCCGTGCTCGAAAGCTTCTTCCAGCCGACCAACGGCGGCGTCGGCCGCACGTCCGCCGATCCGTTCTGGGGCCGCAACTCGTACGTCGGCATCGCCGGGCCGTTCGGCCGCGTCACGCTCGGGCGGCACACCAACCTGCTCTACCTCGCCGAACAGGCGGTCAATCCGTTTCAGGCGTCGATCCTGTTTTCGCCGCTGGTGATGCAGACCTTCACCGCGCCGTACGGCGGCAGCATCGCGGGCGATACCGTGTGGAACAACGGCATTCAGTACACCAGCCCGAATCTGAACGGCCTGACCACCACCGCCGTGTATGCGCCCGGCGGCTTCGCGGGCTCAAACGGGGTCTACAACGCCGCGTTATCCACCACCTATGCCGGCGGTTCGCTCACCGCTGTCGCGACCGTGCAACGCACGCGTGTGGTGGCCGGTGTCGCATCGCCGACACAGAACGCGTACCTCGTCGGCGGTGCGTACGATTTTTCGCTGTTCAAACTGTACGGCGCATTGCAAGGACTGCGCACCGACTCAACCGGCGTCGGCGCGCACACCTTCGAAGCGGGCCTGTTCGTGCCGCTCACCGCGCAACTCAGCGCGCTCGCCGAATGGGCGTACACGCGCCGCAGCGCGCCTAAAAACGCCGTCAGCGGGCGCAACACGGGCTCCGCGGGGCTCGACTACTTCCTCTCCAAACGCACCGATCTGTACCTGCTGACCGTCTACGACCGGCTTTCCGGCTACGGCACGGCAATGACCTATGCGACCGGAATCCGGCATCTGTTTTGACGCGCTATGCCATTCGGGTCAACCCGCTATAACTAAACCGCTGTTTTGTATAAAAAAATAAAGCTCGGAATCCAAATTTTGCCGTGGGTATAATTTTTTCCAGTTTGTGTATACACGACAGAAAAGGAAGGCACCGCGGCTGTCGCGCGCGACGACAGCACTCTCAACAACACGAAAAGAACGACGATCTGTTTGGAGATGGAATGAAAAAGAAGACTCTCGTGTCAGGCGCCATGATGCTTGCATGCGCCGGGGCACATGCTCAGTCGAGCGTCTGGCTGTCCGGTTATGTCGACCTGAACATCGAACATCTGATCTCATCCGGCTCGGGCGGCAACGTCACGCGCATGTCGAGCGGCGGGTTGAACAACTCGCGTTTCAACCTGAGCGGCGTCGAGGATCTGGGCGGCGGCAACAAGGCCGTGTTCACCGTCGAGCCGATGTTCTCCGCGAACACCGGCGTGCAGTCGACGCAGTTCCGTCAATCGTTCGTCGGTCTCAAGGGCAACTGGGGTGAAGTGACCATGGGGCGTCAGTTCACGCCGTCGTACTGGATTGCGGGCTACGCCGATCCGAGCTGGGCGGCCGATTTCAGTATGGTCAACAACATGGAGTTCTTCTACGCGTCGTATCGCGTGGATAACGCGATCCAGTACAAGACGCCGAGCTTCTACGGCTTCACCGGCCGCATCATGGCCACGACCGGCGTGGGCGACAGCACTCGCGCGGGGCGTTTTCTGAGCACCAGCCTCGACTATCGCCACGGGCCGATTTTCATCGGCGCGGTGAGCGAGTTGCAGTACACGCGGGACATCTTCAAGTCGTCGCAGATTCATTCGTCGCGCGATAACTACTTTGCCGCCGTCTACAAGTTCGGTGGCTTCGAGCCGACCCTGATCTATCACACGTACAACGGCTATTACGCTTATCCGCCGTACGTCGCGTTCAATTCGCAAGGTTGGGACGCGCAGGTCGGCGCGCGCTGGAATATCGACGGCCGCAGCCGCGTGTATGTCAGCGTGGTGCATCGTCACGACGACAACAACAAAAGCATTTCCAGCGCGACCGGCGGCGTGATCGGCTACCTGTACGGTTTGTCGAAACGCACCGACCTGTATGCCACTTTCGCTCACGTGAAGAGCCAGAACAACGTGCCGGTCGCGTATCCGGTGACGTTCCAGGTCTATCCGAACGCGGGACAGAATCCGAGCGGCTTCCAGTTCGGTATTCGTCACGCGTTTTAATATAAAAAGGAGGAAGCCCATGCTTCGCACAAGCCATCTGAAATCCACTCTCGCAACCGGCGCGCTGCTGGCGTTCATGTCAGCCGCCGCGTACGCGAGCGGCGACGCGGCGCAACCTGTGGCCGCGGCATCGGACGCGGCCGCAACCGCTGCGGCGGCATCGGCGACGCCCGGCACGCCGGCGGTCAAAGACCCGTACCTTGCCGCGTGGTTGCGCCTGACGCCGAATCGGCCGCCGCTGCCGCTCAAGCCGGGCGTCGACTACGGCATGGACCCGGCGACCGGTCAGTTCGTGTGGCCGAAAGCGACGCCCGAAGTTCACCAGGGGCAGCGCTTCCCCGGCGAAATGACCACGTGGGACAAGAAGAGTTACGCGAAGGACGTGAAGGTGTTGGCCTTCTATCCGCTCGTCGATTCGCCCTTTCACGCCTGGAACAATATCGCTGACTTCGACGGTCGCCGTTACCTCTACATTCACGACCGCGACTATCTGCGGATCATGGACGTAACCGATCCCGCCAACGGCAAGGTGGTGTTTTCGGAAGGCGGCACGTGGGGCCCGAAAGGACCGACCGAGCATTTCGATCCGAACAACGTACACAACTACCTGGGCGGCGCCACCATTGTGTGGAGCAAGAAGCTCGGCAAGCCGGTGCTGGTGGCGTCGTTTGAAATTGGCCGCTATGGGCTGATGACGGACAAGAGCGAGCAGCCGGACAAGGTCGAAGCGCAGCGTCACTACAACTCGCTGAAGGGCTTCAAGGTTTTCGAAATGGACGGCCCGCTGCCGAGCCAATGGAAGCTGATCGCGACGCGTACCACCGACTACAAGCATCCCGATGCGCCGGTCGGCCAGCAGCAGGGTTCGGGTTCGCTCGATGCGCCGGAGTACTACGGCGGCAAGTACATGATTCTGTCGGCCGCGCCGGATGACAGCTATGGATTGACCGAGTACCCGAACTATCTGTATTCGCCGGGCTATCAGGTGTGGGACATGTCGGACCCGGCCGATCCGAAGTTCGTTTCGCAGATCTCGGTGCCGGGGCAGATTCTCGGTAATGAAGCCCATGAGCAGGCTTATCTGCAGAATCCGCGCGCGGGGAATCGTACTTCGTGGATGGGGTCGCGGATTCCAATCTTCTTGCCGAAGCCGTTGGAGCAAGGCGGCAAGATTGGCTTTGGCGCGATGGGTGGGCTCGGGTTGTATTCGTTCGATCTGTCGAATCCGGCTAAGCCGAAGGTGCTGGGCAATGTGAATACGGCGCCGAGTTTCGCGGGCACCGAATACGACAATGCCGATGTCAGTCAGTACGAGCGCACAGGGTTCGTGCTGACGAGCGGTTATCCGATGAATCGCGATTGCTATGAGCCGTATAAGGACATCTTTGTCGTCGATGCGCGCGATCCTTCACATCTGAAGGTAGCGGCGAAGTTGCCGCAGCCTACGCCGCCTGAGGGGGCGCCTTTTACCAGCTTCTGCCAGCGTGGGGGGAACTTTGGGCCTAAGCGGTCGAACGCTATTGGGCAGCCTGGCGGGTCGCGGCAAGGGGTGATTCCTTACTCGTTCTATAACGCCGGTGTGCAGATCTTCGATGTGCGAAATCCGGAGAAGCCGACTATTGCCGGGTATTTTGTGCCTGCGTTGGCGGATGAGAGTGAGTTGCCTAGCTATACGCTTGGGAAAGGTGTGCTGGCGATTTATACCGAGTACGACCGCAATATCATTTGGGCCTTTACTGAGAATGGCGCGTATGCGTTGTCGACGCCGTTGTTGGGCAAGCCTGTGATTGGCGCGCCGGCTAAGCCGTGGCCGCCGCGGTGAGCAGTTTGGTTTTTTGTTGTTCCATGCTGTTGGATTGAGCGCTTTGCTTTTGCCCCGCCGGCGACTTCGTTCGGTGGGGCTTTTTCGTTTCGTCTGTCTGGAGTGTGATTGTGAAATGGATTGGGGTTGTTCTGGTTCTTGTGGGTGTGGTTGGGGGGAGTGCTGGTGCCTTTGGTGCTACGGCTACGGCCGGGGATGCTGCGAATGTCGCGCACTCGACCTCGGCCAGCGAACAGACCTGCCGGGCTTGTCATGCCATCGATACCACTAAAGTCGGGCCGCCCTTTCGAGCTATCTCCGAGCGCTATCGCGGGGATCCTGATGCGGTTGCCAAGCTTGAGAAAAGTATGCTTGAAGGGAGTTCTGGGAAGTGGAATACCGGGGCGAGTATGCCAGCTAATGCTATTTCTCATGCTGATGCTGAGAGGTTTGCTCGGTGGATTCTTGGGGTTAAGTAGTTTGGACGTTTGCCTGTTGACGGTGTTTTTCTGTGCTCTTTGGGTGTTGGCCTTTCCTTGATTTCACGGTGGTCTATTAGCGATCCCCCTGTGCGGGGGGCACCTACTTTTCTTTGCCTGCCGCCGGCTTGCCGCAAAGCAAAGTAGGCAAAAGAAAGCGGCTCACACCGCTAACCATTAAGCGGGTCCCCCGCGCAACTACGGTAGTGGCTCATCTGGAATCCGTGTTCTCGCACATTCCGCGCTAGTGACAAAGGCGTCATTCTTCCGGCGGCGCTGCGCGCGCCCCCGCGGTCATTCGTACCCTCTCGCGTTCCGTCTCGCGTTCCGTCTCGCGTTCCGTCTCGCGCTCGTCGGCGTTCTCGGCGTTCTCGGCGTTCTCGGCGTTGAGCCGATCGTCAGTCGTGCTGGGTTCTGCATCGCTTCGTTCCTGCGCTCGTCGAATGATTATTTTTATCTGCTTCGAACATTTGCCGGCAGGTGGGCTTGGGTTTCGATTGCGGGGTGGAATAAAACGGCGGGAGGATGTGTTTAACCATCTGTACCCCATCCTGCGGCTCTGAGCGGTCGATGAACACGTGCTGGCGTGCGTAGGGATGGATTCTGTGCCCAGATAGTGCTAAATCGATGCCGGTCATGACATGTGGAACATCTTGATCATTGAAGACGACCAATGTGTCGCGCAGAAAATCGCCCGCACGCTCAATGCGGGCGGCATCTCCGTCGACGTGACGGACAGCGGCCGCAAAGGCATCAGGCGCTTGATGAGCACGGACTACGACGCCGTGATCCTCAGCCGAACGCCGCCGGACCTCGACGGGCTGAGCGTTCTGGCGACGCTGCGCGGCATTGGCGCGCAATCGCCGATTTTGATGGTGAGTTCGGTGGCCGATGTGCATGAACGCATCGAAGGCCTGCGGGCCGGCGCGGATGACTATATGTCCATGCCGTTCTCGTTCGACGAAATGCTCGCCCGCATCGAAGTGCTGCTACGAACACGGCCATCGCTTAAAAAGGAAGCGCAGCCGATGTTGCGCGTCGACTCACTTCGGCTCGACCTGGTCAAGCGAACGCTAATGTTCCAGCAGGACAAACTCTGTCTGCAACCGACCGAGTTCCGCCTACTCGAATTCATGATGCGGCACGCGGGCCAGGTACTGACACGCAGCATGATCTTCGAAGCCGTATGGGACCGCCATTTCGATCCCGACACGAATCTGATCGACGTCCACGTCGCCCGCCTGCGCAAAAAGGTCGGCGAGCTCGGCGCGCAACAAATGATCCGGACAGTGCGCGGCTCCGGTTATCGATTCGGCTAGCAACGCTAGCGAGCGACACCAGAACAAACGGCAACAGGCAACAGTTGAATGAACGACGCGTGACAGAGCGCAAGAATTCACGGAGTACTTTCGCAGTTATCGCCACATTGGTCTTCGTATTACTCCTTGAACACCCAATGGATGACGGCATCGCTATTCTGCGAAACGTTCGAACCCGATCTACCGGAAGTGCTTTCCGGTACGGGAGTAAGAACGTCACTCACAAGGAAGAGAGCATGTTTATACACAAGATCTCGGTTCACGGCGCGCCCTTCATGGCCGAAAAGCGTCTGGAGTCAAACGATTGTGCCAGTGGTTACACGGCGGCAAAGAGTTGGGCGAAGGACGTCCCCATCGACACCAAACGCGTTGAGTTGCAATCTTGCTACGGCGCCACGGGCGGACCATTTTCAAACGCTCAAATGTTATCCAACAGAACGGGGCTACCGGTAATAGGCTACGCCGGAAAGGTAAGCAACGTGAAGGGCGAACCGGAGTGGTTCACACCACAGTCTTCCGGAGTCGCGGCTTTTACAGGCAAGGTAAACGACGCGATAGGTTCGGCCAAAACATGGGGAAGAACAAGTCCGTAAGAGGACCCGACGTCCCGACACCGTGAAGTGCAAAAGCGGCGAAGGACCAACCCCAAAACCGCGACGTAAGACCGACCCCGGCGGCGCGCGCAGCGCCGCCGGAAGATTGACGCCTTTGTCACGAGCGCGGAATGTGCGAGAGCACGGATAATAGACCACTAACAAAGCAAGGAAAGGCCAATAAACCAAAAACCCAACCCTAACCTCAAGCCACCTCAACCCCGGCAGGCCGCCCAACTCTCTTCCGATACCAAACAAAATAAACAACAAGCAGCCCAACAACAAACGGCACCCCAATCACAAGCGTCAACCGAAACTCCCGAGTAAACCAGGTAGTAGCAAGCGCACTCAGCATGAGCCCAGCCCCGAGAAGGGAAGTAAAAGGAAACCCCCACATCTTGAACGAGAGCGACGCCCGCGCATGTCTGCGCCGAAAAAACAGATGAGTAACAAAGATCATGAACCAGGTAAACATCGCCCCGAACATGGAGACGGACATCATCAGCACAAACGAAGCATCGGGATAGACCACATTCAGCACAGTAGCCAGAGCGATCCCAATGGTAGAAAGCCACAACGCCGCCACAGGCACCCCATTAGAACTCAGCGCCCCCAACCGCCTCGGCGCATACCCCGCCCGAGAAAGACTAAACATCATCCGTGTAGTGATATACAGCTGACTATTCATCGCCGACAACGCCGCCACAAGAATCACAAAATTAATGACTCCAGCGGCCCCCGGCACATGCGTAGCGGCCATCACCCGCACGAACGGGCTCTCATCGGTCCCAGCCGCATTCCAAGGAACGATAGCCAGCATCAAAGCCAGCGTCAGCAGATAGAAAAACACCAACCGGAACATCGTCGCACGAAACGCCCGGGTAATAGCCTTCTGCGGATCCCTGGCCTCCCCCGCCGCAACAGCAATCATCTCGATGCTCAAGTAGCTGAAGATCGAAACAATCACCGCGACCCACATCCCCCACACACCTTTCGGAAAGAACCCGCCATGGGACGTGTAATTGGCAAACCCAATAGAAGACTGAGCCGGCGCCCCAAACACCACATAAGCACCAAGCAGAATAAAGCCGACAATCGCCACGATCTTCAGCATCGAGAAAACATACTCGACCGCGCCGAAGACCTTCACGCTCACCGAGTTGATCCCGATCAGCGCAGCGGAAAATCCCACAATCCAATACCATCCAGGCACAGCAGGAAACCAGTACTTCATATAAACGGCAATCGCCGTCACTTCGGTGCCGACCGCAAAAACAATCGACGACCAGTACGCATACCGCACCAGAAACCCGGCCCACGGTGCAATATAGTGCTCCGCATAAGCCCCGAACGACCCCGAAGTAGGATGCGCGACCGTCATCTCCGCCAGACATCCCATCAACAGCAACGCGATCAGCGCGCCGATCGCATAACTCACCAGCACGCTCGGCCCGGCAAACCCGATCGCAAATCCACTGCCCAGAAACAGCCCCGTGCCGATCGCACCACCAATCGCGATCATCGACAATTGCCCCGTCGACAGTCCACGGTGCAGTCCCTTTTCGCGTTCGACAATCGTGTCGAAGCCTCGCTGCTCTTGCGTCATCTTTGTGTCTCCTCCTGGATGCGGCCGCGTGCGTCGCACGCACGCCGCCGGTGCCGCGCTGTCGTCTTACTCTCTTACGCTCTTGTCCGACTCTTTACGTCTCGCATCGCGGCGCTTGCCTGCTCATTGCGCAATCGCGCTCAGGTCACCGACTTACGCGCCTTGAACTCGTCGGTGTTCCATGCATCGGACGAGATGATGTCCTTGAGCTGCGCGATGGTGTCCCAGATGTCCACATAGCGCACATACAGCGGCGCAAAACCGAAGCGCAAAATATCCGGCGCGCGGAAGTCGCCGATCACGTTGCGTGCAATCAGCGCCTGCATGATCGCGTACCCTTCGGCATGTCCGAGCGACACCTGGCTGCCGCGCTGCTCCGCATCGCGCGGCGACGCCAGCGTGCAACCCAACCCCTTCAATTCCTGATCGGTCAGTTCGATAAACAGATTGCCGAGCGCCACGCTCTTGTCTCGCAACACATCGAGATCGACGCCGTCGAATGCTTCGAGCGCGCTCTCCAGCGCAATCACGCCGAGTTGCGGCGCGGTCCCCGTCAGCATGCGGTCAATGCCCGGATGCGGCGCGTAGTCGTGCGTGAATTCAAACGGCTTCGAATGGCCGTGCCAACCGGTCAGCGGCTGACGCATCGCTTCGATATGGCGCGACGCGACGAACACGAATGCCGGCGCGCCGGGGCCGCCGTTCAGATACTTGTAGCCGCAACCCACCGCGAAATCGACGTCGCAACGGTTCAGACCGACCGGCATCGCGCCCGCCGAATGGCACAGGTCCCACACGATCAGCGCGCCGGCCTCATGCGCCTGACGCGTCACCGCTTCCATGTCGTAGCGCTTGCCGGTCTTGTAGTTGACCTGCGTGAGCGAGACGATCGCCACGCTGTCATCGATCGTCGCGACGATCTCATCGGGATCGACGCAGCGCAATTCGCAACCGGTCATCTCCGCGACGCTCGACGCGATATACACGTCGGTCGGAAAATTGGTGCGCTCGGCCAGAATCACGTTGCGGCCGGGTCGCATGCGCGTAGCCGCTACCAGCACCTTGAACAGATTCACGGAAGTCGAATCGGCGACGATCACTTCGTCCTGCCCCGCGCCGATCAGCTTCGCGATCTTGTTGCCGGTACGCTGCGGTGCCGGATACCAGTCGGCGTCGTTCCACGAACGGATCAGGCCATGCGCCCATTCCTGTTTCAACGCCTGCTCGATCCGTGCGGGCACATTGGAGGGCATCGCGCCGAGCGAATTGCCGTCGAGGTAAATCGTGTCGGCGGGCAGATCGAAGCGCGCGCGGCAGTGGGCCAAGGTATCGGCCGCATCGAGCGCGGCGCAGTGTTCCCGGGTGATCATCTGGCTTGTTTCCTGTGATGTCTTATTGCAATGACTGGACTGACGAAACGCAATGCGGGCTGCGTTGCCGGAGTCGGTTTAAACGGTGTGCGCGACGTCCACCGGCAAATCGAAGAAGCGCTGCGCATTGGCGCCGAGAATCTTCGCTTTGGCCGTGTCGCTCAACTGCGGGTGATGCGCGACGAGATCGCCGATCTTCTGCTCGCCGAGCGGAAACGGATAGTCGGAACCGAGCAGCACGTGATCCTCGCCCATCGTGTCCACCAGCAGTCGCAACGCGCCCTGGTCGAACACCGCACTATCCACGTGAAAGCGATCGAGATACGACACCGGCGGATTCGGGCAATCCTCGCGCACAATGTCGCGCTGTTCCCACGCGTTCTGCACGCGGCCGAGCAGGAACGCGAAGCTGCCGCCGCCGTGCGCGAAGCACAGCTTGAGCGACTTCGGAATCCGCTCGAATGCCCCCGACAAAATTAGCGACACCATGCTTAATTGCGTTTCGGCCGGCATCGCCACGAGCCACGGCAACATCCACTTTTTCATGCGGCCGTCGGTCATCATGTCCCATGGATGCACCAGCACCGGAATGCCGTCGTTCGCGCAATGCGTGAGGAAGGTGACGAGGTGTTCGTCGTCGAGATCGCGCGGGCCGAGGTGATTGCCGATCTGCACGCCGCGGTGGCCGGCGCGATGCGCGCGGGTCGCCTCGCGGCACGCCAGATCGATATCCTGCAAGGGCACTTGGGCGAGCGCCATCAAACGTTGCGGTGCGTACGCGCAGAGTTCGAGCGCCTGGTCGTTCATGCGCGCGGCCCACGCGTGCGCGGCGCCGGCATCGTAGCGATAGCCGAACATCACGGGCGTCGCGCACATCAGTTGAATATCCACGCCGAGCGCGTCCATCTCCGCGATGCGCAGCGCCGGGTCCCACAGCGCGCGATACACCGGGCGAAAGCTCTTGTCGCCGGTCATGATCATGCCGCGTTCGCCATCCGCGTCGATCTTCAGCCACGGCGCGTGGTCCGCGTCGAGGCGCGCGGCCTCTTCCCGCGTGATCGGCGGAAAGAAGTGGGAATGCATGTCGATTCGAAGTGTCATCGTGATTCTGTCGGGTATCGTTTGAGTCAGACGGCCTTGCCGGGATGCACATGGCCGCAATGCGCGCAGCGGCGTTTCTCTTCCGACGCATAGAACGCATTGAACAGCGGCGGCAGATCGTTGACGATGCTCTTGAGCTGCACCTCGACGCGATAAACGAGCTGCCCGCAGTCGTCGCAATACCATTCGAAGCCATCCACCACGCCTTGCGGGCGCTGCCGCTCGATCACGAGGCAGACGCTGCCCGCCTCCGGCCGCTGCGGCGAATGACGCACATGCGGCGGCAGCAGAAACACATCCCCTTCGTTCAGGTCGACGCGTTCTCGCTTACCATCGATCCACAGATACAGGTACGCGTTGCCGCGCATCTGATAGAAGAATTCCTCGAGCGGATCGTCGTGATAATCGGTGCGGTGATTCGGTCCACCCACCACCGTGACGATGAAATCACTGTCCTGCCACACCTGCTGGTTGCCGACCGGCGGCTTCAGCAAATGCGCGTGATCGTCGATCCAGCGCGGGAAATTGAACGGTTTGCCGTACGTGAGCATGGCTGTCTCTTGGTTTGGTTTTAGCGCGCGTGTCTAGCGTTTCGGTGCGTACGCCACCGCCTTCATCTCGATCAGCAGATGCGGATGAGGCAATTGATGCACGGCGACCGTGGTGCGGGTCGGGCCGGTTTCGTCGAAGTACTCGCCATACACGGCGTTGTAGCCACCGAAGTCGTTCATGTTGACGAGAAACGACGAGATCTCGACGAGGTTCGACAGATCCGCGCCTTCGCTCTGAAGAATATCGCGAATGTTCTCGATCACCACGCGCGTTTGCTCGCGAATGTCGAGTTGCACGGTGCCGAGCTCGTCGGCGCTGGCGCCCGCAATCGTATTGTCCGGCCGGCGCGAGCTGGTGCCGGAGACGAACAGGAAGTCGCCGGCCCGCGTCACATGCGGGAAACGGCCACGCGGTTTCGCTTTGCCGGGCACCACGCGCCCTTGAATGGTCGGTTCGGTCATTGAGAGAGTCGATAGGTAGTGAATTCGGTACTGCCGAGGCCATTGACGACGCAATGCACATGCGCGGCGACCGGCAACGGATGAGCGGCGGTCGCCGCGCCCGCCATGATCAGCGAACCGGCGGGCAGCACGAGCCCGCTTTGCGAAATCAGACGCGAGGCCTGCACGACCGAGCGCAACGGATCGCCGAGAATCGCGGCCGTGGAGCCGGCCTGCACGACACGGCCGTCGACACGCATCGTCACGCCCGCATTGCGCAAACCGTCGAAGCTGCGGGTCCACGGGCCAATCACCAGGCCTGCGGACGAGCAGTTGTCCGCCACCACGTCTTCGAGCGAAAACTTGAAGTCGCGGTAGCGCGAATCGATGATCTCCATGGCCGGGGCCACGGCTTCGAGGTAACGCGACGCTTCGAGCAAGGTCAGCGGTCGATCGATTTCGCGGCTCGTCAAAAAGCAGACTTCCGGCTCGACACGCGGATGAATGAAACGGTCGAGCGCGACAC
This sequence comes from Paraburkholderia bryophila, assembly GCF_013409255.1. NCBI lineage: Bacteria > Pseudomonadati > Pseudomonadota > Betaproteobacteria > Burkholderiales > Burkholderiaceae > Paraburkholderia > Paraburkholderia bryophila. The sequence goes on from NZ_JACCAS010000001.1 coordinate 1,389,021, forward strand.
GGCCGCCGTCTTCGTCGAGCATGGCGTCGGTGAGCCAGCCCCAGATCAGGCTATCCACGCCCATCTGGATCATTTTCGCGCGGCTCGTAAAGCCGAGCTTCACGCCGACCATGCTTTCGCCGCGGTGAATGCGCCGTTCAATGGAGGCGCGTTGAATGCCGTACGCCTCGTCGAGCGAAAACGGCGTGGCCGTGGTGAGTTGCGCGATCGGGTCCGCGTGGCGCGCGGCGTTGTCGATGCGCTCGGCCATCGCGTCCAGCGAGATCATGCGGCCTCCTTCGCCAGCTCGCGCGCCTTGAGCATATCGAGCGCGACGTCGACGATCATGTCCTCCTGGCCGCCGACCATCCTGCGCTTGCCGAGTTCGACCATGATCTCGAAAGCGGACAGGCCGTACTTCGCCGCCGCCGCTTCCGTGTGACGCAGAAAGCTCGAGTACACCCCGGCATAACCGAGCGCGAGCGTTTCCCGGTCCACGCGCACCGGCCGCTCCTGCAACGGACGCACGATATCTTCCGCGGCGTCGATCAGCTTCTTCACGTCGCAGCCGTGGTTCAGCTTCATACGATCCACCGCCGCGATAAACACTTCGAGCGGCGCGTTGCCGGCGCCGGCGCCCATACCGGTGAGCGACGCATCGATGCGGTCGCAACCATGTTCAAGCGCGACGATCGAATTCGCCACGCCCAGCGACAGATTGTGATGCGCGTGCATGCCGGTTTGCGTGGCCGGATCGAGCACGGCCTTGAATGCATCGAAACGCTCGCCGACGTCGCGCATATTCAGCGCGCCGCCCGAATCGACCACATACACGCACTGCGCGCCGTAGCTTTCCATCAGCTTCGCCTGCTTCGCCAGCGCATCCGGCGAGGTCATATGCGACATCATCAGAAAACCGACGGTGTCCATGCCGAGCGACCGCGCGTACTCGATATGCTGCTTCGAAATATCGGCTTCGGTACAGTGCGTGGCGATCCGCACGACACGCGCGCCAGCGTCATACGCCGCACGCAAATCGTGGACGGTGCCGATGCCGGGCAACAGCAGCGTGGCGACTTTCGCGCGCTTCACGGTTGCCGCGACGGCTTCGATCCATTCGAGATCGGTATGCGCGCCGAAGCCGTAGTTAAAGCTGGAACCGGACAGGCCGTCGCCATGCGCGACCTCGATACTGTCGACGCCCGCTTCGTCGAGCGCGCCCGCGATTGCCGCGGCATGTTCCAACGAATACTGATGGCGGATCGCGTGCATGCCGTCGCGCAGCGTCACATCCGAAACGTAAATCTTGTTGCTATCGGTCATTGCGTTTGTCCTCGTGTCTTCGCCGTCACGTCACGCCGCCACGCGGCTGGCCGCGATCTGCTCGGCCGCGGCCAGCGCCGCCGAGGTCATGATGTCCAGATTCCCCGCATACGAAGGCAGGTAATGCGCGGCGCCCTCCACTTCGAGGAACACGCTCACTTTCAGGCCCGCGCGGCGCTCGTTCGCATGCAGCGCCAGCGGATTCGCCGCGGTATAGCGGTCGAACTGTACGGCCTGCTTCAGCCGGTAGCCGGGCACGTAGCTCGCCACCGCGGCGACCATCGCGTGAATCGAGCTTTCTATTTCGTCGGTGTCCGCTTCTTCTTCGGTCAGGCAGTAGACGGTGTCGCGCATCATCAGCGGCGGCTCGGCCGGATTCATCACGATGATGGCCTTGCCGCGCGTCGCGCCGCCCACCGTTTCGATCGCTTTCGAGGTGGTCTCGGTGAACTCGTCGATATTGGCGCGCGTTCCGGGCCCGGCCGAACGGCTCGCAATCGACGCAACAATTTCCGCATACCGCACCGGCGCAACGCGCGACACTGCATGCACGATTGGAATCGTCGCCTGGCCGCCGCAGGTGACCATGTTCAGGTTCGGTGCGTCGAGATGCGCAAACAGATTGACCACCGGCACGACGAACGGTCCGATCGCGGCCGGCGTCAGATCGATCACGGTCACGCCGTGCTCGCGCAGTACAGCGGCGTGGCGATGATGCGCGCCGGCCGAGGTGGCATCGAACGCGATGCGGATGTCGCTGAAATTCGGCATGGCGACGAGGCCTTCAATGCCGTTCGCGGTGGTCGGCACGCCGAGCCGTTCGGCGCGCGCGAGGCCGTCCGAAGCCGGATCGATACCGACCATCGCGCCCATTTTCAGGTGCTTCGCGTTTCGCAGCACCTTGATCATCAGATCGGTGCCGATGTTGCCGGAGCCGATAATGGCGACGGCCTGCTTGTCCTGCTGAAGTTGATCGTGCATGGCGTTCCCGGTCACGACGTGGAGTCAGGGTGATGAGCGAAGCTCGCGCTAACGGAGCCGAGTCCTTCGATATGGGCGGTGAAAACGTCGCCGGCGTTCACGGCGACCATCGGCCCGAGCGCGCCGGTCAGCACGATGTCGCCGGCCCGCAGCGGCGCGCCGACGCGCGTCATCGTATTGGCGAGCCACACGGCCGCGTACAGCGGATTGCCGAGGCAGGCCGCGCCGACGCCGACGCTCACCTGATCGCCGCGCCGCTCCATCACCATGCCGCACTGGATCGCGTCGAACGCGTCGAGTTTGACCGGGCGGTTGCCGAGCACGAACAGGCCGCTGGAGGCGTTGTCGGCCACCGTATCGGTCAGGCGGATATCCCAGTTGGCAATCCGGCTGCCGACGATCTCGATCGCGGGCAACGCGTAAGCCGTCGCGCCGATCAGATCGGCGATCGTGTGACGTTCGTGCGGCAGATCGCGAGCGAGCACCAAAGCGATTTCCGCTTCCACTTTCGGCTGCTGCGTGCGCGACAAGGCGATCTCTTCGCCGTCGGCAATCGACATATCGTCGAACAGCATGCCGAAGTCCGGTTGATCGACGCCGAGCTGCGTCTGCACGGCTTTCGACGTCAGGCCGATTTTGCGACCCACCAGTCGGCCGCCGCTTGCGAGCTTGCGCTCGGTGTTCAAACGCTGCACCGCGTACGCGGCTTCGAGCGCGTCGCCGCCGAGCGCGGCGATCGCATCACGCTGCGGTGAGATGGGGGCGCCGTTCCGCTGCGCTTGCCACAGTGCATCGGCAATCAGTCGTGCGGCGTTCAGGTCGATGGCGCTCATGCGATCCTCACGCAAACGTTGGTCAGTTCCGAATAGAAATCGAGCGAATGACGCCCCCCTTCGCGTCCGATGCCCGAGAGCTTCGTGCCGCCGAACGGCGTGCGCAGATCGCGCACGAACCACGCGTTGACCCACACGATGCCGGTTTCGATCTGCCGCGCGACGCGATGGCCGCGAGCCAGGTGCGTGGTCCAGACGCTGGCGGCGAGACCGTACGCGCTGTCGTTCACGCGGCCGATCACTTCGTCTTCGCTATCGAACGGTGCAACGTGGCACACAGGTCCGAAGATTTCTTCTTTCACGCAGCGAGCGTTATCCGCGAGGCCGGTCCAGATGGTCGGCATCACGAACGCGCCCTGATCACGCGCGTCGCCGAATTGCGGCACGGTGCCGCCCGTTACGACGGTGGCGCCCTCTTCGACCGCCAGCCGGAAATACGACAGCACCTTCTCGCGATGCCCGCGCGAAATCAGCGGGCCCATCGTGGTCGATGGATCGTCGGGCGCACCGATCCGCAGCGCTTCGGTCTTTTCCTTCAGCGCCGCGACGAAGCGCTCGAAAATCGGTCGCTCCACATACACGCGCTCGCTGCACAAACACACTTGGCCCGCATTCGTGAAGCTCGACTTCAGCACGCCGGCCACCGCTTCATCGAAGTCCGCGTCGGCGAACACCACCGCGGCGTTTTTACCACCGAGTTCGAACGAGATTTCCTTCACGCCGTCGGCAACCGTTTTCATGATCGTGCTGCCGGTGCGCGATTCGCCGGTGAACGTGATCGCGCTGATCTCCGGATGACGCGTCAGGAATTCCCCGGCCGCATTTGGCCCGTGACCGTGAATCAGATTGAACACGCCACGCGGCAGACCGATGTCGTGCATCACTTCGGCCAGCAGCGTGGCCGAAGTCGGCGTTTCCTCCGAAGGCTTGGCGACGACGCAATTGCCCATGGCCAACGCCGGCGCGACTTTCCACGTGAACAGCAGCAACGGCAGATTCCACGGCGAAATAATGCCCACCACGCCGAGCGGTTTGCGCGTCACGTAGTTGATCAGTTCGCTGCCGTCGGCCGCGTGGGTTTCGAAGAACTCGCTGTTGGCGGTGCGGATCAGATCCGCAAACGTGCGGAAGTTCGCGATGCCGCGCGCAATGTCGAGCTTGCGGGCCTGCTCAAGTGGACGGCCGGTGTCGGCGACTTCGGCGGCGACGAAATCGTCGAACCGCGCTTCGATGCCGTCGGCGATCTTGTGCAGCCAGTCGGCGCGCTGCGCCGGCGTGGTGTTGCGCCAACCGGCGCGTTGCGCGGCGGCGGCGGCACGCACGGCGGCGTCGACCGTGGCGGCGTCGGCCTCGCAGACCTGCGCGAGTTCGTGGCCGTCGACCGGACTGAAGTTAGGAAAAGTGGTGGCGGTGGCGACGAATTCGCCATTCACGTAATGGCGAAGTAACGCACCTGAAGATTGAGCGCGCTGCGCGGCGGCCGGGGTGAAGGTCACAACGTCTCCTGCTCGATTGAAGTATGGGCAGGAGTCTAAGGTCGAGGCTTCGCGCGGCGGTAATCAAAGATTGGGTGGTGGGTATGCTAAAGGGGAATACCAGAAACGGCCTGCTCAGACCGTTCAAGCCACCACGTCGGCCACGGGCGCGGCCACGCTGACCGCCTCGCGCAAGCATTCCACGAAGGCCTGACACGCGGCGCTCTGCTCCTTGTGCGAGCGCACCGAGAAGCCGACCGTGCCGAACGCGCCGCTCTCCGGCAGATCGAGAATCCGCAGCAAACCGGCGTCTTCGAACTGCTGCGCCGCAACGCGCGGCATCAGCGCGATACGTGGCGTGTCGAGCAGCAGACCGATATTCGTCAGCAGCGACAGCGACTCGACGATATCGGTCGGCAACGGCAAGCCCGCCGCCCGAAACAGATGTTCCGCCGAAAGCCGCGCGGGCGAATCGGGCGTGGGCAGGATCCACGGCGAGCCGACCAGCTCCGCCAGATGCGTGACGCCCGCCGGCGCCGGGCCATAGCCCTTGCCGACCACCACGCACAGGGATTCGTCGAACAGCGCCTCGTGCGTCAGCGGAAACGCGCTGGCAATCGGCAATTCACGCTCGGGCAGGCGGCCGACCACAATATCGAGGTCACCGGTGGCCAATGCCGGGAACAGATGCGCGGTGGTGCCCTCACGCACCGTCACCAGCACGTTCGGCGTGCGCGCCTTCAGCATCGCGATCGCGGTGGGCAAGAGCCGCGCCGACGCCGAAATCAGCGTACCGACGATCACATGACCGCTGGTGCCGAGGCGGAAATCGTTCAGCTCGTCGGTCATATAGCGCAGTTCCGCCATCAGCGATTTGACGCGCCGCCCGAGCAGCAGCCCGAGGTCGGTGGGCACCACGCCGCGATTCGAGCGGGCGAACAGCGCGCCGTCGAAACAGGACTCGAGCTCGTGGATGACCTTGGTGACGGCCGGCTGCGTCAGGCGCATTTCATTGGCCGCGCGCACGACAGAACGCGTTTCCAGCACACGTTCGAAGATCATGAGCTGATTGAGCTTCAGCTTGCGGATCAGGGAGATCTCGCTGAGCGGATTGGATTGCATGGCGAAGGAGCGCGGAAATCGACGATGCGCGATGGTAACAGCACAAAACCGTGCGGCCGATCCGGGCCACCCCTTGGTTCGTCCTGTCTGGGCACACCTATTGCTCTATTCCGCTCGCCGGCACACACCCCGTCAAAGCACGTCGTGCCCACAACGCGTGGCCGTTTTCAAGTTCAATCCAGCAATCCATCGGTGGGAGGCCCCATGCTTCGATACGCTGTTATCTTCTTCATCATCGCCATCATTGCCGCGGTGTTCGGTTTCGGCGGCATAGCCGCTGGCGCCACGGAAATTGCCAAGGTGCTGTTCTTCATCTTCGTGGTGATCTTCCTCGTCACCTTGCTGATGGGCGTGATGCGGCGCTGAGCGCCCTCACCCCATCGGCGTCCGTCACTTCATTACGGATGCCCCCGCCCCGGTGCGCGCGTCAGCGCTCGTTGCGGCTTCATTGCAATAATTGCCACACGGTATTGCAATAGTTGCTGCGCGCACCGGGGCTTATTCTTTTCAGACCATCGTTCAAGCCGCGCGCGCGACCGGCGCCGGCACACTCAATCGATGCGACCAGTTAGCCAGCGTGCGTGTCGCCACCGGCGGCTTGCTCAGGATCGCGCTGTCGTAGTGCTTGCCGTCGAAGCGCACGAAGTCGACGATACGAAACCCCTGCCCACGATAGAACGCGATCAGATGCGCGGCCGGTTGCGGCGTATCGAGCGCGAGCTCCGCATAACCGCGCGTCGCGGCCCAGTGATCGGCGAACGCAATCAGCAAGGTGCCGATGCCGCGCGCCTGCCACATCGGTTCCACGGCGAACTGCCGCAAGCTGGCGATATCGTCGCGCCGGTACAGCTCGCATGAGGATTCGCGGTCCGGTGCATAGAGCGTCATCGTGCCGACGAGGCGGCCCTCGCACACCGCGACGTAGCAATCGCCGCGCGTGGCGCGCGAGCGGGTGGTGTCGACCGTTTGATCCACACAGGTGCAATTGAGACCGGCCTCGCCTAGCGGTGCGAAGGCTCGATGCAGCAACGCCGTCAACGCGACGAACGAATCGCGCGCCGGATCGAAGCGGCGCAATTCGACACGGCCGACGCCGTGATACACGTAGTCGATGCGAACGGATTGCTGCTGCGTTGCACGTTGCTTCACGGTGAGCACCTCAGGCTGTCAGGATGCTCGAAGTGTAGATTTGGGGTAGCAGCGTCTCAAGAAAAAATGTCGTAAAAACTCACTGAGGACGTGACGGGTGTGGGTTGCCCGTCTTCACGAAGACTGAGATGCAATTCCTCGCACAGAAACGTGTGCAAGGTTTGAATCGCGGCCGCATGGGTGCCCGGCACTTGTCGCATGAAGAGCCCAAAGTCCGCGGTGGGCGCATCGGGCAAACCGTCGGCCTGACCGAGCACGCGCATCGACTCCGGGCGGATATTGCCGTCGAGCAGCACCGACACGCCCAGCCCCGCCTCCACCGCCGATTGCACCGCGGGCAAACTGATGCTCGTGCACACAATGCGCCACGCGACGCCCGCGCGCCGCAACGCGGTCAGCACGAGTTGCTGCCACAGACACGCGCCGCCGAACGCCACCACCGGCAACAACGCGTCCACGTCGCGGCTGAACCCGCGCGCGCCGACCCAGAAAAGCGGCTGGGTCCACGTGAGCAGCGGCGTCGCATCGATCAGCGCGGGATCGCCGACCACCACGTCGAGACCACCCTCGCCGAGACGGTTCGACAACGCCTCGCTACTGTCGACGACAATCTCCAGCGCCACCTGCGGATAAGCGGTCGAAAAGCGCCGCAACGCGCGCGGCAGACGGCCGACCGCAATGTCTTCAAGCACGCCGAGGCGCACGGTGCCGGAGACCTGCCCCGCGCTCAACGCGCGCCGCGCATCGGCTCCCGCACCGAGGATGGTATGCGCGTACGGCAGCAGCAGATGCCCGGCCTCGGTGAGTTGTACGCCACGCGGCGAACGATCGAGCAAACGCTGCCCAAGCTCCTCCTCCAGCCGCCTCAACTGCATGCTGACCGCGGCCTGAGTGCGCGCGAGACGCGCCGCCGCCACGCCCACCGCGCCGGTTTCAGCCACGGTCACGAACGCGCGCAGCAGACTGCTGTCGAGATCACGGGTCATCAATTTTCCTGAAGTGGACATAAGCAATATCAAGTTATCTTAATACCGCCCACGCCGCTAAGATAGCGGCCACGAAACCGAAATTGACGGCCACACACAACCATGCAGGACACCACCCTCCAACCGGCGCTGAGCCCCGCGCAGCCCGCGCTAAAACCCGCTGGCTCCCCGTGGGCAGCCTTGCTGTGCATGCTGTCGATGGCGAGCGTGCAGTTCGGCGCCGCGCTCTCCGCGCCGACCATGGCCGCCTACGGATCGCTCAGCACGACGTGGCTGCGACTGAGTTGGGCCGCCCTGGTGCTGGCCTTGCTGGTGCGCCCGCGCCTGCTGAGCTACTCGCGCGCACACTGGCTCGCGGCCGGCGCGCTCGGCGCAGCCATGGCCGGCATGACCTTGTGTTTCTTCTCGGCGCTGCAGCGCATTCCATTGGGGCTGGCCGTCGCGATCGACTTTCTCGGGCCACTCGCCGTCGCCACGTTCGCGGTGCGCCGCCTGCGGGCGCTGCTGTGGCCGTTGCTGGCGATTGCCGGCGTGGTGCTGCTGTCGCGCGATCGCGGCGGCTGGATCGGCGAACCGCTTGGCGTGCTGCTCGCCTTCGGCGCAGCGCTCGGCTGGGGCAGCTACATCGTGCTGATGAAGAAGGCCGGTGCGTTATTTGCGGGACTCGAAGGACTGTCGGTGTCGCTGCTCGCCGCGGCGCTGATCGCCACGCCGTTCGGACTGGCGCAAAGCGGCGGCCACATTGCGGGCGCGCAGATAGCGGCCACGGCGGGGCTCGCGCTGCTGGTGCCGTTGCTGCCGTACGCACTGGAGATGGTCGCGTTGCGGCACATGCCCGCCGCGTCATTCGGCATCCTGATGAGCGTCGAACCGGCGATCGGCGCGGTGGCCGGCTTCGTCGTGCTGCATCAGCCGATGGGGGTCTTGCAGATCGCGGGCACGCTGCTGGTCGTCACCGCGAGTGTCGGGGCGGTGGTCGCCACGCGTTGAAGGTGAAGGCCGGTAACGTTGCAGTCACGATCGCGGCTACGCGCCCGTTCAGGCAATGTTTTCCGCTTCATAAAGCCGCCGGCCCGCGGCGTCTTTCGTGCCGAGCGTTGGCGCGAAATCGATCGGCCAATCGATGCCGATATCCGGATCGTTCCACACAATGCAGCGCTCGAGTTCGGGGAACCAGTACTCCGTGGTCTTCCACAGACATTCCGCCGCCTGCGAGAGCACCACGAAGCCGTGCGCGAAGCCCGGCGGCACCCACATCTGCCGATGATTCGCCGCGCTCAGATACGCGCCGGTCCATTTGCCGAAGTTCGGCGAATTGAGCCGTACATCGACGGCGACGTCGAACACTTCACCGACCGCCACGCGCATCAGACGGCCTTGCGGACGCTGCACCTGATAGTGCAGTCCGCGCAACACGCCGCGCACCGCGCGCGAATGCCGGTCCTGCACAAACGTGAAACCGGGCGCGACGTCGTCGGTAAACTCGTCTGTGCTGAAGCTCTCGAAGCAGAAACCGAACTCGTCGCAAAACACTTCGGGCTCGATGAGCCTCACCTCCGGCAATGCCGTCGCGATGACCTTGTTGCCCATTGCCGCTGTACTCGTAAAAAGCCTGCCCGGCGCGATGTCGGCCGCCGCTGCGACCACGACCACCGGTCATGAGGCGCGCCTCGGGCACGCCTGCCCTCGCTCGCGCGAGTTGAGAGAACGCTAGACCTCGGACGCCACCCGGCTGCGCGCGCGATATTCGGTCGGCGACAACGCCATCCGTTTGCGGAATATTTTGGCAAGGCGATCGCCGTTGCCGGTACCGCTGCGCCGCGCGATCTTGTCGACCGGCAATTCGGTTTCGGTCAGGAAATTGCAGGCAATCCGTAGCCGCACCTGCAACAGATAGTCCGACGGCGTGAGCTGCATTTCGTGCTTGAAGCGCCGCAGGAAATTGCGCTCGCTCATGGCGGCCACTTGCGCGGCATCCGCCACCGAGACCGGGCGATCGCAGTTCGCTTCCATCCAGCGCGCCGCCGCGCGGATCTTCTCGGCCACGCTGAGCGTGCCGCCTTCCGCCGGTAACGGCACCCACGTTGCCGCCATGCCAGGCATGACCCGATCGGCGACGCTGCGCGCCAGTTCGGCGCCCAGGTCGCGCTTGATGAACATCAGCGCGCTGCGGGCGCAGTCGTTACGGTCACTGGAGCCGCCGAAGGCGCTGTCCGCCGATGCACCTACAGGGAAGCGATTGAGTTGCGGCCCGGTGGACTCGGTCGGGCCGGCGGCGTCGAGCACGAGCCGTCCTTCGCCGATCGCTTCGATGGTCCGGGTGCGCGTTTGCACCGAACGCAGCCAGTTGAGCAGCCGCTCGTCGTGCGCGGCCGTCTGCGCGCCCTGACCACCGGCGATATACAGCACGTCGAAACCGCTGCCGTAACGCGTGTCGATACGGTCGGTCCAGATCCGCACTGACGACGAACTGGCGACGCTGCCGCCGTCCATCGACAGAAACTGCACCTCGTAAGGCGGTTCCTCGCCGGCACGCGAACCCGCGAGTTCATTGGCGGTCTGGAACATTTCGATCACCGTGCCCGGCCCGAGCAGCCAGAAGCCGTTGAACAGCACCACGCCGATTCGCCGCGCCGCACTACGCACGTTCAATGTCGGCGTATGGAGCCAGGTGATCCTCGCGGTATCCAGGTGCATCTGCGGCATGATCTTTCCCCAAACTAGCCTACGTTGTGGACCCCGATGCCCCGTTAGCGCCCCTCAGCAAAATGCGTTATTAAGAATGAAACCGCCGATAACGCCGCTTAACGGATTAAGCGTGATGTTAGCGGAATGCTTCGCTATAGTAAATTTGAAAAACAAATCGGCATCGAGAAACACAAGGTATGAAGAAAAACATTATCTGGCGTTTCATAGGGTAGACGGCCTGTCGCGGTGCGGTGGTGCGGCGGAGTTTCGGTGCGATTTTTTCGTCTGCTTGCATAGCCGCTTGTGGACTCGTGTTCCGGCTGGTCTGCCGTCACTCCCGCGCAAGCCAGCGTGGGTTTGATTCACTGTCCGAGGTGATTCACGATGCGTCGAAAAGTGTTTCAAACCTGAACTCGACACTTCGCGAATAATGACAATCCAATCGGATTTTTATTCGCAAACCGGGAATTTATCTGCTCTTTCATTGATACCGACCCCGATATCATACGAATCCGTTCTTTAAGCATTTTTCAGTCCATTTCTTACCGACAAAAAATGTTTCGATATTGAAACATCCAGTGGGTTTACGTCTGACTTAAGCGTCCTCCGATCCATGCGGCTCAACAAAAAACGTCAGACGATTGAACCGTGCGGCGGCGATCGGGTCGTGCGGCGTTCTTAAACAAAGTTTCATTCCCTGATCGTGCACTTTAAGGATCGTCTAAGAATCGAGGCGCCATAATTTGTGCATCGTGATAGCCGCAAGGAGCAGAGCCATGACGCGCCCCATGAACATCGAAAGAGTCAACGAGTATGGACAGCAGGCGATCCGCATCGACATTGAAGGCCGCGCGGTGCTGCTCGACGCGTCCGATCTGGACGCCATGATCGAGCATCTCGGCGCACTGCGCGCGATGATGCGCCCGGAGGTGCCGAAAGAGCCGTTGCGCACACATCAATATGTGGTCGAAGTCGATCCCTGCTGGCACACCGAGAAGCATCCGCTGCACGATGGCGCCGTGGTGTTCATGCGTCATTCAGGACTCGGCTGGGCCGGCTTCGCGCTGCCGACCGACAGTCTCGCCAAGTTGCATCACGCGCTCACGCAACATCTGGAAGCCTCGCTCGAAGTACACGGCATGCTCAACTGAATATTGCGCTGCGCGCACAACAGCGTTTCAGAATGCGCGCGCAACGCGCCACCCATCCCACCTATACTGTGCCCAGCCGCGTGGCAGCGGCTACTTTCTTTCAAGTCTTATTTCCGAAGCGCGGCTCCGTCCGCGCTCTTTTTTTGCCCGCATTTTCCCATTACTTAGGTTTGCAGATGTTTTCATCCAGGCACGAACGTCCCGCGTAATCTGCGTTGTTCATGAACATTTCATAAAATTAAAAAAGACTTAATCCACCTAGCTGTCCGGTTTTACTCGCCATCGCCGATGATGCATCCCATCGCCCTTCTCTACTGTTCCACTATGAACCAGCTACAAGCGATGCGTGTCTTCACACGAGTAGTCGATCTCGCCAGCTTCAATCTCGCGGCAAGACAGTTAGGCATGTCCGCGGCCGCGGTCACGCGCAGCGTCGGCACACTGGAGGCGCATCTGAACATGCGTCTTCTGAATCGCACCACGCGCAGTCTGTCGCTGACCGACGTGGGCCGCGAGTACCTCGACGGTTGCCGCGCGATCATCGAAAAGCTCGACGAGATGGAATCGACGCTGCTGGAAACCACCCGCGACCCGCAAGGCACGCTGCGCATCGCGACGCCCATGACGTTCGCCAGCGCGGGCCTCGGCGCACTGCTGGCCTCGTATCGCACGCTGCATCCGCGAGTGGACTTCGACGTCACGACGTTCGACACGCACATCGATCTGGTGGAAGGCGGTTTCGACGTGTGCTTCTCCGACGACCGCCGGCTCGCCAACTCCACACTGGTGAGCCGCCTGCTGACCAGCGTCGACGAGATCACGGTAGCGTCCCCCACCTATCTCGCACGCAACGGCACGCCGCGCGATCCGGCCGCGTTGAACCGGCACGGTCTGCTGACCGTGTCCGACGGTTCGTCGCGCACCTGGGAGTTCACCGACGCCGACGGCCTTTACCGCGTCAACACCGGCAGCGCGCTCACCGCGACCAGCAGCGCGATGGTGCGCGTGGCCGCGCTGAACCATATGGGTATCGCGCTGCTGCCGTTGCCGATCATCGCCGACGACCTCGCGCGCGGCGCGCTCGTACCCGTGCTCGAACAGTTCGAGATCAACGGCGGACCTCGCCTGGTGTCGATTCTCTACTCCGGCCGCAACTATCTGTCGATGCGCGTGCGCAGCTTCATCGACTTCGCGGTCGGCCAGTATCGCGCACCGGACCGTCAGGTCGCTTTGCGCGCGGTCGCCTGAACCGGGCTCGCGCATCATGCCCAAAATATTGACCATAGAAGATGACGAGCTGATCGCCCACGACATCGTGCGCACGCTCACCGCCAGCGGCTTTTCCGTCGAAGTGGCGCGCACCGGCCGCGAAGGCATGGCGAAGGTGATGGCGGGCGACTACGACGTCGTGACGCTCGACCGCATGCTGCCCGATCTCGACGGCCTGACGATCGTCGCGACCATGCGCGGCGTCGGCATGGAAACGCCCGTGCTGGTGATGAGCGCCATGTCCGACGTCGATCAGCGCATTCAAGGTCTGCGTGCCGGCGGCGACGATTATCTGACCAAGCCCTTCTCACCCGAGGAAATGTTCGCGCGCGTCGAAGTGTTGCTGCGACGCCGCCCGCGTCACGCGAAAGCCGAGACGCTGCTGCGCAGCGGCGCGCTGGAACTGGATCTGGTGCGCCGCAAAGTCATGCACCGGCAGCGCGAACTCGACCTGCAACCCACTGAATTCCGCGTGCTCGAATTCATGATGCGTCACACCGGCCAGGTCCTCACGCGCACGATGATTTTCGAAGCCGTGTGGGGCTGCCGTTTCGATCCCGGCACCAACCTGATCGACGTCCATGTAGGCCGCTTACGCAAGAAAGTCGACACGCCCGGCGAGCGTCCGTTGATTCGCACGATTCGCGGTTCGGGCTATCTGTTCGGCTGACGCATTCCAACCGTTGTGGTGAACGAACTTTAGCGCTGCCTGCAGCGCTAAAGCCGTTGCGGCACGCGTGCCGATGCGATGACGAACCACGCGCCGCTTCCTAAAACTAGTTTCATTTGATTAGTCCACGCCTGTTAGGCCCCGCTCTCCAGAATGCCGGTACCGGGTCGCGCCATCAGGGCGAGCCCCACTTGACACACGCCCGCGCAGATTCAATCGCGCCTCTGAACGGAGCAGCCTTCGATGTTAAAAATAGTCCGGTTGGCTTTAACCCGGCCCTACACCTTCATCGTGCTGGCGCTGCTGATCCTGTTGATCGGCCCGCTTGCCGCGTTGCGCACGCCGACGGATATCTTTCCCGACATCCGCATTCCCGTGATCAGCGTGGTGTGGAACTACGCCGGCCTGCAACCGGACGACATGTCCGGGCGGATCGTCAGCTACTACGAACGCACGCTCGGCACGACCGTCAACGACGTCGCGCATATCGAGTCGCAATCGTTTCGCGGCTACGGCATCGTGAAGATCTTCTTCCAGCCCACCGTGGATATCCGCACCGCCACCGCTCAGGTCACCTCCGTGTCGCAGACGGTGCTCAAGCAGATGCCGCCCGGCACCACGCCGCCGCAGATCCTGAACTACAACGCGTCCACGGTGCCGGTGCTGCAACTGGCGCTCACCAGCAATACGCTCGACGAACAGAAACTCGCCGACTACGCGACCAACTTCATTCGTCCGCAATTGCTGAGCGTGCCGGGCGTGGCGATTCCGACGCCGTACGGCGGCAAGACCCGTGAAGTACAGATCGACCTCGATCCGCAGGCCTTGCAGGCGAAAAAACTTTCGGCGAACGATGTTGCCACGGCGCTCGCACAGCAGAACCAGATCATTCCCGCCGGCACTGAGAAGATCGGCCGCTTCGAATACAACATCAAACTGAACAACAGTCCGCTCGCGCTCGACGAGCTCAACGCGCTGCCGATCAAGACCGTGGATGGCGCAACCATCTACATTCGCGATGTGGCGCACGTGCGCGACGGTTATCCGCCGCAAAGCAACGTGGTGCGCGTGGACGGTCATCGCGCGGTGCTGATGAGCATTCTGAAGAACGGCTCGGCGTCGACGCTCGACATTATCGCGGGCGTCAAGGCGCAACTGCCGCGTATCGAAGCGACCTTGCCGCCGAGTCTGAAGCTCGTCACGATGGGCGATCAGTCCACCTTCGTGAAAGGCGCGGTCAGCGGCGTGGCACGAGAAGGCGTGATCGCCGCCGCGCTGACCTCGCTGATGATTCTGCTGTTCCTCGGTAGCTGGCGCTCCACGGTGATTATCGCGGCGTCGATTCCGCTCGCGGTGCTGGCCGCGATTGCCGGCCTCGCGGCGATGGGCGAAACGCTCAACGTGATGACGCTCGGCGGCCTCGCGCTGGCGGTCGGGATTCTGGTCGACGACGCCACTGTCACGATCGAGAACATCAACTGGCATCTGGAGCAAGGCAAGGACGTGCGAAGCGCGATTCTGGACGGCGCCGCGCAGATCGTCGCGCCCGCGTTCGTGTCGCTGCTGTGTATCTGTATCGTATTCGTGCCGATGCTGCTGCTCAACGGCATTGCGCGTTTTCTGTTCGTGCCGATGGCCGAAGCCGTGATCTTCGCGATGATCGCGTCGTTCATTCTGTCGCGTACGTTCGTGCCGATGATGGCGCAATACCTGTTGCGCCCGCATGCATCGGGCGGCCACGCCTCGGGTGAACTGGCCGCCACGATGGACCCGCACGGTGGTCACTTCCACATGCCGCCGTCGCGCAATCCGTTGGTGCGTTTCCAGCGCGGCTTCGAACATCGTTTCGAGCGCGTGCGCGGCGTGTACCGGATCGTGCTGGGTCTCGCACTCACCCACCGCAAGCGCTTCGTGACGGGGTTTCTGATCGTGGTCGGCGCGTCGTTCCTGCTCGCGCCATGGCTCGGCCGCAATTTCTTCCCCAATATCGACTCGGGCGAGATTGCAATTCACGTGCGCGCGCCGATCGGCACGCGGATCGAAGACACGGCCGCGCAATTCGATCTGATCGAGAACGCGGTGCGCCGCGCGATTCCGCCGGATCAGCTGCGCAGTATCGTCGACAACATCGGCTTGCCCAATAGCGGTATCAATCTGACCTATAACAACAGCGGCACGACCGGCCCGCAGGACGGCGACATTCTCGTTTCGCTGGACGAGAACCATCAGCCGACTGCGGACTACGTGCGCACGTTGCGCGAAACATTGTCGCGCCAGTTTCCGGGGACGACGTTCGCGTTCCTGCCGGCCGATATCGTGAGTCAGATTCTGAATTTCGGTGCGCCCGCACCGATCGATCTGCAGGTCGCCGGGCCGAACCAGGCGGCCAATCACCGCTACGCCAACGAAGTCATGCGCCAGATGCGGCTGATTCCCGGCATTGCCGATACGCGGATCCAGCAGGCTTCCACGTATCCGCAATTCACCGTATCCGTGGACCGCTCGCGCGCCGATCAACTCGGCATTACCGAACAGGACGTCACCAACTCCGTGGTGGCGAGCCTGTCCGGCACGAGCCAGGTGTCGCCGACTTACTGGCTCAATCCGAAGAACGGCGTGTCGTATCCGATCGTGGCGCAAACGCCGCAATATCGGATGACGTCGCTGTCGAACCTCAGCAATCTGCCGGTCACCGGCAAGGCCGGTCAGGCGCAGATCCTCGGCGGCATTGCGACGATCACGCGAGGCGTAGGCGATGCGGTCGTGTCGCACTACAACATCGAGCCGCTCTACGACGTGTTCGCGACGACGCAAGGTCAGGACCTCGGCGCGGTCGCCACGAAGATCCAGAACATCGTGCACGCCACCGCGAAAGACGTGCCGAAGGGCTCGATCGTCACGCTGCGCGGCCAGGTGCAGACCATGAATAGCGCCTTCCTCGGTTTGTCGCTCGGCCTGCTCGGTGCGATCCTGCTGATCTTTCTGCTGATCGTCGTGAATTTCCATTCGTGGAGCGACGCATTCGTGATCGTCACCGCATTGCCCGCGGCACTAGCTGGCATTGTCTGGATGCTGTTCACCACGCACACGCCGCTCTCCGTGCCGGCGCTGACCGGCGCGATTCTCTGCATGGGCGTGGCGACCGCCAACAGCATTCTGGTGGTGAGCTTCGCGCGCGAACGGCTGGCGGTGACCGGCAATGCGCTGGTCGCCGCGATGGAAGCCGGCTTCACGCGCTTTCGCCCGGTGCTGATGACCGCGCTCGCCATGATCATCGGCATGGCGCCGATGGCGCTCGGTCTCGGCGACGGCGGCGAGCAGAACGCGCCGCTCGGCCGCGCCGTGATCGGCGGCCTGATCTGCGCGACCTTTGCCACGCTGCTGTTCGTCCCCGTCGTTTTCAGCCTCGTGCATCGGCGCGATGCTGCCGGCCATGGCCACTCGCCCGCCCCTTCTCACGACCACTCTTCATCCGAACCCGGAGTCCATCATGTCCACTGAGATCGAGATCAATTCGCCCAAACGGCTGCGTCATCTGAGGCTCGTGGGTATCGTCGCGCTGCTGGTCGCGGCGGGCATCGTGGCGAGCGGTATCGCGAGCCGCGTCCACGCGAAGCAGGAATTGACCACCTGGTCCGCGCAGCAAGCCGTGCCGACGGTGGTTGCCTACACACCCAAACACGACGCCGACGCGCAGGCGCTGGTGCTGCCGGGACGTCTGTCCGCCTTCGTCAACGCGCCGATCTATGCGCGCGTGTCCGGCTATCTACACGCGTGGTATGCGGATATCGGCACGCACGTCAAAGCCGGCCAATTGCTCGGGGTGATCGACACGCCGGACCTCGATCAGCAATTGCAGCAGGCGCGCGCCGATCTGCAGAATTCGGTGGCCAATGAAAAACTCGCGGCGTCCACTGCGCACCGCTGGACGGAGATGCTGAAACAGGACTCGGTTTCGCAACAGGACGCCGACGAGAAGACCAGCGATCTCGTTGCGAAGCAGGCCACGGTCGCGGCGGCCCAGGCGAATGTGGGCCGCCTCGAAGCGCTCGAATCGTTCAAACGCATCACCGCGCCGTTCGACGGCGTCGTCACCGCACGCACCACCGATATCGGCGCACTAATCAACGCCGGTGGCGGGAACGGGCCGGAGTTGTTCTCGGTATCCGACGCGCGTCAGCTGCGTGTCTATGTCAGCGTGCCGCAAGACGAAGCGGCCGCGATCCAACCGGGTATGAGTGCAACGCTCACCGTGCCGGAACGTCCGGGCGTCAAGTTCAACGCCAAACTGGTCGATACCGACGACGCGATCACGCCGTCGTCCGGTACGTTGCTGGTGCAACTATCGGTCGACAACAAAGACGGCGTGTTGATCCCCGGCGAGTACACCGAGGTGCATTTCGATTTGCCGACCAACGCAGACGCGTTGTCGATTCCCGCGAGTTCGCTGATTTTCCGGCAACATGGCTTGCAAGTCGCCGTGGTTGGCAGCGACAACCGCGCGGTGTTGAAACCCGTATCGATCGCGACCGATCTCGGCACGCACGTCGAGATCGCGTCCGGTCTGAACGCGAGCGACCGCGTGATCGACAATCCGCCCGACTCGCTCGCCTCGGGCGATGAAGTGCGGCTGCAAGGCACGCCGGGCACAGCGCTGGCGGAGCGGCGCGCGGCGGAGAGCACTCATGGATAAACGCCGCTTGCGCGTTGCAAACGTGGCGAAACTGGCGAACGTTGCAAGCGTTGCAAGCGTTGCAATGGTTGCTTTAGCCGCCGCGCTGCTGGTGAGCGGCTGTTCGTTCGCGCCGGTCTACCACGCGCCGGCCGCCAGCATTCCCACCACCTTCAAGGAAGGCGGCGCATGGCAACTCGCGCGGCCTGCCGACCGTGTGCCGCGCGAGGCGTGGTGGACCGTGTATCGCGATCCCGTGCTCGACCATCTGGAGCGACGGGTGGCGGCGGCCAACCCGAACGTCGCGGCCGCGATGGCGCGTCACGACGAAGCCACCGCGTATCTCGCGCAGGCCCGCTCGGGCCTGTTGCCGACCATCGGCGCGGAAGCGTCGGTTGAGCGTCAGCGGCAGTCGGACAACCGGCCTCTAAGAGGCGCGGGACAGCCTTCGGTCTACGGCACGAATAACGTCGACGTCGGCATCAGCTACGACCTGGATCTGTGGGGCAAGATCCGCAACGAGGTAGCCGCCGGCAACGCGGCGGCGCAGGCCAGCGAGGCCGATCTCGAATCGGTGCGCCTGAGCTTGCAGGCGGATCTGGCCAACGCGTATTTCAATCTGCGCGGACTCGACGCGCAACAGCAGTTGCTCAACGATACGATCGCCACTTATCAGCGCGCGCTCACCCTCACCATGAGCCGCCACGCCGGCGGGATTGCATCGGACCT
The DNA here is from genome assembly GCF_013409255.1 of Paraburkholderia bryophila. Taxonomy (NCBI): domain Bacteria; kingdom Pseudomonadati; phylum Pseudomonadota; class Betaproteobacteria; order Burkholderiales; family Burkholderiaceae; genus Paraburkholderia; species Paraburkholderia bryophila. The sequence goes on from NZ_JACCAS010000001.1 coordinate 1,408,048, forward strand.
CGACGTGTCGCGCGCGCAGACGCAACTGGACGCCGCGCGCGCCTCCGCCGACGATATCGCCGCGCGCCGCGCGCTTTACGAACATGCGATCGCCAGCCTGACCGGCCAGCCCGCATCGATTTTCGCGCTGACGCCGGTGACGGAGGCGACGTACCTGCCGTCCATTCCTACCGGCGTGCCGGCCGCGTTGCTGCAGCGGCGACCCGATATCGCGGCGGCCGAGCGCCGCGTCGCACAAGCGAACGCGCAGATCGGCGTGGCCAAGGCGGCGTTTTTCCCGGACATCTCGCTGGGTCTCGACGGTGGTTACCAGAGCGATACGCTTTCGCCATGGTTGATGGCGCCCAACGAAATCTGGTCGGTGGGTCCGAGTCTCGTGTTCACGCTGTTCGACGGCGACCGCCGTGAAGCGATGACCGATCAGGCGCGCGCCAAGCTCGCCGAGAACGGCGCGAAGTACAAGGCGACCGTGCTACTCGCGTTCCAGCAGGTGGAGGACAACCTCGCGCAACTGCACCATCTCGGCGATGAAGCCACGCAGCAGAACGCCGCGCTGATCGCCGCACAACGCACGTTGACGCTGTCGATGTCGCGCTACCGCGACGGCGTGGTCAGCTATCTGGACGTGGTGACCTCGCAAACCACCGAGCTGACCACGCAGACCGATGCGTTGAACCTCGAAACAAGGCGTCTACTGGCTTCCGTGGGCTTGATCGAGGCGTTGGGTGGCGGCTGGTCAACGGACGGCGCCAAGGCCGCGCCTGCGGTCCAGGCGACGCAGTTGAAGGCGGTACCGGTTGTTGCAGGCGCTTCCAGCACTTCTGGCGCCTCTGCCGCCATTGCATCCGCATCCGCAGGTTAAACGAGCGACTGCCTTCAACAACGCTTCGCCGCGAACCGTTGCGGCCGCAAACAAAAAAACGTCGCGAGTTCTCTGAACCCGCGACGTTTCTTCTCTCTGGCGCGCCCGTTCGGAGCCGCGCCCGTGGTATGCCTTAGAACCGGTGCCGCACGCCCACCGCCACAACCGCCTGCCGGTCGCTCGACGAAGCCGCCAGCGAATAGATCGACGCATTGCCCAGCACCGCGATCCCATTCGCGCCCGTCACGTGCTGATACGTGCCTTCCAGATACAGATCGGTGCGGCGCGACAGCGCGTAATCGGCCTGCAGCATGAACTGATTCCACTTCGGCGAGTAGCTCTGGCCGCCGGTGCTGAAGTGGCCATCCGTGAAGGTATACGAGCCGCCCAGCGTGAACGCCGGCGTGATCGCGTAGCGGGCGTTCAGCTCATAGTTGTTGAACGTCAGCAGATCGCCGTTGAGCGTCGAATACGCGCCACCCTGCGTGATCTGATGCGGGTCGTTGAGCATGGTCCGCGTGAAGACGAGGCCAAGGGTCGCCGCGCCGAACGTGTAGCGTCCCGCGGCGCCGAGCACGCGCTGGCGCGCGCCGGTGAACACTGCGTCGCCGTCGCTGCTGCTCACCGCGCCGCCGGTATTGGCCGGCTGGTTGACGCCGCCCGGCTGGTTGATCTGCAGGTACGCGACAGCCAGGTTGAACGGACCGCCCGCCCATTGCGCGCCGAGGCTATACGCGTTGTTGTTGCTGAAGCCGCCCGCCGCATTGCTGAACGCGTACGCGCCGCCGACGGTGACCCCGTAGTAGGTCGCGCTGCGGTATTTCAGCGCGTTGTTCATACGTAGGTCGTTGTTCAGGTTGTCGTTATCGAACGGGTGATCGGCGATATTGCCGCCGAAGCCCGAACCGGTCGCCGACAACGGCGCTACGAAATCGACCAGGAAGTCGTATTGACGGCCCAGCGTCACCGTACCCCACTGCTTGCTCGCGATCCCGACCCACGCCTGACGGCCGAACTCATCGCCGCCGTTGGAGAACTTGCCGCTGTCGATATTGAAGCCGTTCTCGAGATCGAAGACCGCGCTCAAGCCGCCGCCCAGATCTTCGTTACCGCGCAGGCCCCAGCGGTCGGTACTGACGTTCCCGCTTTCCATCATCCAGTTGCTTTTGCCGCCGTTGGCCGATTTCTGATTGCTGATGTAGTCGAGGCCGGTGTCGAGCGTCCCGTAGAGCGTCACGCTGCTTTGCGCGTGTGCCGCCGCGCCGAGGGTGCTGGCCAGCGCGACGAGTGTGGTTGCGAATGCTTTATTCATGTTTGATTCCGGGTAAGAGAAGGCACCGGTCCGCGCAAGAACGGACTGGTCCCGCACACCGTACGGGTAGCCGCAATGTAAATAGCGGCGGTGACACACCCGTGATCAAAACCGGCCGTTTCATGAAACGTTTTTTATGTTCATGACATGTCCGCGAGGGACCGATGAATCAGCGCTTCGCCGACGCTGTAGCAGATAAATTTCTTTTCATGCACACACGGCCGATCCGCTAACGCCACCTGACTATCCTTCTCATCAACCGATCCACGAAACCATGAGGTTCGCGTATCGGTGCCACCCAACCTGATTTATGAGGATTACGAACATGAAATCTCTGACGCTCGCCATCGCTTTCATCGGTGCAACCGCAACGGCTTCCGCCTTCGCTCAATCGACCACCGCGCCGATGCAACAGAACGCCGCGCCGGCCATGCAAGTAGCGGCGAACACCACCAGCACCACCGGCAACGTGACGGGTTCGTGGGTCGCGCCGTACGGCCAGGCCACGCCCGGCAAGACACGCGCTCAGGTTTATCGGGAACTGGTGCACGCGGAGAAGGACGGCCAACTGGCGTATCTGAATTCGACGATTTACGCGCACTGAGATGCTTCTGCTGAACCCCAGCCGACGGTGCGCCACGTGGCCGCTGTCGTCTGGACTCGCTTGACTGCCCATCGCAACGCTCTGTATCGACACCCGCCATATCAATGACTCTTCGCACCGCGATCAAACGAACCGCTTCGTTCGCCGTCGCCGCCGTGGCTGCTGGACTGCTGTTATCCGGCTGCGCGACGAGTACGACACCGACCTCCGCCGACAATTGCGTCGGGCCACCCAGTTACTGCAACATTTACTTTGGTTCATGAAAAAAGAGCGCGCTACCCTTTCGGGCAACGCGCTCTTCTACTTGATACGAGTACTTTGTGCTTTAGAACGAGTGACGCAGACCGACGCGGCCGACCACCTGTTTACCGTTCGACGACGGATCGAAGCCGGCGATTTGCGCGACTGCGCCGCCACTGGCTTTTTGCAATGCCGCGAGTGCGTAGACGGCGGTGCGTTTCGACAGTTCGTATTCCGCGCTCAGGTTGAGCTGCTGGTACTTCGGTTCCTGGTTGGTCGCGTGATCGCGGCCATCCGTGTACGTGTAGCCGGCCGCGAGATTGAGCTGGCTCGTAGCGGCGAAGGTACCGGCGAATTCATAGTTCTGGAACTTGACGTCCTGACCGGCATCGCCTTGCTGGAAGTCGACGTTGGAGAAGTTGCCCATCAGTTTGAATTTGCCGAGCTGATACGACGCACCGGCCGCGAAGATGCCCTGGCTGCGCGCATTGGCCAGGTAGTTACCGTACACCGCGTTGGTGAAGCCTGAGCCGTTCTGATAGCTCTGGACGGCCTGTTCCGGGTCGTTGACGCGCAGGTAGCCGGCGCCGATCGAGAACGGTCCGTTCGTGTACGACGCGGCCGCGCTATAGGCGGAGTTATTCGAGAACTGGCCGGCCTGGCCGCCGAACGAATAGAGTGCTTCGCCGGTGAAGCCGCCGATGGTGGGACTCGTGTACTTCACGGCATTGCTGATGGCGAAGCCGTTATCGAGGTTATCCATATCGTTCGGGTGGGAGAAGTACCAGCCGCCGTAGCTATCGTTGAGCGAGTACGGCTCGATCAGGTCGACGAGCGGATCCCATTGACGCCCGAGGGTGACGGTACCGAGCGTTTGGCTGTCGAGGCCGACGTAGGCATTACGGGAGAAGGCGAGGCCGCTGCCGAGGTTGCCGTTGGACGAGTTGAAGCCGCTTTCCAGGTCGAAGATCGCGGCGAGGCCGCCGCCCAGATCTTCTTTACCTCTCACACCCCAGCGGCTGCCCGCGCTGACGCCGCTGGCCATCTGGTAGAGGTGGTTGCCGTTGACGTTGCTGGCGAAGTCGATACCGGTATCGAGAATGCCGTAGAGCGTGACGCTGCTTTGTGCGTGCGCAGTGGTTGCCAGGCCGGCGCATAGCAGGGCTCCGAGCAAGTGTGCCAGCTTCATCTTCTGATTCATGAATCACCTTTCGTTTAAATAGGATGCCTGATAGGTGTGGGGGCTTTTTTTTTCGCTGCCACGGGAGTGAATATAGCTAGGCTAGAAAGCGGTGCCGCTGTAAGACAGAATTTCAGTTTTTGCGTGGGGTTTTTCATTAATTGGTCGTTGACCATGAGGGTTTCGTGAGGTTTTGGTTCTGGTTTTTTTCGGGCCTGTTTTGTTGGCCTTTCCTTGATTTCACGGTGGTCTATTAGCGTTCCCCCCGCACAGGGGGAACGCTAATAGACCACTAACAAAGCAAGGAGAGGCCAAAGCAGCAAGCAGCACACCCCAAGCGCCGAGCAGGCCAAAAACCCCGAGTCACACCCCAACAGAAACCTGATACCCAAACCGACTAACAGTTTCAATCCTAACCTCAGGCACAACCCCAAGAATCTTCCGTCGAAGCCGAGAAACGACGAGATTAACGCTAGAAGGATCGACATCATCCTTCTCAGGCCACGCGTAGCGAATAAGCTGATCCCTGGCAACAGGCGCATTCACCTGCCGCAGTAGACATTCGAGCAGAAGAAACTCCCGCCGCGTAACCGCCACCCTACGCCCGCCAAAAACAAGCTCCCGAGTCGCAACATCGAGCGAAGGCACCTCAACGAAAGAGGCTCCGGCAACAGACGCAGAACCCCCAGAAGCCGAACCAACACCGCCACCGCGTCCAACCCGCTGTAAAGCCTGCATCCGCTCATGCATTTCAATAAACGAATAAGGCTGACAAAAACAGGCATCCGCGCCAGCCCGCAAGACGCGAGTACGATCCTGCGCGGAAGCCACCCCCAAAACAGCCACAATCGCCGCCCCACTCCCCGCACCCGCAAACTCCGCCACAAACTCAAGCAGCGCAGAATAAGCCCCACCATCCAGCACCATCAAAACAATCGCGTCGAACGGCTCCTGCCCCGCAAGAAAAACCCCATCCCGCAGATCATCGGCCCGCTGCAAACTATGCGCACTCTCCTGCAGCGCCTTGAAAAGCCACGCCGCTTCCGGATGCGACGGCCCCACAAACAGGACGCGCATTCACCCCCCCGTCATGACAAGAAAAGCACGCGAGCTCATGCCAACGTCCTCGACCAGCATTCGATGGAAATCTTCGCGCCCGGCTCCGCATTGCCGATCTTCATCGTGAAGTCATGCACCCGCATCACCGCGGAGACAATGCTCAACCCAAGCCCCGATCCGGACAGATGCCGGGTACTCTCGCCACGATAAAACCGCTGCAACACCGCATCGCGTTCTTCGGCGGCAATGCCCGGACCGTTATCGACAATATCCACCTGCGGCCCCGCGGACGTCTGCCGAAGCTCCATCCGCACCGCACCCCCTTCAGGCGTGAACTTGATTGCGTTGTCCACCAGATTGCTCAACGCTTCGAACAGCAACGCGCGATCGCCATGAATCGCGTCAACCGGTTGCGCATGCACCGAAAGTTGAATCGCGCGGCTCTCCGCAAGCGGCTCGTAAAGCTCGCCGACTTCCTGGATCAACGTCTCCAGTTGCACTTCGCCGAACCCGCCGCGCCGCTGCAGGGTGCCGATCTCGGAGATCCGCAACATCGCGCGGAAACGGTCGAGCAACGCATCGGTCTCGGTGCGGGCGCGCTCCACCAGCGTCGACAATTCGGCGTCGTCGAGCGTTCCGGTGTGCTCCGCCGCATGCGCGAGCAAGGTCCGCACATGCGCTAACGGCGTGCGCAGATCGTGCGCGATGCCGTCGCACGCGCCCTTCACTTCGTTCATCAGGCGCTCGACTTCGGCCAGCATATGGTTCACCAGATGCGCGAGCATATCCACTTCGTCGCGTCCGCCAATCGGCAGACGTTGCGCGAGATCGCCCTGCGCAATACGCTGCGTGACGCGGCGGATCGCCTTGAGCCGGCGCATTTGCCGCACGCTCAACGCCAGCCCGCCCGCCACGCCCGCGAGCAGACAGACAATCCCGCCGCTCACCAGCGCGTCGATCACCGCCTCGCGAATCCGCAGAATGTGCGTGAGATCGCGCGCGATCACGAGCGTCGAGCCGTCCTTGCGTCGCTCGGCCATCGCGCGCACTACCGGCGCCTGATCGTTACGCCCCATCGAGAGCGCCAGATCGAGCGTCTTGCCTTTACGCGTGGTGGGCAACTGCGTCGGATACACCAGCACGTCGCCGGCAATCAAGCGGCCGTCCGGAGCGAACAGGCCGTAGTAATTCGTATGCATGCGCTCGTGCTCGATGCGCCTGTGGATCGCATCGGCGATACCGGTGTCCGGCAGCGAGTCGAAGTAGATCAGTTGCCAGTCCATCACCACATCGGTTTCGCGCTCCATATCGCCGGTCACGGCCCAGCCGATGAAGCCCAGCAACAGCATCACCGAAAACGAAAAAATGACGGCGTAAATGGAGAGCAGGCGAAAGGTGGTGGAATGCCAGCGCCGCCCGAGCGCAGATTGAGCGGGGAAGGTTGTGTCCATCAGGAAGATTGGTTCATGCGAGGATATAGCCCGAGCCGCGCACGGTCTGGATCATTTGCGTCACGCCGGGCGGATCGATTTTTTTGCGCAGGCGGCCCATATGCACATCGATCAGATTGGTGCCCGGATCGAAGTGATAGCCCCACACCGCCTCGAACAGCATGGTGCGCGTAATGGTCTGCCCGGCATGACGCATCATGAATTCGAGCACGCGGTACTCGGTGGGCAGCAGCACGATCTCTTCGCCGTCGCGCTGCACCTTGCGTGAAATCAGATCGAGTTCGAGCGGACCGACCCGTAGATGAGTCTCGAGTTGCGTGGCCGGCGTTTGACTGCGGCGCAGCAGCACTTCGAGACGCGCGGTCATTTCTTCTGGATCGAAGGGTTTGGTCAGGTAGTCGTCGCCGCCGGCACGCAGACCACGCACCCGTTCGTCGACATCGCCCAGCGCGCTCAGCATCAGCACCGGCGTTTGAATGCCGATGCTGCGCATGGTGGTGAGAATCGTCAGACCGTCCACGCCAGGCAGCATGCGGTCGAGTGTGATCACGTCGTAATCTTCGCTGATCGCGCGCGCCATGCCGTCGCGGCCGTTGGCCACCCAGTCCACGGTGAAGCCGCGGCTTTTCAACTCACCGACAATTTCATTCGCGGTAATTTCGTCATCTTCGATCGTGAGTACTCGCGACATGATCAATGCATGCGCCGCAGCCAGCTCTACCGATGCAAGCGGCGGGCGCGACCGGTTATCAGTAGGAGGACATGATGCCATATTCGGCTTGCGCATTCAGTGCACGGGCGTGCGCTTCGGCGGTTGCCGGCGCTATGCGCGAGTGCATCCCGGCAGGCTACGCGGGGTCGCATGGCGGATGAATATCCGCTTCATGAAGAAATATTTAAGTTTGGCCGCAAGGACGCTGAAGGCGCTTAAACGCGGTTGAAATCCGGCACGCGCGTCGATAAAACATATTTCATTTTGCCGACGCCGCTTCGGTATACCGCCTCCACTAGCCTACAGCCATCCCGCCGATCGTACTGGCGGTCCGACTCGATCCTTCTCGTGGATGGTAAAAGATGAAACTCGCAACGAAGACCCTGCTCGCCTCCCTGCTTCTGATCGGCAGCGCATCGGCCATGGCCGCGCCCGGACTCACGCAGCAGCAATGCAACGATTATCCGTTCACCCAGCTAAAAACCGAAGTGACGCACAAGCAATTGATGAACGAACTGGGCGAACTCGAAGCGGTAGGCTACAGCCCCAGCAACGACGACGACGATTATCCGAGCGACCTCGAAGCCGCCCAGCAGAAGCTGCAAGCCGAATATCGCGCGGACTGCATGCCGGCCGCGCCGCATGTGTCGGCCAGCGCAACGCAGTCGCCGGTTGGCACGGCGACGCCCGCAGCAGCGCAAGCGGTGGCGAATCAGCCAGCAGGCTAAGCGTCGCGCGAGGCAACGCTGTGCGGTTCAACGCATGGAACGTCTTGCGAAAGGCCTGAAGCTACGCGAGCATCACGAGCTACACGAGACGTTGCGAACTGGTTGAGCCCGCAACGTCTCCGTCAACGCCCGTTCGTGAACTGCGCGCGTTCGTTCTCACCCGAACGTGCTCGCTGCGCACGCCTTTCATCGCGCTTGCGATGCAGCGCGGCCAGCCGTTTTTTGCCGTGCGTAAGCGACGCGATCGCATGGAACGCGACCGGCGCGAACACCAGCCCGAACAACGTCGCCGCCAGCACGCCGCCGAACACGCCCGTGCCGATCGACCGGCGGCTCTCCGCCCCCGCGCCGCTCGACAACACCAGCGGCACGACACCGAGCAGAAACGCCGCCGACGTCATCACAATCGGCCGGAAGCGCGCGCCCGCGGCTTCGGTCACGGCGCGCGACAACGGCATGCCGCCCTGATACAGATCGCGCGCAAACTGCACGATCAGAATCGCGTTCTTCGCCGCCAGGCCGATCACGGTAATCATGCCGACCTTGAAGTACACGTCGTTGGGCATGCCGCGCAACAGCACCGCGCTGACCGCGCCGATCACGCCGAGCGGCACGACCATCAGCACCGCCAGCGGGATCGTCCAGCTTTCGTACAGCGCGGCGAGCGCCATGAACACCGCCATCAGCGACAGGCCGATCAGCATCGGCGTGAGCTTCGCGGCCGCGGTTTCCTCGCGCGCCGCGTCGACCCAGTCGTAGCTGACGCCGACCGGCAGCGACCCAGCCAGCCGCTCCATCTCCGCCATCGCCGCGCCGGAGCTATAACCGGGCGCCGCGTGGCCGCTCACGTCGAGCGACGGGTAGCCGTTATAACGCGTCAGCATCACCGGGCCGATGGTCCAGTGGCGGGTTGCGATCGCCGACAACGGCACCATGCCGCCCGTCGTGTTCGGCACGGCGAGCGCGAGCAGATCGTCTTCGGTCATGCGGGTGGCGGCGTCGGCGGAAATCACCACGCGCCGCATCCGGCCGCCGGCCGGAAAGTCGTCGATATAGGTCGAGCCGAAAGTGCTGCCCAGCACGTCGGTAAGGCGTTCGAACTGCACGCCGAGCGCGTACGCTTTGGCCCGGTCGATGATGAGTTCGACGCGCGGCGCGTCGGGCAGATCTTCCGAATGCACCGAGGCCAGCATCGGACTCGCCTTGGCCTGCGCGAACAGTTGCTCGCGCGCGGCCTTCAGCGCGTCGAGCCCCACCCCGCCGCGATCCTCGAGCCGGAACACGAAGCCGTCCGAATGGCCGATGCCCGGCACCGCGGGCGGCAGTTGCGCTTCGACGTCGCCGTCCAGAATCTTGTCGAACTTCTCGTTGAGACGGTCGCGCAACACCAGCGCGTCGGTATCGCGCTTGTCCCAGTCCTTGAGTTCGACGAAGCCCATCGCCACGTTCTGCCCGCTGCCGGCAAAGCTCCAGCCGATCACACTGGTGACGTTCGCAATGGCCGGCTCGGCGTGGAGAATCGCTTCCATACGCTTCACCACGGCCAACGTACGTTCCTGCGTCGCGCCTGCCGGCAATTGCACCATGACCTGCAACTGGCCTTCGTCCTCGCTCGGCAGAAAGCCGCCGGGCATGTGCCAATACAGCACGCCGCACACGCCGACCAGCACGACATACACGGCCAGCATCGGCCCGATCCGGCGCAGCATGCGCGCGGTCAGCCCGCGATAGCCGCTCGCGGCGCGATCGAAACCCGCAGTGAAACCGCTTGCCGCGCGCGCCGCGAAACCGAGCAGACCACGCCGCGCTTCGCGCTGGTGCACCGATTTCGTGTGCGCTTTCAGCAGATTCGCGCACAACGCAGGGGTCAACGACAAAGCCATGAACGACGACACCAGCATCGACGCGATCATCGCCACCGCGAACTGCCGGTAAATGCCGCCGACGCCGCCCGGAAAGAACGCCATCGGCACGAACACCGCGGTCAGCACGGCGGTCACGCCGATAATCGCGCCGCCGATCTGCGACATCGCCTTGCGGGTTGCCTCGCGCGGCGGCAGGCCCTCTTCTTCCATCACGCGATGCACGCTCTCCACCACCACGATCGCATCGTCGACGAGAATGCCGATCGCCAGCACGAGGCCGAACATCGTGAAGACGTTGATCGACAGGCCGCACGCGTACATGGCGAGAAACGCGCCCATTAGCGTGACCGGAATCACCACGGTCGGCACCAGCGTGTAGCGCAGATCGCGCAGAAACAGCCACATCACGAAGAACACCAGCACCACGGCTTCGGCGAGCGTGACGAGCACTTCATGAATGGCGATCTGCACGAAGTGCGCGTTGTCGAACGGAATTTCGACGGCGACGCCCGAGGGCAAGCCCTTCGACAATTCCGCGAGCCGCGCGCGAATCGCAGTCGAGGTTTCGAGCGCGTTGCCGCGCGGCCCTAGTTGAATGCCGACGGTGGCCGACGCCCTGCCGTTCAGGCGCGAATAGAACGTGTAGTTGTCGCGCCCGAGTTCGACCCGCGCGACGTCGCGCAGACGCACCGCCGAGCCGTCGGGCCGCGCCTTGATGACGATCTGGCCGAACTCCTCGGGCGAGATTAATTGCCCTTTCACGCTGACCGATGCCGTGAGCTGCTGACCCGGCACGAACGGCGCGTCGCCGATCGCGCCCGCCGTGACGGTGGCGTTCTGCGCGCTGATCGCGGCGTTCACCTCGGTCGGGCCGATGCCGTACTCGCGCAGCTTCATCGGATCGACCCACACGCGCAGCGCTTCGTCGGCGTCCCACAGTTCGGCCGCGCCCACGCCCGGCGCGCGCTTCAGTTCGCGCAGCACGTAGCGGCTCAGATAGTCGCTCAATTGCACCGAGTCGCGCGTGCCGTCCGTAGACGTGAGCGCGACCAGCATCAGGAACGTATTGGCCGCCTTGAAGACGCTGATGCCCTGCTGCACGACCTGCTGCGGCAGACGCGGCTCGACCTGCTTGAGACGGTTCTGGATGTCGACCAGCGCCATGTCCGGATTAGTGCCGGGCGAGAAGGTCGCGTCGATTTCGAGGTTGCCGAGGTTGTCGCTCGTGGTCTCGTAGTACAGCATGTTGTCCGCGCCATCGAGACTCTCCTCGATGATGCTGCCGACGTTGCCATCCACGACCTCGGTCGACGCGCCCGGATAGCTCGCGGAAATGACGATGCGCGGCGGCGCCAGACGCGGATACTGCGCCACCGGCAGTTGCGGAATCGCAAGCGCGCCAGCTACGACGATGGCCAGCGCGACGATCCACGCAAACACCGGACGGTCGATAAAGAAGAAAGGCACGCGTTAGTCCGTTCAGAGAGGCGTGATTGGCGTGATCGGCGCGAAAGCGGGCGCCTCGGCGAGGCGCGCCATATGCAGCACATCGGCCAGCACGCCATCACGCAGCGCGTAGCCACGCGAACGGCCTTCTTCGACAAAGCCGAACTTGCGATACAGCGCGATGGCCGGGGCGTTGTCCGCGAACACCGTGAGTTCGATGCGACGCAAACCGAGCGCGCCGTCGGCGCTATCGATCAGCGCCCGCACCAGCGCCGTGCCAACGCCCTGCCCATGATACGCGTCGTGTACGCAGATCCCGAGCTCCGCGCCGTGCGAGCGCGCCCGTGGATAGACGCTCAGCCCGGCGTGGCCGACCAGTTGCCCGTCCAGCCACGCGCCGACCGTCACGCCCTTGCCGAGGCGCCGCTCGTGCCACGCGGTGATCTGCGCGACATTGCGATAGCCGAGCTGCAACGTGCCGCGCCGTACGCCGGGCAGGCTCATGATCGCGGTGAACGCTTCCATGTCGGACGGCTCGCAGGCTTTGATCGCAATGCGATTGTCGAGCGCCGTGGCCTCGCTGTGCAACGTGTCGTTTTTCATGGCTTCATTCCGATGCGTTGCTTCGCGTGGCGTCCGCTTTCAAAGCAGACGCATCCGGGCCGGACATTAGCGGCGCGGGTTCCTGAAAGCGCGCCATGATGAGACTATCGATCAACACGCCGCGCCGCAGAACCGCACCACGCTGATGCGCTTCGATCTCGAAGCCGAACTTGTGGTACAGCGCCAGCGCCGCACGGTTATCGGCAAACACGTTCAGTTCGAGACGGCGCAAGCCGAGCCAGTTGTCGGCGAGGTCGAGCAGTTCGACCATCAGGCGATTGCCGATGCCGCGCCCGTGCCACGCGTCGTGCACGCAAATGCTGAACGAGCCGACATGCGCGCGGCGCCCTTTCATGGGCGAAAGTTGCGCCGACCCGACCAGCGTGTCGCCGACCGTGGCCACCATGGCAATCGTAGTGGGTTCGATTTTGCCGATCGACTCGCGCGTTTGCGCGAGCGTCTCGAACGGTACGTGCGGGTTGCCGTCGACCACCGCCGGCAACTGCATCAAGGCGTGGTATTGCTCCGAATCGGTGGGACGCAACGCGCGCAGCGTCAGTCCCTCGGGCAAGCTCTCAGAATTGGATTTTGTTTTTGAGTGTTGATCCATAGGCCTATAACGTCAATTCGAAGGACCTCACCAGAATGCCGGGCAGTTGCATGCCGCCCGTCGCGCGCTCGCCCCACGTCGAGTCGCTCAATAGCAGTTCGGCCTGCGCGCCGAGTTGTTCGAGTTCGCTGCCGAGCAGCCGGTACAGACTGTCGTCGAAACGCATGGCTTCGAGCGGTGCGACGATCTCGCCGTTTTCCACCCAGAAGGTCGCGAAACGCGTCATGCCGGTTAGGCGGCAATTCATCCGGTCCGAGAAGTTCACGTACCAGAGATTGCCGATATAAAGGCCGGTGCCGAGTTTCGCCAGCACGTCTTCTTCCGGCAGGTCGCCCGCTTTCATGGACAACGCCACCGGCGACTCGCTCGCCAACGCGCCGTTCGGCGTCAACCCATATTCGCGCGCGCTGCGTGCGTTGGTCAAACGTTCGGCGCTACGGCCGGCTTCGATCAGCGGGACGCTGTCGCGCAGATAGCCGTCGTCGTTGAAGCTGGGCGTAATGCCGAGACTCAGATCTTCGCTGATCGAAACGCGCGGGTCGACTACGATTTCTCCCACATGCAGTTTGTACAGCTCGCTGCGCGAACTCGCCTGCGCGCGTGCGGAAAAACCGCTCCATGACGCAACGCCGAGCAATTCGGCGAGCGCAGCGGGAGCGATCCACGCGCGGTAACGGCCCGGCTCCAGAGTGCGCGGTGTGCGCGCAAGCACCTCGAGACGCGCGGCGGCCTGCTCGACCTTGCGGTTGAACGCGGCGTCGCTCCAGTCGTCGCCGGCGTAGCTCGTTTTGATCGCGCGACCGCTCGGGTCGTACAGCGACCAGCTGAAATTGAAGTTATCGACTTCGTACCAGCCGCGACTGCCGCTCGTCGATGCGAAGCCGCGCACGATCGTGCCGCCCGCGTAAAAGCCCACGAAATCGAGGCCTTCCGCCGCTTGCGCGACGGTGCGCAGCAAGCCGTCCGGCTCCGGCAATTTGCCGGAGCGTTGCGTGGCGCGCGCCCATTTCGAGGTATCGAACAGCAGATGCGGATCGTCCGCGGCATCGCGCAAACCTTCGCGCAACGTGGCGAGCGCGGCGCTCACTTCGTCGAGATCCTGTTGCAGATCGCCGCACACGGTCAGCGTGGAATACGCCTGACGCGCGCCGTCGATCAACCGCAAGGTCAGCTTGCCTTGCGACACGCTGCCGGTCTGCCGCACTTTGCCCGCGTTGAAGCGGATAAAGTCCGACTGTTCACCGGCAAACGAACTCAGCGTGGTTTCGCCGTCTTGCTGCAGGCGCTCGATCGCGTCCGCCAGCGACGTGAAATGCTGCTGCCAGTCGACCGACGTCGTGGCGCGCGAAGCAATGAACTGGTTCATCAGGCGCCTCCGAACACGTCGATATCGCTAAACACGCAAGCCGGCGAAGCATGCCCCACGCGAATGATCTGCGCCGGTTCGCCTTTGCCGCACATCGACGTGCCATACACCTCGCGCGTGCCCGCATTGCCCACCGCGCTCAGACTGCGCCAGAAATTCGCCGAGATGCCGCGATAGTTCGGCTGCTTGACCACCTGCGTGAGCTTGCCGTTCTCGATCAACTGGCCGTATTCGCAGCCGAACTGGAATTTGTTGCGATGGTCGTCGATCGACCAGGACGTGTTGGTGCGCATCAGAATGCCGTGTTCGATATTGCCGATCATCTGCTCCAGCGAACTCTCGCCGGGTTCGATGTTCAGGTTCGCCATACGGTCGATCGGCGGACGGTTCCAGTTCGACGCCCGCGAATTCGCGACGCCCGACATGCGCGCGCGTTGCTGCGACAGCGCGCCGCCCAGCGGCCGTTCGAGCACGCCGTCGCGAATCAGGAACTGCTTGTCGGCGACGGTGCCGTCGTCGTCGAACGCGTACGAGGCGGCTTCCTCGCGCAACTCGGGGTCGAACGTGACGTTCAGCAGTTCCGAGCCGTAGCGGTACGAGCCGAACATGTCCTGCTTGACGAAACTCCAGCCCGCGAAATTGCGTTCGTCGCCGAGAATGCGATCGAGTTCGAGCGGGTGGCCGATCGACTCGTGAATCTGCAGCATCATCTGATCGGGCATCAGCAGCAGGTCGCGTTTGCCCGACGGGCAATTCGGCGCGGCCAGCAATTGCAGCGCTTCATTGGCGACGCGCACGCCGGACCCTTCGAAACCGAAGCGCGCGAGCACTTCAATGCCGCCCTGCCCGAGCGTGCCGTAGTTGCCGCCGAGCGTGCGCACCTGGGTGTCGCCGTTCGCATGCGCGGCCACGCTCAATTGCGGCATCACGAAGCGGAATTGCTGGTCGATGCGCACGCCGTCGCCGGTCATGTAGAGCTGGTCGGTATGCGTGATCTGCACGCCCGCCACGCGCTCGACAATCTTCGCGTCGAGATTGGCGCTCGCGCATTCGGCGGCCAGCATCTCCAGCCATTCGGCGCGGCTCGGCAACGCGTGTTGCGCATTCGGCGACACGTAATGGCCGCTCGCGGTGGGACGCGCCACCTCGCGATGATCGATCAGCGACAACACCGCGCTCGCTTGCGCGCGCGCGGTGGCAATATCGAGCGCCGCCTGCAGGCCCGCTGCCGTGAGATTCGCGGTGGCCGCATAGCCCGAACCGGCGCCGACCCACGCAATCAACATGGCGCCGCGATCGCGCACGGTGCGCAACGGCTGTGCAATGTCGTTGCGGATCTCGTGATCGTCGATCTGCTCGTCCACAATGCGCAGCGACCAGAACGCCGCGCGGCTTGTCAGCGTACGGGCGGCTTGCGCCCAACGTTCGTCAATCATTCACGTGTCTCGTAGATCTCGTGGAAAACGATCAGGCGGTCGGCTCCGGCACGATCATGGATGAGGCCAGCAGCGACTGCGTGTAGGGATGCGACGGGGCATGCAGCACGTCGAGCGTATCGCCCGCTTCGACAATGCGGCCCGACTTCATCACGATCACGCGGTGCGCCATGGCGCGCATCACCGCCAGATCGTGCGTAATGAACAAATAGCTAAGCTTGTACTTTTTCTGCAGATTTGTCAGTAGATTCAGCACCTGTTTCTGGATCGACACGTCGAGCGCGCTGGTCGGCTCGTCGAGCACCAGCAGTTCCGGCTCGACAGCCAGCGCGCGGGCAATCGCGATCCGCTGACGCTGGCCGCCGGAGAACTCGTGCGGATAGCGCAGCATCGCGTCCGCGGGCATGCCGACTTCTTCGAGCAGACTGCCGATGCGCGCACGCCGCGCTTTCGCGTCGATTTCCGGACTATGCATCACCAGACCTTCGCCGATGATCTGCTCGACCGTCATACGCGGCGACAGCGAGCCGAACGGGTCCTGAAACACGACCTGCATGCGCGCATAGAGCGCACGGCGAGATTTCGCCGTCTTCAGCGAAGCGAGCGGCAAACCGTCGATATGAATCGCGCCGGCCGCCGGTCGCTGCAGACCGAGCACGGTTGCCGCGAGCGTCGACTTGCCGGAGCCGGATTCACCCACGATGCCGAGCGTTTCACCGCGCCGCACGCTCAGATCGACGTCCTGCACCGCGCGGAACGTCGAGCGGCCGAACAGCGAACGCCAGCCTTTCGCGGACATGCTGTAGTCGACCGCGAGTCCCTGCACTTCGAGCAGGCGCGGTGCGCCCGGCTCGACCGGCTCGACCGCGCGCTGCGGTTCGCTGTCCAGCAAGCGCCGCGTGTAAGGATGCTGCGGATTGGAGAACAGCGCTTCGGTCGTATTGGTTTCGACCAGCACGCCCTTTTCCATCACCGCGACACGCTGCGCGAAACGCTTCACCAGATTCAGATCGTGCGTGATCAGCAGCACGGCCATGCCGCGTTCCGCCGCTTCCTGCTCCTGCAATGAGATCAACAGATCGACGATCTGCTGACGCACGGTGACGTCGAGCGCAGTGGTCGGTTCGTCGGCCAGCAGCAAACGCGGACGGCACGCGAGCGCCATGGCGATCATCGCGCGCTGACGCTGCCCGCCGGACAGTTGGTGCGGAAAGCTGTCGATGCGCCGTTCCGGCTCGGGAATGCCCGTGCGCCGAAGCAGTTCGATGCCGCGCTGGCGCGCCGCATTAGGCCGCAAGCCTTCGTGCAAACGCAGGCTCTCGGCAATCTGCTTGCCGATCGTGAAGAGCGGATTGAGCGCGGTCATCGGCTCCTGAAACACCATCGCCACATCGGCGCCGCGCAGACCACGCATCTGCTGCTCGGTTTTCTGCAACAGGTCTTCACCGTCGAGCAGCATGCGGCCGCTCAGTTCGGCATGTTCGACCAGACGCAGAATCGACAACGCGGTGACACTTTTTCCCGAACCCGATTCGCCGACCAGCGCGACACGCTCGCCGCGCGCGATCGAAAGACTGAGTTCATGCACGGCGATCTTGTCGCCGAACTTGACGGAAAAGCGGTCGATTTCCAGCAACGGTCGGCCGTTTTGCGCCTTGCCGGGACTCTGTTTGTCGCTCATCGCGGACCTCCACCGAAAGCGGAACCACGCGAACGGGTATCGAGCGCATTACGCAACGCGTCGCCCATGAACGTCAGCAGCAACAGCGTGATCACCAGCGCGGCGAACGCCGACACCGAGATCCACCATGCGTCGAGATTGTTCTTGCCCTCCTGCAGCAACTCGCCGAGGCTCGGCGTCGGCGGCGGCACGCCGAGGCCGAGAAAGTCCAGACTGGTCAGCGACAGAATCGCCGCGCTCATGCGGAACGGCAGGAACGTGATGACCGGCGTCAGGCTGTTCGGCAACACGTGGCGCCACATGATCTGCCAGTTCGACAGCCCCATCGTGCGCGCCGCTTTGACGTAATCGAGCGAACGGTTGCGCAGGAATTCGGCGCGGACGTAGTCGGACAGCACGAGCCAGCCGAACATGGACAGCAGAATGAACAGCAGCCACAGCGTCGGTTCGAAAATCGACGCGAAGATGATCAGCAGATACAGGTCCGGCATCGAACTCCAGATTTCGATCAGGCGCTGGCCGATCAGATCGGTGCGCCCGCCGTAGAAGCCCTGCACCGCGCCCGTCAGGACGCCGATCGCCACACCGGACACTGTCAGCGCCAACGCCATCAGCACCGACAACCGGAAGCCGTACAACAGTCGCGCCAGCACGTCGCGGCCGAACTGATCCGTGCCGAGCCAGTTCGACGACGTCGGCGGCGCGGGATACGGATTCGCGGCGAAGTAGTCGATCGTGTCGTAGTTGAAGTGATTCGGCGGATAGATCGCGAAGTTGCCGTTCGATTCGAGCCGCGAACGGATATACGGATCGAGGTAGTTCGCCTTGGCCGGGAAATCGCCGCCAAACAGCGTTTCCGAATAATCCTTCACGATCGGAAAGTAGTAGTGGCCGTCGTAACGCACCATCAGCGGCCGGTCGTTGGACAGCACCTCGCCGAACAGACTGATGACGAACAACGTCACGAAGATCACGAGGCTCCAGTAGCCGAGACGCTGCCGCTTGAAGCGCTGCCACGTACGCCGCCACGGAGACGGCGACGCCGCGTGCGCCGCACTGGACTCAGCGGTCCAGGCGGTTGAATTGGATGCGGGGGTCGACGAGGACATAGCAGACGTCTGCGATAAGTTTGGTTACGAGGGCGATCAGCGTGAACAGGAACAGCGAACCGAGTACGACCGGGTAATCACGGCGGATCACCGAGTCGTACGACAGTTGGCCCATGCCATCGAGCGAGAACAACGTTTCGATCAGCAGATTGCCGTTCAGAAACGCACCGACGAAGGCCGCCGGCAAACCGGTCAGCAACGGAATCGCGGCGTTGCGCAGCACGTGTTTCCACAACACGTCGCGCTCCGGCGCGCCCTTGGCGCGCGCGGTCAGCACATATTGACGGCCGATCTCTTCGAGAAAGGTGTTCTTGGTCAGGATCGTGACGATCGCGAAGTTGCCGACCACCGAAGCCGTGACCGGCAGCACGATGTGCCACAGATAGTCGAGTACTTTGCCGAACGTACTGAGGTCGCTGAAGTTATCCGACGTGAGGCCGCGCATCGGAAACACCTGCCAGAACGTACCGCCGCCGAACAGCATCAGCAGCAGCACGCCGAGCACGAAGCCGGGAATCGCGTAGCCGGCAAGCACCAGCACGCTCGTGACCGTGTCGAAGCGCGAGCCGTTGCGAATCGCTTTCGAGATTCCCAACGGCACCGATATCAGATAAGTGAGCATCACCGTCCACAGCCCGAGCGTGATCGACACGGGCAGTTTGGAGCGGATCACGCCCCAGACGCTTTCGTGCTCGTAGTAGGACTGGCCGAGATCGAAAGTCGCGTAGTGCTTGAGCATCAGCAGATAGCGTTCGAGCGGCGGCTTGTCGAAGCCGAACTGCTTCTTGATCTGCTCGATCTGTTGCGGGTCGACGCCCTGGCTGCCGTGATAGCCGCCGCCACCGGCCCCCGCCTCTCCGCCACGGCCAGTGCCGTGGCGGAGTTGCGTCATCACCTGTTCGACCGGCCCACCCGGCACGAACTGCGTGACGACAAAGGTCAGCGTGACGACGCCGAGCAGCGTCGGCACCATCAAAAGCAATCGTCTGAGAATGTAGGCAAGCATGCGGGTCCTCAGTGGGCCGTGGCCGCTGATGCGGCGGTGGCAGCGGTGGTATTTGAAGCGGACTGGGTGGTCGGGGCTTTGACGTACCAGTAGTTGATCACCCAGTCTTCGTACTGGTACGACATCGGCACGGTCTTCGGAAAGCCGAGCGTGGTCTTGTAGCCGATTCGCGCGCCCGGCGAGTAGTACTCGGGCACCAGATAGAACGAATAGATCAGGACGCGATCCAGGGCCTTGGTCGCGGCTTCCAGATCGTCGAGATTGTCGGCGGACAGCGCAGCGTGAATCAGCGAATCGACGGCTTTCGAACGAATGCCCGGATAGTTCTCGGAGCCGATTTCCGACGCGGCCGCACTGCCGAAACGGCGCGTCAGTTCCGCGCCCGGAATCGTCACTGGTGGGTAGATGAACGTGGTCATGTCGTACTCGAAGTTGTTGAGACGCTTCTCGTACAACGCGCTGTCGATCTCACGCATATGCGCCTGAATGCCGAGCGTGCTGAGCGCCTGCATATACGGCAGGATCAGGCGGTCCATGCCGGGTTGGTCGTCCATCACCTCGATCACCATCGGCGTGCCGTTCGCGTCGCGCAACGCGCCGTCGCGATAGTGCCAACCGGCTTGCCCGAGCAGATCGCGCGCGGCGCGCAGATTGCCGCGCAGCGAGTTCGGCGGGATCGTGTCCGGCTGCTTGAGCATGGGGCCGAATACTTCGGGCGGTACTTCGCCCTTCAGCGGTTCGAGCAATGCGAGTTCTTTCGGGCCCGGCATGCCGGTCGCGCCGAACGGGCTCGCTTCGAAATAGCTGTTGGTGCGACGGTATTGACCGTAGAACATCATCCGGTTCATCCAGTCGTAGTCCAGCGCCATGGTCAGCGCCTGACGCACGCGCGGATCCTTGAACATCGGCTTGCGCAGATTCATCAGCATGCCCTGCATCTGCGCGGGACCGTCGCTGAAATCGCCCTTCTTCAACAAGCCGTTGTCGAAGTTCTTGCCGACGTATTTGCGTGCCCATTGGGTAGCGCTGTACTCGACGATCGCGTCGGCGTCGCCGGCCTTGAAGGCTTCGAGTTGCGTGTAATGATCGCGGTACAGTTTGAACGTGATGCGCTCGAAGCGGAACATGCCGCGCCGCGACGGCAGATTCGCCGCCCAGTAGTCAGGATTGCGGCGATACGAAATCTGCTTGTCGTTCTTGCGGTATTCGATCAGATAAGGGCCGCTGCTGATCGGCGGCTGGGTCGCGATCTGGTCGAACGGCGGGCGTTTGCCGTCGGCCTGCATGCCCCACTTCGGCGAGAAGATCGGCAGATCGCCGGCAATCAGCGGCGCGTCGCGCTCGGCGTGCTTGAAGTCGAAACGGATCGTGTTTTTATCGATCACCGTCGCGCTTTTGATCACCGAGAACTGCGCATTGAAAACCGGTGAAGCGTGCGAGCTCGTCAACGTGTCGAACGAATATTTGACGTCGGCGGCCGTGATCGGGTCGCCGTTGGAAAAGCGCGCGGCGGGATTGATATGGAAGGTCGCGGAGCTGAGGTCCGCGGCAACGTCGACGTTGTCCGCGATCAGTGGGTATTCGGAGGCGAGTTCGTCCCAGCTACGCTGCATCAGCGTGTCGAACATCAGGTTCTGAATGTCGGGCGCCGGGGCGCCGCGCAACAGAAACGGATTCAGCGAATCGTAGCTTTGCAGTTCGTTGTAGTTCTCGAAACTGAGCGAGCCTTTGGTCGGCGCGTCAGGATTCGCGTAGTCGAAGTGCGTGAAATTATCGGGGTATTTCGGTTGATCGTATTGCGCGATCGACGGTTTCGCCTGCGCCACGTGCGGGGTCGTAGCGAGCACGACCAAAGCGCCGAATGTGCCATTGGCTAGCGCGCTCGTCATTGACACGCGTGCGGCGCGGCGCATCGCGACGAGTGAACAGCCTAGTGCGTCGTGCAGGCGCAGCAGTCCGGTTTTCATCATTCTTTTCGTCAGCCCATACAGTGCGCACCGGCTTGTGGCCCGAACGCGATTCAACCCGCGACGCGGCAACAGCCGGTCGCCATTGCCGGTGCGAGTTGATCCGTTACAACGACAGCCCGTATGCACCGTCGTCGCAAGAAAAGTACTCGACCAGAACAACCCGCTCCGGTTCCTTGACTGCAAGAAACCGGAGCGGCAGATCCTTCATGATTCGTCAGCCTGATCGCTCAGACATCAGAACTTGTACGTAGCGCCAACCTGTGCAAAGCGGCCGATGTACGAATAGATCGATTGGTCGTAACCATTCTGATCCAGCGTGCCGTTCGCGAAGATCGGATCATACGGCGGCGTGCGATTGAAGATGTTGTCGATGCCGCCGAAGATCGTCCAGTGCTTGAAGCCCGTGTACGTGACCATCAGGTTGAACTGGCTGTACGAACCGACCTTGCTCGTGGCCGGCGACAGGTTCTGTGCGTACGGACCCGTGAACTGCCACGTGAGCGCCGCGTCGAACTTGTGGTACGACCAGTCCACAGTGGTGTTGCCCTTCCAGCGCGGGAAGCTGCCGCCGAACGGTTGCGTGAGGGTGTAGTTGTTACCCGCACCGTTGACCGGCGCCTTACCCGGGCTGCCGATCTTGAAGCTGTTCACGTAAGCCCAGTCGCCCGACAGGGTGAACGTACCCGCAGTCGTGGTCGGCAGTGCCTGGCGGAACGTACCTTCAAAGCCATTCGTATCGAGGTAACCCAGGTTCGCGTACGGAATGACCTTGTACAGCAGATTGCCGTTGGCATCGAGCACGGTCTGCGACGGCGAGCCCTGGCCGATCACGTTATCCACGCGAATCTTGTACCAGTCGAAGCCGATGTCGGTCGTGCGGGTCGGCGCCAACTGGAAGCCGATGTTCAGGTTACGCGTGCGTTCCGGAGCGAGATTCGGATTGCCCTCGGTAATCGACGTGTAGTTCTGGCCCGACGCCTGGTCCACCTGGATGCCC
Source organism: Paraburkholderia bryophila (assembly GCF_013409255.1). Taxonomy (NCBI): domain Bacteria; kingdom Pseudomonadati; phylum Pseudomonadota; class Betaproteobacteria; order Burkholderiales; family Burkholderiaceae; genus Paraburkholderia; species Paraburkholderia bryophila. The sequence continues at coordinate 1,430,285 of NZ_JACCAS010000001.1, forward strand.
AGCGTTTGCGACTTGCTGTTTTCCACGAACGTCGGCGCACGGAAACCGCGGCTATACGACGTGTACATCGTCAAAGCCTGCACCGGCTGGTAGCGCAACGCGAAGCGCGGCGAGAACGCACCGCCCACATCGCTGTAGTGGTCGTAACGGCCCGACTGGCTGAACGTCAGGTTGTGGATGATCGGAATGTCGATCTGGTAGTACACGGCCGCCACGTTACGCTGACCGTTCACCGTCTGCAGATTCGGGTTGATGACCTCACCCGTTGCAAACGCGGCGCCCGGGTTCATCACTTCGCTCTGGTGCGTGAACTGCGCGCCCATACCGAAGCCCACATCGCCGGACGGCAGATGGAACAGCGTCGGCGTGGACAGCGTCGCGTCAACCGTGTCGAGCTTCGAGATCGCCAGGTTGTTCGCGTCCTGATACAGACCATTCAAACCATTGGGCGTCGCCGACGGATTCGCAAAGTCGAACGTACCGTTCTGGTAGATGTTGGTCAGTGCATTCGCGTTCAGCTGGTTCGTGTACGTGTTCGAAACCGTGCTTTGCGAGTGGCTGACCGACGTTGCCCAATCCCAATCGCCGTTCGGCAAACCGAACGAACCCTTGAGACCGGTCGACGCGCGCCAGTAGGTCGCATACGTCTTTTCCGACACCGTGTTCGGGAACGCGTACGTGAGCGGCGTATCCACGCCGTACGGGTTGTAGGGGCTGCCCGCCGGCACGTTGATGTTGAACGGCGTGAGCAGTTTCGTCGCCGGGTTCATGACCAGCGTCGGATTCTGCGGATTGCCGACCACGTTGCCCCACAGACCGTCATTCGTGGTGGTCGTGTTGCTGCTGATCAGGAAGTCGCCGAATGCGGTCGTCTGATCGTTGATCTTGAAGTCCGCGTGGACCTTGGCGTTGAAGCGCTCCATCATCGGCGCGATCGACATGCCTTCCGCGGTGTTATAGCCGCACACCGTGCCCGGCTGTCCCGCCGTCAGCGAGTTGGTGGCCGAAGGGTGCACCGAGCCGCCGAACCCGCAACCGCTCAGCGCCTGCGGGCCACCCGGCGTATTCCAGTACGACGGTGCGAGCAGCGAGAAGCCGCCCGGCTGATTCGTGAAGTCCTGGTTGCGCGTCGAGTCACGGTCCGCCAGCGTAAAGCCGTTCGACTTGTAATAGCTCGCCGCGGCCGTCACGTTGAAACGATCGGAGTTCAGGTCACCGAAACCGCCCAGCACGCCGAACTTGGTCGTGCCGGCGCCGCCGCCGCCGTTGATCGCGCTGCCGTAGCTGCCGTCGAGTTGCAAACCTTGGAAGTCGTGCTTCGTGATGATGTTGACCACGCCCGCGACAGCGTCCGAGCCGTATTGCGACACGGCGCCGGTCTTGACGATTTCGATCCGGTCGATGTCGTTCAGCGGCAGCGTGTTCAAGTCGAAGAACGAGTCGACGCTGTTCGAGAAGAACGCGAACGGCGCGACACGTTGTCCGTCCACCAGCACCAGCGTGTATTTTTCGCTCAGACCGCGCAGTGCGATACCCGCAGCGCCCGCGGCAAAGTTGCCGGACTGGCCTTCGCTCCAGCTATTCGCCGAGTTGGCCGAGGTGTCGCGCAGAAAGTCAGCGACCGTCGTGGCGCCGCTATTCAGAATGTCCTTTTGCGTCACCGTCTGCACCTGATTGAAGCCGACCTTGTCGGAACTCCGGATCAGCGAACCGGTAACTTCGAACCGCTTCAGTTGCTGGACTTTGCCCTTACCCGCGGCCGGCGCGGCGTTGTCCGCCGACGGCGTCGCAGCAGCGCCCGACGCGGCAGCAGCGGGCGTAGCCGGCGTGCTTTCCGTGGTCGTTGCGCCTGCCGCGGCACCCGTCGGGGCCGGCTGGCTTTGTGCGAACGCCGGTACGGCGATTGCGGCCGACAATGCCAGTTCAGCCCAGATTATTCTTTTGATGGCCAGCGCCAATGCCCGTTGTTTCATTTTTCCCCTTCTCGCTCGTCAGTAAGGCCACAGCTGTATGTGAGAGAGATCTTGTGAATCTCTCTACTCGATATACGGCGATCTTGCGCCGCGCTCCGTTAAAGCCACTCCACTCTCTTTAAGGCTTCTCTAACCGGCGAAGACATGCCGGCACCGCAAGTTCAGCCAGACAGGCGGAGTACTTCAAATAAGTCAATTTTGGACTACCAAATTATTACAAACGAAATGCGCAGCGCTTTCTAATTGTTTTCACTTCTTATGTCGTACAACGTATGCGGGGACGACAGGTGGTTTAACGCGCCTGAACAACCCTTCCAACCTTAAGTCATGCTTACAGATATAAATCGACTGATTTCGCGAGAAATTCCGAGTTCAGCACTAGAACAACCGCGGTGTGCCCACCCACACGAGTACTGCTTCTTCGCTGGCGGTATTGGCCCAGGCATGCGGCACAGTGGACTCGTAATGCGCGGTGTCACCAGCCTGCAACACGAACGTCGTACCTTCCAATGTGAGCGATATCTCGCCGCTCATCACATACAGAAACTCTTCCCCTGCGTGCGTCGTGACCTCCGACGGGTGCTGACCCACCGGCATTCTGACGAGAATGACTTCCAGCTTGCTGCCGACCGACAGATTCGTCAGCCGTCCAAAAATATTCGCGCTTCCGTCGAAGCCGAAGTACTTCAATTCGTTGCCCCTGCGCACCGACCGGTCTTCAGTCGGCGTGTCGACGAAGTACTGCACCGTGACGCCTAATGCCCGTGCAATACCCACCAGCGACGTGATCGAAGGTGTTGCATGACCACGCTCCACCTGCGACAGAAAGGGTTTGGAAATACCCGCAGTCTTTGCCACTTCATCCAGCGTGCGCTTGAGCCGTTGGCGAAGCGCGCGGATTTTGCTTCCTATTGAGACTGCTACCTGTGCCTTGTTATCGAGTGGCAAAACCATAGCAAGACAGAATCCCGTAGTCAAAAATAGTTTGATAGAAGCTAATTAAGTTCCATGATTTGCAACACTCTCCGTGAAGCACGCTGGATAAGCGTGATGAGATGCCGCCACGAAACGTTCTATCAGGTTGGTTGACCTGAGACGTCCATGCTCTCCGTAAGCCCCGCGCTGGTTGCGCGTTCAACCTTGTCCAGGCAGCGGCGAGTGCGTGGACACTACGCGGCGAGCGCGCCTCCCCCGGAACTGCTAGAGGATTGATTCGAGCGCGCGTCGCCAGATCAAACACGGCGGCAAAACAGCTTCTTACTTCGACGCCACCAGCACCCACAAACGGGCGAGGTCGGCCGAGCCGTCTGTGCCCTTCACGGTACGGAAAGTCTGCAACGCCCGCGCTTTATCGCCCGCGACGTAGTACGCCACGCCGAGATGCAGTTGCGCCTGATCCGGGTGGTCGAGACCGCCCTTCGCGATTGCTGCTTCCATCGCGGCCAGACCTTGCTTGGCCTGCCCCGCGAATACCTGGTTGAAGCCGACATTCACTGGCGAGACCGGGTTGGCCGGGTCGGCGGGCGCTTGCGCGCGTTTCGCCGCGAGTGCCTGCAGGCGCTTCTCGCGATCCGCCTGCGCGTCATGTCCCAGCACGCCGGACGTAAAGCCCTGGTCGATCACCTGCTTGCCTTCGGCGGTTGTGCCCGCAACGATGGCGAGTTGGGTCATCTCCATGTAGTCGTCCGCGGTGGACAACGAACCGGTGGCGCGACGCAGGCGATACGTGTCGATATCGAGCGCCGACGAATAGCCGGGCTTATTGCGAATCGCCGCGAACATGTCATCCCAGTACGACTGCTTCGGATGATAGGCAACCAGCTTTTCCAGCGCACCGCGGTAGGTCGTGTCGTCCTTCACACGCTGCGCACAGGTGCCGAGCAGTTGCAGTTGCGACTCGTCCGGTGCGTGACCGGCACGCGCCTGTGCGTCGATGCCCGGCTTCAGCAAACTGACCACGCTCGTGCAATCGTTCGACAGGTAGTAGGACTGAACCAGCAGGACGCGCATGTCGGGATCGCCGCCACCCGCTTTCAGATAACGCTGTGCGACCTTCGCCGCTTGCGCGTAGTTCTTCTGCTGGAAATAGATGCCTGCAAGCGCCGCGGTCGTACGTTGCTCGTCCGCACCGCTCAATTTGCCTGAGCTGAGCAAGGTTTCGTACGATTGCGCGGCGACACCGTTTTCTCCGGCGGCCGCCGCGGCCGCACCACGCATCTCTTCGATCATGGTGCTTTCATACGGCGTCTTGCCAGGCACCGCGGCCGCCTGATCGATCTTCGTCAACGCGTCCTTGTACTTGTGCGCACGATACAGATCCTGCGCGGCGTTCAGCGGCTTCGCCACATCCGGCCGCAAGGTGTCCGCCGCATGAGCGGCGAGCGGCAGCATCGTGAGCGCGGACAGTCCGCCGACAGCGGCCGCAATCACAGCGCGCTTGAACCGTTGATGGATCGTTAGCATTGCCCTTTCCTATTGCATGTACTGCTCATTGCCGATCAGGCCGATTTTCGTCGCGCCCAGTCGCTGTGCGGACGCCATCACGGCCGCGACATCCTTGTACGGCACCAGCTTGTTGGGCCGCAAATGAATTTCCGCCTGCACCGGTTCTGCCGCGACCTGAGCGAGACGCGATTCGAGCGCGGCGCGGTCCGGCACCGGTTGACCGTTCCAGGTCGTGGTGCCGTCGAAATCGATATCGATCTGCACGACTTCCGGCTGCGTGATCGGCGGCGGCGGGTTGCCGACCGGCAGATTCATCTTGATCGCGTGCGTCTGGATCGGGATCGTGATGATCAGCATGATCAGCAGCACCAGCATCACGTCGATCAGCGGCGTGGTGTTGATGTCGACCATCACATCCGGTTCGCTGCCGCTGCCCGACGATACGTTCATTCCCATTGTCGACTCCTGTCGACCGGACTCGGCGCTTCAGCGCTTAGTCCGGTCCCATACAAACCTAGCCGCCGCGCGCCGGCGGCTCCGTGATAAACGAAACCTTGGCGATACCGGCGCGTTCGCACTCGGTGATCACGCGGCCGATGAATTCGTAGCGCGTCAACTGATCGCCACGAACATGCACTTCCGGCTGCGGTGTTTGCACCGACACGGTCTTCAGTCGTGCCAGCAGCGTCGGCGCATCGACCTGCTTCTCGTTCCAGAAGAAGTCGCCATCCTTGTTGACCGCGATGACGATGCTCTTCGGCGTGGTCTGCAGCGGTTGGATCGTCTCCTTCGGCAACTGCACCGGCACCGTGTGCGTGACCACCGGAATCGTGATCAGAAAGATGATCAGCAGAACCAGCATCACGTCGACGAGCGGCGTAGTGTTGATACTGGAGATGACCTCGTCGTTGTCGTCCTGCCCGACGCTCATTGCCATGACGGACTCCGCTTATTGGGCCAGCGAGGCTTCACGCGCCGTGGCGCGCGCCGAGCGGCGGCTGCCGGCCAGCAGGACGGTGTGCAGTTGTGCGCCGAATCCACGCACACGCTCCATCACCGACTTGTTGCGGCGAACCAGGAAGTTGTAGCCGAGCACGGCGGGCACGGCGACCGCCAGACCGATCGCGGTCATGATCAGCGCTTCACCCACCGGGCCCGCGACCTTGTCGATCGATGCCTGGCCGGCAATACCGATCGCCGTCAGCGCGTGATAAATCCCCCACACCGTACCGAACAGACCGACGAACGGAGCCGTCGAGCCGACCGTACCGAGGAACGCCAGGCCGTCTTGCAGACGATTCGACACATTGGTGATCGCACGTTCGACAGAGTTATCGATCCACGTGTTGCGGTCAACGGCTTCGAGCAGCGCTTCGTCGTGATGCTCGCCGGCTTCGATCGCGGTTTCGGCGATGAAACGGAACGGCGACGCTTCGTCGAGCAGCTTCGCGCCTTCAGCCAGCGACGGTGCGGTCCACAGTTGTTCGTCGGCGCTCTTCGCACGGCGGTTCGCACGGAACTGCTCGAAGAACTTGGTGATCATGATGTACCAGCTACCCATCGACATCAGCACCAGCAGGATCAGCACGAAGCGTGCGACGAAGTCGCCGTTCTTCCACAATGCGCCGAGGCCGTACGGGTTGTTGACGGTTTCGGACGCAGCGGGTTGCGGCGGCGGCACGGCGTCGTCAGCGGCCGAGGCCGTTTGCGGCGTAGCGGTGGCGGCGGCCGAGGCCGGTGCGGCGGCTGCCGACGCGGTGGCGTCGCTAGCCTGTGCATTAGCCATATGCGGTGCTACAAAGGTATCCACCGTGGTTACGGCGAACAACAGGGTTGCCGCCAATGCGGCGAGAGTACGCTTCTTCATGCCTGCTCCATGTTCATTAGTACAACTTCTAAACCAAGACTGACAAATCGCTACCGGTACCGAACAGCCTGTGCACTCAGTTCAGGTTAAACGAGAACGGAACTTGCACACGGACAGCCTGGCCTTGGGAAACGCACGTGAACTGCTTGACCGCGTTGAACGCAGCGCGATCCAGTGAAGAATCTTCCGACGACTTGGCAACACGCTCATTCGTGATATGGCCTTGCGGGTCGACCACGAACTCGATCAGCACATCACCCGTGACGTTGTTTTCCTGCGCCTCTTTCGGGTAATGAATCGACGAGCGAATCTGATCCGAATTCGGGCACACCACGCCAACTTCAGTGCTGACCGGCTTGGTCGGCGCGGGCGGCGCAACCACCGGCGCTGCCACAGCCGGCGCCGACACGACCGGTGCGGACTGGTGCGTGATGGTCTGCTGCGGCGGCGTCTGCACCTGCACTTCCGGCGGCGGCACGAACGGCGGCGGCGGCGGCGCGAATTTCGGCGGCGGCAACTCCACGGTCGGCAACGGCGGCGGCGGCGGCGGTTTCACCGGCTCGATGATCTTCGTTTCAATGGGATGCTGGATGACCTGCACGACCTTGGTGGCAAGGCCGTTGACGAGTGCATAAATCAGCACGACGTGCAGGAGCAGAACGGCTGCGATACCGCCATAGCGGCGTACTGGGGTTTGCTGCTTGCGCCCGAACTCGCGGGGTCGTCCTGGCCTCTGCATCCGGGCCGCTGCTGCCGGAAATTGTCCTTCAACTTTCGTACCCACCTTTACTCCTCCGGCGTGAACCGTCCATTTCTGTAACTGCAGTGCGCTTATAACGCCCCGAAGAAATTGCCTCCGGGGAACTGCAAACAACTTCCACTTCAGCCGAGCCCGTTGATCGGGCAGTGGTTTGTTTTGCAGTGCAAAACGACTGCCGTGCTTTCCAGCTCCGATTCGACGACACGTGCAGCTATGAGAAACAGCCGCAACAAGTCCCGCGACACTGATCGCTTAGTCTAAGTAGAACTACTAATAGATTAATTTCGTCTCGCGGATTTCTCTTTCGCATCCAACGCCGGTGACGAATTGGGCAGGGTTCGCGGTAGTGCCTGGAACTTTTTGCGCAAACGTCACATGCGTTTCATGGGAGGCAACGATAGCAGGACAAAAAATGCGCGGTCAAACTTTTTTTGATGGGAGCATACTAAGTTTAGAGAGAAGCCTCTAACTAATGCCGTATTCGCGACGCTTTAAAAGAATAAGCGTATGTCGAACAGATGCCGAATCGCTTGTCGCGACCCAACATTGAGGATGCCGCCGCTCACGCGGGGCGCATCAACGGACACTTGAGCGGTTCACGGAGCCAGTTCGCAGCAAGGCGAAAACGCCTTCCAGGCGGGCTTTCCGCGGTGGCTGCAGGACAGCCGAAGCGGATTGGGAACAGCAGGGTCAACGTGATGATCGGCGCCGGAACGAGACCGCGGCCGAAGGCGAGAAGATAGCAGAAGGAAAAGCGTGTTTGAAAAAACTTTTTAGCGGTATTTACGACACTCTAAATGCGCATCTCGCTGACGTCTTTTGGTTTATTACAAATACACTCTATTAAATTACATATAGCTAACAGTCGAAATAATGGTACGCAGTTAATGCCCGTGGGTTGCAACTATTAATATCAGACGGGTTGCGACCATTAATATCCGCTGGTTGCAACTATTGCTACCAACACCACACATGGCGTCTCAGACAGGTTGACACCGCGACATCAGACGCACGGGTCTGCCTGTCGAACCAGGGCGGCGCAACGACCCATTACGTCGCCCTGCTGCCCCACCCCCTCAACCGTTCGTCCCTTCGCCGGCCGCGATCGCCGTACTGTGCTGCGTCCGGGCAAGCACAGGCCGCAAGGCCACGCCCGTGTGGCTGGCCGCGACCCGCACAAGCCCTTCGGGATCCGTGGCAGCGACCATGCTGCCGCCGCCCACGCCGCCTTCCGGACCCAGGTCGATGATCCAGTCGGCCTCCGCGATCACGTCCAGATCGTGCTCGATGACCACAACGCTATGCCCGCCGTCCGCGAGACGGTGCAGCACGCGGATCAGCTTCGCGACGTCGGCCATATGCAGGCCGACCGTCGGTTCGTCCAGCACGTACAGCGTGTGCGGCGGCTTCTGACCGCGCCGTGTGATGTCGTCGCGCACCTTGCTCAACTCGGTCACGAGTTTGATCCGCTGCGCTTCCCCGCCCGACAACGTGGGCGACGGCTGACCGAGCGTCAGATACCCCAGCCCAACGTCTTTCATCAATTGCAACGGATGCGCGATGTTCGAGATCGGCGCGAAGAACTCGACGGCCTCGTCGATTTCCATGGTCAGCACGTCGCCGATATTCTTGCCGCGCCACGTGACCGCGAGCGTCTCGGGATTGAAGCGCTGCCCGTGGCACACGTCGCAACCCACCTTCACGTCGGGCAGAAAACTCATGCCGATGGTGCGCACGCCCTGCCCCTCGCAAGCGGGACAACGCCCTTCGCCGGTATTGAACGAGAAGCGCGACGCCGTGTAGCCACGCGCACGCGCTTCGAGCGTACCCGCGAACAGCTTGCGAATCGCGTCCCATACGCCGATGTACGTGGCCGGACACGAACGCGGCGTCTTGCCGATCGGCGTTTGATCGACCTCGAGCACACGGTCGATCGTCTCCCACCCGGTGATCGAATCGCAGCCTTGCCACGCATGCGTAACGTCCAACGGCGCACGCGGCGCCGAGCGCGCCAGCACGCTCGAACGACGGTTCGCCGCCGGTTTCTCCTGCGCCGCCGCGCGTGCCCGCCGCGTGGCCGGCGACGACAGCACCGAGCGCCCGACCGCATCCAGCAGATTGGTCATCAGCACGTCGCGGGCGAGCGTGGACTTGCCTGAGCCGCTGACGCCAGTCACCGCGACCAGCCGCGACAGCGGAATGCCCACGGTGACATTGCGCAAATTGTGCAGCTTCGCACCGTGCACGGTCAGCCAGTTCTCCGGCACCGCGGGCGCGCGCTTACTCGCCGCCGTCACTGCGCGACGCGGCTGCAACGGATGCACGATCGGATTGGCGAGAAACTGCCCGGTCAGCGAATCCGGCTGCGCGGACAGATCGCTCACACTCCCCTGCGCGACCAGCGTACCGCCACGTTTCCCAGCACCCGGTCCAATATCGATGATGTGATCGGCACGCCGAATCGTATCTTCGTCATGCTCGACGACCACCAGCGTATTGCCTTTATCGCCGAGCTTACGCAGCGCGTTCAGCAAGATCTGGTTATCGCGCGGATGCAAACCGATGGTGGGCTCATCCAGCACGTAACACACGCCCTGCAGATTGCTGCCCAGTTGCGCAGCCAGCCGGATACGTTGCGCCTCACCGCCCGACAGGCTCGGCGCCGCGCGATCCAGACTCAGATAACCGAGCCCGACTTCTTCGAGAAACTGCAGACGGCTGCCGATTTCGCTAATCACGTCGCGAGCGATTTCCGCGTCGCGCCCGCTCATTTCCAGCGTATCGATCCACGCGCGCGTATCGGACACGGTCCATTGCGCGACGTCGACGATCGCTTGCGCGTTGAACGTCACCGCGCGCGCGGTCGGGTTCAAACGCGTGCCGTGGCAATCGTGACAAGGTTCGTCGACGAGGCCTTCCGGTTCCTGCTCTTCCGACGGCAAGCTCTGCTCGCGACCGCGATTGTCGTCGGCGACGATCGTGTCGTCGTACGCGGCGCGCTGTTCGCGCGTGAGTTCCAGGCCCGTGCCGACGCAGGTGGTACACCAGCCATGCTTGCTGTTATACGAGAACATGCGCGGATCGAGTTCCGGATAACTGGTGCCGCACACTGGACACGCACGTTTGGTGGACAGCACCTTCACCGCGCCCAGCTTCGCGGTAGGCATGCCGCCGCTAATCGCGGCGTGCAGACCGTCGAGCGGGGTCAGCAGATGCATCACGCCTTTGCCGATTTCCAGCGTCTGGTGGAGCGCCTCGCGCAAGTCGGCTTCATGATCCGCCGACACGATCAAATCGGTCACCGGCAGTTCGATGGTGTGTTCGCGGAAACGGTCGAGCTTCGGCCATGGGTCCACCGGCACGAATTCGCCATCCACGCGCAGATGCGTATTGCCGCGCGCCTTCGCCCATTTCGCGAGATCCGTATAGACGCCCTTGCGGTTCACCACCAGCGGCGCGAGGAATCCGACATGCTGGCCCTTGTGATCGCGCAGCAACTGCGCCGCGATCGATTCGACGCTTTGCGACGTGACCGGCGTGCCGTCGTGAATGCAATGCTGCAAACCGAGCTTCACATACAGCAGACGCAGGAAGTGCCATACCTCGGAGGTCGTCGCGACGGTGCTCTTACGGCCGCCGCGCGAGAGCCGCTGTTCGATCGCGACGGTCGGCGGAATGCCGTACACCGCGTCGACCTCGGGCCGCCCGGCCGGTTGCACGATAGAGCGCGCATACGCATTCAGCGACTCGAGATAACGGCGCTGCCCTTCGTGGAACAGAATGTCGAACGCGAGCGTGGATTTGCCCGAACCGGACACGCCGGTAATCACGTTGAACTTGCCGTGCGGAATGTCCACGTCCAGCGCTTTCAGGTTGTGCTCGCGCGCATTGACGATCCGCACTACGTCTTCGCCTTCGATCGCCCGCCGCGCGCGCGCCGCGCTCAATGCCTTTTGCAACGGAATGCCTTGCGACGCCGGTTCGGCCGCCGCATCCATGGCGCGATCGTATTGCAGCAGCGCTACGCCGGTATGCGATTCCGCGCACTGCTTGACCTCTTCCGGCGTGCCCGCGCACAGCACGCGGCCACCGCCGTCGCCGCCTTCGGGGCCGAGATCGATCAGCCAGTCGGCCGCGCGAATCACGTCGAGATTGTGTTCGATCACGATCAACGAATGGCCGCTCGCGAGCAGCTTGCCGAACGCCTGCATCAGCTTGGCGATGTCGTCGAAATGCAGGCCGGTGGTCGGTTCGTCGAACATGAACAGACGTTTCGCGACCGGCTTGTTCGCGCTGCGCGCGGTGCTCGCCTGCGCCGATTCCGCGAGGAAACCGGCCAGCTTGAGCCGCTGCGCTTCACCGCCGGATAAGGTGGGCACCGGCTGACCGAGCTTCACGTATTCAAGGCCGACGTCGACGATAGGCTGCAGCACGCGCAGCACTTCGGCGTCTTTCGCGAAATAAGCCGTGGCTTCGCTGACGGTCAATTCGAGCACGTCGGCAATGCTCAACGCACGCGCCGGTTCGCCACGCTCGATCTTCACTTCGAGCAGCTCGGCGCGATAACGGCGCCCGTCGCAATCCGGACAACGCAGGTACACGTCGCTCAGGAACTGCATTTCAATGTGCTCGAAACCCGAGCCGCCGCAGGTCGGGCAGCGCCCGTCACCGGAATTGAAGCTGAACATGCCCGGGCCGTAGCCGCGCTGCTGCGCGAGCGGCGCCTTCGAGAACAGCTTGCGGATTTCGTCGAACGCGCCGACGTAACTGGCCGGATTCGAGCGCGCCGTCTTGCCGATCGGCGACTGGTCGACGAACACGACATCGGTGACCTGGTCGGCGCCGGTCAGGCTACGGAATGCGCCGGGCGATTCCGTGGCCTGACCGAAGTGCCGCGCCATGGCCGGATACAGCACGTCTTGCAGCAGCGTGGATTTGCCGGAACCCGACACACCCGTCACGCAGACGAGCCGCTGCAAGGGGATGTCTACCGTGACGTCACGCAGATTGTGTTCAGTCGCGCCTTCCAGCACGATGCGCGGCGTTTTGGCATCCACCGGACGCTGCGACCAGTGCGCCGCGTCCGCCACATGCCGGCGGCCGCTGAGGTATTCGCCGGTCAACGTGCCGGACGAACGGATCGCCTCGGGCACGCCGTCGTAAATGATCGAGCCGCCGCGTTCGCCAGGCCCTGGGCCCATGTCGATCAGCCGGTCGGCCGCGAGCATCACGGACGGATCGTGTTCGACCACCACCAGCGTATTGCCTGCGTCGCGCAGGCGATGCATCGCCTCGACGATGCGGTTCAGGTCGCGCGGATGCAGGCCGATGCTCGGCTCGTCGAGCACGAACAGCGTCTTGGTCAGCGACGTGCCGAGCGCCGTGGTCAGGTTGATCCGCTGCACCTCGCCGCCCGACAGCGTGCGGCTTTGCCGGTCGAGCGTCAGATAACCGAGGCCGACGTCGCACAGATATTTGAGGCGCGTGCGCACCTCGGCGAGCAGCAGCTTGAGCGCGTCGTCGAGCAGCGCGCTCGGCAGGCTGATTTCGTCGAAGAAACGCCGGATGCGCTCGATCGGCAGCAACATCAGATCGTGCACGGTCAGACCCGGCAACGCCTCGAGTTGCGGACGGGTCCACTCCACGCCGCGCGGCATGAAGCGCTTGCCTTCCGGCAGCACCTGGTCCGCATTCGCCTTACTGCCGAGACGCCACAACAGCGATTCCGTTTTCAGGCGCGCGCCGCCGCAGGTTTCGCACGGCGTGTAGCTGCGGTACTTCGACAGCAGCACGCGGATATGCATCTTGTACGCCTTCGATTCGAGATACTCGAAGAAGCGTTTGACGCCGTACCAATGGGTTTGCCACGTGCCGTTCCAGTCCGGCGAACCGTTGATGACCCAGTCGCGCTCGTCGTCCGTCAGCTCGCCCCACGGCGTGCCGCGACGGATGCCGGCTTTCGCCGCGTAGCGCATCAGATCGTCCTGGCACTCCTTCCACGCGGGCGTTTGCATCGGCTTGATCGCGCCTTCGCTCAACGTCTTGCGCGCGTCCGGAATCACGAGCCCGAGATCGACGCCGATCACGCGGCCGAACCCGCGGCAGACTTCGCACGCGCCGTAAGCCGAGTTGAACGAGAACAGCGCCGGCTGCGGATCGGCATAGCGCAGATCGCTTTCCGGACTATGTAAACCGGTGGAGAAACGCCAGATCACCGGTTCGGCCGCTTCGCTCACCGGCCCTTCCGGCGACCCCGGCAGCACGTAAATATTCACGCGCCCGCCGCCGCGCTTGAGCGACGCCTCGATCGCCTCGACCACCCGCTGTTTATCGACCGAACTCAGCCGGAAGCGGTCGGCCACCACGTCGAGCAGCTTGCGCCTGCCGGTGGGCGAATCCACCTCGCGCTGCGCCTGAACGCGCGTATAGCCGCTCGCCGACAGCCATTGCTCCACTTCCTGCTCAGAGGCGGACTCGGGCAATTCCACCGGGAACGTGACCACGAGACGCGGTTCGGCGCCGTGCTGCGCGGTGCGTTCGAGCAGTTCGGCGTAAATGGTTTCCGGCGTGTCGTGACGCACCTGCAACGACGTCTGACGGTCGAACAGTTCGGCCGCGCGCGCATACAGCAGCTTCAGGTGGTCGTTGAGCTCCGTCATGGTGCCGACCGTGGAGCGCGAGCTGCGCACCGGATTGGTCTGGTCGATCGCGATGGCGGGCGGCACGCCGTCCACCCGGTCGACCTGCGGCCGGTCCATGCGGTCGAGGAACTGCCGCGCGTAAGCGCTGAAGGTTTCGACGTAGCGCCGCTGCCCTTCCGCGTACAGCGTGTCGAACACGAGGCTCGACTTGCCGGAACCGGACGGGCCGGTGACGACCGTCATTTCGCCGGTTCGGACGTCGAGATCGACGTTCTTGAGGTTGTGCTGACGCGCGCCGCGAATCTGGATGATGCCGTTAGATGCCAATTTTTCGACCGTTTGAAGGAGTGGGCCACCTCTCACGGACGCCTCGCGACCGCGCAAGTTCGGTGCAGTTGGGCCGGCGGGGACACACGCCGAAGCCCGGGTTGCAACGGGATACTATACTGTATATTTATACAGTTTTCTATGACACGAGCAAGCCGACCAACCGGTCAGCAAGCGTTGTGCCGTCGTTAAACATGTATCGGGGAAGCGCCGGAACCGGCGTGGGATCAAACAGGATGGAGAAACAGAACCGCGCCGGTGCGCGATAACGCGCCGACGCGGCCGGCCTAGCTAAACACACCTTCCACGCGAGTGCGGACCCGCGTGCGTGCGCCACGCACGCGCTTCGCGTCCCGTGCGGCGGCTTGCGGCGCAGTGGACTCCGACGTGAGCGCCGCCGGTGCGCCAACCTCCGGCGCGATCACCTCAACCGCGCTTTCCAGCGCCCCGCTCGCGCCTAGCGCGTAAGCCACGCAGCGGCGAGCGAGCACGTCGGTCGGATCGACGAAGCGCACCGTCTGCCCACCTGCGCCAGCGCCCGCGCCGCTCGGCGCGGTATCACGCATCAGCAGCGGCAACTCCGTACACCCAAGCACGATCACCTGCACGCCCTGAGCGACCAGATCGTCGATCGCCGCGGCAAGATCCTCGCAACACTCGCCGGACCTGGAGCCCGCCTTTGCGCCGTTCGGCCCGTAGATCGCGTTCATCAGCCGCGTCTGCGCGGGTGCGCGCGGCGCGATCTGCACGAAGCCGCTCGCTTCGAGCGCGCTTTCGTAGACGCCGCTGGCGAGCGTGCCCGTGGTGGCCAGCACGCCGATCTCACGCACGTCGGGAAACGCATCGCGCAGATAATCGGCGGTACAGGTCAGCATATTCACGATCGGAATGGTCAGCGACGGCTGGATCTGTTCGACGAACGCATGTGCCGTATTGCACGGAATCGCGATCAGATCCGCGCCGCCCTCTTCGAGTGTCTTGCAGGCGGCGTAGAGCGCGAGCGTCGGATCGGTGCCACGGCCGAGCAGCGCGTCGGTGCGATCCGGAATCTGTGGATTCTGTTCGACCATGATCTTGATGTGATCCTGATCGCGCGTGGCGGGCGTGTTGCGCACCAGCTTGCTCATGAAATCGACGGTAGCCGCCGGGCCGACGCCGCCCAGCACGCCCACCTTGAAGCGCCGCTCCGGCTGCGTAAATTGCGCCGCGGCAACGTAGCGCGCGTAGACCAGATTGGCATCGACGAGCGGCACCGGCCGCGTGTCGAGCGCGCGCGCCACCAGCGCGATTTCCGCGAGACCAGGCACGATGATTTCGGCGCCTTGCGCGACGAGGTCCGCGCAAGCGGCACGCAGCAACTCGATCGGCCGACCGTAGAAGTGACCGCTGCGGATGCCCGCGTCGCCGTACACCGCGCTGGTCACGCAATCGACGCCCGCTTCGTTGAGCGGATGCAGCACGTCGAAGCGAGCGGCTTCGAAATAGCGTTCAAAGAGTCCGTTGTCGCGGATCGCGTCGGAGGTCAGCACGCCGATCCGGCGCACCGACGGAAACGCCTGGCGCACGTGCGCCGACAGCGCGCTCATGATGTTCGCAACCGGTAGCGCGATGTTCGCCGACAATTCGTCGATAAAGGTGTGGCTGAGAAAGCACGGCAGAACGATCGCATCGACGCCGCGTTTTTCGAATGCGCGCAGCGTGTCGAACACGTGAATCTTGAAGGTGGCGTTCGCCGCGCTCTGCGAAGCTGGACCTTGCCAGCTCCGCTCTTCAAGCACGAGATCGAACGGCTTCATCGCGCCGGGCCGGCGCCAGGCCGCGCTCATCCGGCACAAGACGTCGGCGCTGGCGAGTTGCGCCGCGCCGGTCACAACGCCCAGCGAACGATAGCGATTCATGATGACCTTCCCCTGTCATTTTTTTTCGTCCGCCTAAATGGCGGCCGAGTTCTGCGCGCTTGAGGATGACATTATGTCGCGCGAGTATGACGTGGGGTTAACCACGAAAAACAATTTCCGTCTGTTTTCAGACCGGCGCAGCAACGCGCCGGCGCGTCGTTTACGCTGCTTCGACGGCCGCCTGCGTCGTGCCCTGCTTGCGGCGTTCCAGCGTGCCGATGCACACCAGCGAAATCCCGGCCAGCACGCTGTAGAACACGGCCAGCGGCCACCAGGCGCCCGGATAGCGATGCGCGAGCACGGTGCCGATCAGCGGCGTCAAGCCGCCGGCCAATGCCGCGCACACCTGGTACGACAGCGAGATCGCTGAATACCTCACGCGCACCGGGAACGCGGTCGACATGAAGCCGGCCATCACCGCATACGAACTCGACATGCACATTACCGCCAGCGCGATGCCGATCACGATCGCCAGCGGCCGGCCGGTCGAGACCAGCGCGAACATCGGATACGGCGACAGCATCGCCAGCGCCGCCGCGCCTTTCAGGAACCGTCCGGTGCCGATGCGTTGCGCGAACCAGCCCGAACCTAGTTGCGTGAACAACTGGATGAACGCGACCACGAACAGACAATCGAGAATCAGCGAGCGATCGAGGCCGAGCGTCTGCGTCGTGTAATTGAGCATGAAGGTGTTGACGAACCACGCGCCGGCCACGCCGATCACGTTCGCGCCGAGACACAGCAACAGCGTGCGCCACGCGTCGCGCACCACTTCGGCGACCGGCAGCGCGGCGACCCGGCGCTGTGCCTTGAGCGCCTTGAATTCCGGCGATTCGTCGACGCCCACGCGAATCAGCAGACCGACCACCAGCAGCAGCGCGCTGGCGAGAAACGGCAGGCGCCAGCCCCAGCTGAGAAACGCGTCCTTATCCATCGACGCCACCGCGCGAAACGCGATCAGCGACAGGATCAAACCCGCCGGACTGCCGAGCTGCGCGAACGACGCGAAGAAAGTCCGCTTACCCTGCGGCGCATGTTCACTCGCCATCAATACCGCGCCGCCCCACTCGCCGCCAATCGCGATGCCCTGCGCGACGCGCAGCAGCACCAGCAACACCGGCGCCCACACACCGGCGCTCGCGTAAGTCGGCAGAAAGCCGATGCCGACCGTGCCAACGCCCATGATCGCGAGCGTGGCCACCAGCGCTTTCTTGCGGCCGATGCGGTCGCCGAGATGGCCGAACACCAGGCCGCCGAACGGTCGCGCGAAAAAGCCGACCGCGAAGGTGCCGAACGACGCCAGCGTCGCGAAGAACGGATCGCTGCCGGGAAAGAACAGCTTGCCGAAGATCAGCGCGGAGGCCGTGGCGTAGATGTAGAAGTCGTACCACTCGATGGTGGTGCCCACGAAAGCCGCCGCTGCGGCGCGCGTGGGTTGCCGGGCTGCGGCGTGGTCGTCTGGCTCGCGATTCATGGGTTTGTCTCCAAGGTCGTTCTTCTGGATGACGCGGCTTCTGTGAGCCGTCGTCGGGGGAACTGCGGTGGCTAGCCGGGTGGGCTCACGTTGAGCGCGGCGGGTTCGGGCAGGTCAGGCTCGGGAGCGTCACTTTCGTGCTTGCGGGCTTCGAGCACACCGCCTTCGGGCTCATGGCCCTTCGGCATCTCGCCGCGCAACACACCAGCCTCGAACAATCTCTGCTGCGTAGCTGCGTCGATCCCCAACCCGTCCAGCACCGCGCGCGTGTCGCCGCCGAGCGCCGGTGGCGCGCTGCGATACGTGGCCGGCGTGCGCGACAGCTTGATCGGCGACGCCGTGCCGCGATAGTCGCCCAACTCGACCACCATCCCGCGATGCAGCGTATGCGGATGGCGCGCGACCACGTCGACGGTTTGCACCGGACCGCAGGGCACGCCCGCGTTGATCAGCGCCTGCGCGAGCGGCTCGCAGTCGTGTCCGGCGAGCAGGTTTTCGAGCGCCGCCTTCAAGGGCTCGCGATGCGCGCAGCGGCTACGGTTGTCGACATAGCGCGGATCGTCGGCGAGTTCGGGCGCGCCGAGATGCGCGCATAGTCGCGCGAACTGCCGGTCGTTGCCGACCGCCAGAAAGATCGGCGCGCTCGCGGTGCGATAGCTGTCGTATGGCGTGATGTTGGGATGTGCGTTGCCGCTGCGCTGCGGCGTGCGGCCAGAGCCGAAATAGTTCGGCAGATGCGGATGCAGCAGCGACACGCCGCAGTCGTACAACGCGATATCGATCGACTGGCCGCGTCCGCTGGTCGTGCGTTCGGCGAGCGCGAGCAGAATGCCCGCGAGCGCATTCAGGCCCGTGACCATGTCGACGACCGGCAGGCCGACGCGCGTGGCCGGTCCGTCAAGTTCGCCGTTCACGCTCATCAGGCCGGTCATCGCCTGGATGGCGGCGTCGTAGCCGGGTAAGCCGCCGAGTGGACCATCGGGGCCGAAGCCCGAGACCGCGCAGTGAATCAGTGTTGGAAAACGCTCGCGCAGGTCGCGTTCGTAGTCCATGCCCCAGCGCGCGAGTGTGCCGGGTTTGAAGTTTTCGACCAGCACGTCGGCGTCTTCCAGCAGCTTCCACAGGATCGCGCGGCCTTCGTCGCGTGACAGGTCGACGGCAATGCCCTGCTTGTTGCGGTTGACGCCCGCGAAATACCACGCGGTGTCACCGTAGAACGGCGGGCCCCAGCCGCGGGTTTCGTCGCCGTCGGGGGGTTCGAGTTTGATCACCTGGGCGCCGTGATCGGCTAGCGCTTGCGTGCAGTACGGGCCACCGAGTACGCGGCTCAAGTCGATGACCTTGATGCCTTGCAGGGCGCCCTGGGTGCGTGGCGTGCTTTGTGCGCTCTTTGTACTACTGGACGCCGTCATCACGCGCGCCCTTCCGGCAACACCTGCAGCGCCTGTTCGAGCGTCACGTTGCGGCCGTTCACCAACGCATCGATCACGCCGGGTTCATCGGCTGAACTCCGCGGATTCAGCGGATCGGTGGGCAACAACTTATGCCGCACCACCAGATGACTCAGCGCAAGACGCCGGTAATCCGGCGCGAGCCGCACGCCTTCGCACGCCATCAACACCGCGGTGCTCGCGTGATACAACGCCGTGCCCGCCTGCCGGACCCATTCGTCGCGGCCGGCTTCCGCGACGCTCGCCAACGCATCGCAGGCGCGCGTCAGCGTGGCGCGCAGCAACGCGAGACTCGTCGCCGGCAAACCCGCCGAGCCGAGCCGATCCAGCAGATACGCGCGCAACGGTTCCAGTGCGCCGTCGCGTTTCGCCGCGCGCGCGATGTCGAGCGCGACGATATTGCTGGTGCCCTCCCAGATCGAGCCGAGATGCGCGTCGCGCACGAGCCGTGCGTCGCTCCATTCTTCGATGTAACCGGTGCCGCCGCGCACCTCCATGGCGTCGCCGGTCACGCGGCGCGCGTCACGGCAGGCGCGGAATTTGATCAAGGGCGTGAGAATGCGCACGCATTTCGCCGCCTGATGGTCGCCGGCATCGGCCTGGTCGAGCAGCAGCGCGATCTGCATGAACATCGAGCGCGCCTGTTCGGCGGGCAGCATCATCTTGAGCAATTGACGCTGCATCAGCGGCATATCGATCAGCTTGCGGCCGAACGCTTCGCGATGACGCGCGATATGCAGCGCTTCCGTCACGGCACGCCGCATCAAGCCGGCCGCGCGCACGCCGTTCGACAGACGCGACATGTTGATCATGTCGGCCATCTGATGAAAACCGCGCCCTACTTCGCCGATCAGATACGCGGTGGCGCCTTCCAGCACGATCTCGCCGCTCGCCATCGAACGGCTGCCGAGCTTGTCCTTCAACCGCACGATCCGGTAGGCGTTGCGCGAGCCGTCCGGCAGCGTCTTCGGCAACAGAAACAGCGCGAGGCCGTTGATGCCAGCCGGCGCGGTATCGGGCCGCGCGAGCACCATCGCGAGATCGGCGTCGGCGTTCGAGCAGAACCATTTATCGCCGTGCAGGCGCCATGTTTGTTCGCCCTGCGCATCCGTTTCCAGCGTAGCGCGCGTCGCGATCCGCGCGACGTCGGAGCCTGCCGCCTGCTCCGTCATGAACATCGCGCCTTGAAACAGCGAGTCGAAATCGCGCGACGCCAATCGCGGTAAAAACCGCGCGACCAGTTCAGGCGCGCCGAATTTGCGCAGCGTGCGCGTGAGCGAATCGGTCATGCTCACCGGACAGCACAGGCCGAATTCCGCCTGCACGAACAGGAAGGTCAGCGCGTATTTGACGAGCGGCGGCGGCGTTTTCTGGCCTTCGCGGGTTGCGTGGCTCAGCGACGCGAGTCCCAGCTCGGCGTACGCCACACGTTCCAGCGCGATGTAATCGGGATGCTTGTCGATACTTTGCAGCGCTTCGCCGCGCCGTGTGCGATGGCGCAATTGCGGCGGGTTTTTGTCGGCGGACAGCGCCCAGATGTCGAGTTCACCGGACGCGCGTTGGCCGAGTTCGACGAGTTGGCTGTCGAGTTCCCGATACAGCGTGTCGCCGAGATGCAGTTTGAGCAGACCCGCGAAATCGGGGTCGCTGGTGAAGAAATTGATGCCCCGGCTATCGGGAATATTGGACGCGCCGGGTGCCGGCTGCGCGGTGATGTCGCTCATGCTTGTCTCGTCTCCATCCAACTTGTAGCCCAGGCCCTGGTTGCGCCTTGTGGAAACAGCATAGAAGCGGCTTCGATAATCGTCTAATACAACTTAGTTCCGGTACGATAGACGCAGCTTATCGATCGGAAAACCGGAGACCGCCATGGACCTGAAGCAATTGCGCTATTTCGTGGCGGTCGCCGAGGAACTGCATTTCGGCCGCGCGGCCAAGCGGCTGTTCATTTCGCAGCCCGCGCTCAGTTTCGACATTCGCAAGTTTGAAGAACAGCTTGGCGTGCAACTGCTCGCGCGCACCAACAAAACGGTGGCGCTGACCAATGCCGGTCAGGTGCTGCTCGGCGAGGCGCGGCGGCTGTTATTGCAGGCGAGCGAGGCGGAGCGCATTACGGTTCGCTCGGCGCATGGGCTCGCGGGCCGCCTCAGAATCGGCTTCGTGAATTCGATGCTGTACCGCGGCATGCCGCAGGCCGTGCGTCGATTCGAAGCCGATTACCCGGGCGTCGAAATCGTGCTGAAAGAGATGAACACGAGCGAACAGGTGCATGCAATCCAGCGGATGCAGATCGACATGGGCTGCGCGCATTGGGGCAATTTCCCGTCCGACGTGACTTCCACGCCGGTATTTTCCGAGCCGTTTCTGATTTGCCTGCCGGCCGATCATCCGTTGGCGAAGCGGCGCAAAGTGGATTTGCAGGCGCTGGCGCAGGAACCGTTCATTCTGTTTCCGCGCACCGTGTCGCCGCATTATCACGATCTGATCATCGCGCAGTGCGTGAGCGCCGGGTTCAGCCCATTGATCCGCCATGAAGCGCGTTTGTGGCAAACCGTCGTGACGATGGTCGGGTTCGGCATGGGCGTCGCGCTGGTGCCGTACACGTTGCGGCAGATCGAAGACCCGCGGGTGTGTTTTCTGCCCTTGAAGGGCGAGACGCTGCTATCGCAAGTCCTGCTGTTGCGCAGAAGCGGCGACGCGGAGCCGGTTGCCGACCGCTTCGTCGACTATCTGCGCGACAGCGGGAGCGAGCCGCGCAAAGCCGCTCAGGCGCCCTCTTCGCGGCGTCCTTCGTAGGCGGTCAGAAGGCGGTGGGCGATCATGTCCACGGCCGGCTTGACGAGCCCGTTCTTGTCGGTCCACACCTTCGGCGTCAAGGTGCCGCTCAGCGCGACGCTGTCCGCATCGCTCAGCGCGAGTAGCGCGGTTTGCACGTCGTCGTCGAACGCGATCACGTTGACGAAAATCGTGTCGCCGTCGTTGGTGGTCGCCCGTACCTTGCACGTCACGAAACGTCTGCCGTTTTGCCCCGTGCGAATCTGCGCTTCGCCATACAAGCGCCCGCCCACCAGTCCATCGATCATTGCCCTGCTCCTGTTATTGCGTGCCCCGACGCGACTGACTTCGGGGCGTGCCGTGCAAAAAGCCGGATTGCCCACAGCACGGTGCGTATGATCCCACGAGACGCCGCAACGCTCGCATAAAAGAACGCGCGGAAAAACGCGCCGCACGCGAATCGTTCGCCGCGCAAAGACCGCTCGCGCGTTCACGCGCCGACGTCCGACGCCTCGAAAATCTCGCGCAGCCACTGCGCGAACACCCGCACCCGCGACGACAACTGACGGTTCTGCGGATACAGCACGGACACCGTCATCGGCGGCGGCGGGAAGTCCGCGAGAATGATCCGCAAGCGCCTCGCCGCCAGTTCATCCGCCACGCGGTATTGCGGCACCTGCACGATGCCGAGCCCGGCAAGCGCCGACCCCGTATAGAGTTCCACGCCGCTCACCGAGACCGCTGACGGCAACACCATCGCCACCTCACGGCCGTCGACGCTGAACTCCAGCGGCACCGGCTTGCCGGTCGCGCTCGACACATAATTGACCGCCCGATGCGTGGACAACGCGGCCGGATCGGCCGGATCGCCATAAGCCGCCAGATACGCGGGGCTCGCGACCGTCACCTGCGGCAGCAGTGCAACGCGCCGCCCGATCATCGACGAATCCTGCAGATTGCCCGCTCGCAGCACGCAATCGATCCCTTCGCGCACCAGATCGACGTAGCGATCGTCCTCGCCGATCATCAGCTCGATATCGGGAAAACGCGCGAGAAACGCCGGCAGCGCCGGCACGATGAAGTAGCGCGCCAGCGTGCCTTGCAGATTCACCCGCAGCAGCCCTTTCGGCGCGAGGTTCGAAAACGAGCCTTCGGCCTCCTCCATATCGGCGATCAGCCGCACGCAGCGGCCGTAATACGCTTCGCCGTCGGGCGTGAGCCGCACCGTGCGCGTGGTGCGCTCCAGCAGCCGCGCGCCGAGCCGCTGCTCCATGCGCTTCATCAGCGTGGTGACGGTGGCGCGCGGAATCTGCAGATCGTCCGCCGCGCGCGTGAAGCTTTGCCGCTCGGCGATCCGCACGAACACGCGCATTTCCTCGAAACGATCCATGCTGGACGCCCTTTGCAGGCGGCTTGCCGCCCATTATTAAAGCAAATGGAATGATGATGCCCAGTCTAGCCGGATTATCTCGGCGAAGAAAGCGCTCATGATGCGTCTCATCCACTCTCCATCCAAAGGGAACGAATCATGAACAGCACGAAAAACGCTCGCGTCGCTATCGTCACCGGCGCCTCGCGCGGCATTGGCGCGGCGGTCGCGCAACGCCTCGCGAACGACGGTTTCGCGATCGTCGTCAATTACGCGTCGAGTTCGACCGAAGCCGACGCGCTCGTCGCCAAACTTGCGGCAGAAGGCGCCAAAGCCATCGCGGTGAAAGCCGACGTATCGAATCCCGACGACGTGCGCCGCCTGTTCGAGAGCACCGAACAGCAATTGGGCAAAGTGGATCTGCTGGTCAACAACGCCGGCGTGTTCAAGCCCATGCCGCTCGCCGACACCACCGACGCCGTGTACGAGCAGACCTTCGACATCAACGTGCGCGGCACCTTCAACACGTTGCGCGAAGCGGCCAAACGCATGAACGACGGCGGTCGCATCGTCAATTTTTCGAGCACGGTGCTCGCGCTGAATCTGCCGGGCTACGCGATCTACACCGCGACCAAGGCGGCGGTCGAAGCGTTCACGCAGATCTTCGCGAAGGAACTGCGCGGCCGTCACATCACCGTCAACGCGGTCGCGCCGGGGCCGGTCGCGACGGCACTGTTCTTCGAAGGCAAGAGCGACGAGCAGATCCAGACCTACGCGAAAATGCCGCCGCTGGAACGCCTCGGCGAGCCGGACGATATCGCAGCGGTGGTCTCGTTCCTCGCGAGTCCGGACGCAGGTTGGGTCAACGGTCAGACGTTGCGCGCCAACGGCGGTTTGGCCTGAGTGAAGTTGCAATGACGCAAGACGCAGCGCGGAAATGACATCGCCACGCGCTGCGGCTGAACGCGCGAGAACACGTTTGACCGCAGCGCGTGGCGAGGCAATTACGTTTCTACGTTGGGTAGCGAAAGACGCTTAAATTAAACCGCCTTCGGATTGCGCTCCGTGAACCCTTCCTGATGCCAGTAAGGATAAGCGGGACGCACGGCGCTCGCCGCGTCGAGCTTCGCCATTTGTTCAGGCGTCAGATTCCAGCCCACCGCGCCGAGGTTCTGCCGCAACTGTTCCTCGTTGCGCGCGCCGATCAGTACCGTCGACACCGTCGGCCGCTGCAACAGCCAGTTCAGCGCAATCTGCGGCACGGTCTTGCCGGTTTCGGCCGCGACCTCGTCGATCGCGTCGAGCACGCGGAACAGATACTCTTCCGGCACCGGCGGCCCCATGTCGGCGGTTTTATGCAGGCGGCTGGTTTCGGGCAGCGCCTGGCCGCGCTTGATCTTGCCGGTGAGACGCCCCCAACCGAGCGGACTCCACACCACCGCGCCGACGCCCTGATCGATGCCGAGCGGCATCAACTCCCACTCGTAATCGCGGCCCACCAGCGAGTAATACGCCTGATTCGCGACATAGCGCGGATAGCCGTAGCGGTCCGCGACGTCCTGCGACTTCATCAGATGCCAGCCCGAAAAATTCGACACGCCGGTGTAGCGGATCTTGCCGGCGCGCACCAGATCGTCGAGCGTGGACATCACTTCGGCGATCGGCGTTTTCGCGTCGAAACCGTGCAACTGGAACAGGTCGATGTAGTCGGTCTGCAGACGCTTGAGCGCGGCGTCGACCGCCTGAATCAGATGAAAACGCGACGAGCCGACGTTGTTCGGACTGTCGTCGAAACGGAAGGTCGCCTTGGTCGAGATGATCGCCTTGTCGCGCTTGCCCTTGAGCGCCTCGCCGAGCACCGATTCCGATGCGCCGTTCGAATAGATGTCGGCGGTATCGAACATGGTGACGCCCGCGTCGAAGCAGATGTCGATCAGACGACGCGCTTCAGCGACGTCGCTGGTGCCCCACGCTTCGAAGAACTCGCCCTTGCCGCCGAATGTGCCCGTGCCGAAACTCAGTACCGGCACCTTGAAACCGGATGCACCCAGATGTCTGTATTCCATTGATGAATCTCCGTGGCCTAGCCGTCGATAAACGGAGGTTCAGTCTACGCGCGTCGGCAGAAACGCGTCGGCTAGCACGGCAGCTTTTGGCTAAGTTGTCAGCGTTGCGAGCGCGCTGCGCGTGGCGTGGATCACGCTGTCCCAGTCGCCTAACGCCGGCTGCCGGAATAGCCGCGCGCGCGGATACCAGGGCGTGTCGGTGCGCTCCAGCATCCAGCGCCAGCAAGTATCGAAGCGGTTCAGAATCCATACCGGCTTGTCTAGCGCACCGGCCAGATGCGCGGTGGACGTGTCGACGGAAATCACCAGATCGAGATTGGCGACGAGTGCCGCGGTGTCGGCGAAATCGTGGAGCGCTTCGGTGTAGTCGATAACCGTGTGACGGCCTGCATCGCTGTCGGACAACTGCAACGCGGCCGCGCCTTTTTGCAGGCTGAAGAACTGCACGTTCGGCACGTCGAGCATCGGCGCGAGGCGCTCGAACGTGATCGAACGGCGCGCGTCGTTCTTGCGCAATTCCGCGACGTGCGGCCGGTTGCCGCCCGCCCAGACGAGGCCGACTTTGAGTCGGCCGTTTGCGTGCTCGTTAAGACGCTCGCGCCATTGCTCGACGGCTTCGTTGTCCGCCAACAGATACGGCGTTGCCGATGGAATGCTCGCGAGGTCGGTCTTGAACGCGAGCGGCAAACTCAGCAGCGGACAGTGGCAATCGAACGGCGGCAGCGGCTGCCCGGCTTCAATCAACTGATCCACACCGTCGAGCGTCGTCATGAGCCGCATCAACTCGGCGGGCACTTCGAGCACGACCTTCGCGCCGAGTGCCGACACCAGCGCCGCATAGCGGCAAAACTGCAGCGTATCGCCGAGGCCCTGTTCGGCGTGCAGCAGAATCGTTTTGCCTTCAATAGAAAAATCGCCGAGCCACAGCGGCTGCGCGAAGCTGCGCTTGCCGGCCTTGATCCGGTTGCGCTCCCAGCGCCATTCGTATTTGCGAAAGCCGGCTTCGAGCTGCCCCATTTGCAGCAGACACAGCGACTCGTTCCAATGCGTTTCCGCCGCCGTGGGATTCACGGCCAGCGCACGCTCGTAACTGGCCAAGGCTTCCGCGTGCCGATCGAGGTCGATCTGCGTGAGGCCGAGGTTATTCCATGCATCGGCGAAAGTCGGCGCGAGTTCAAGGGCACGCCGGTAGCTAAGCTCCGCGTCTTGCGGCTGGTTCAGATCGCTGAGCGCATTGCCGCGATTGCTCCATGCATCGGGATAGTTCGGCTGCAACGCCAGCGCGTGATCGCAACTGGCGAGCGCATCGGCGGGACGGCCCAGATCGCGCAGCACGCACGCGCGATTGTTCCAGGCCTGCGCGAAAGCCGGCGTCAGCGCAATGGCGCGGTCGAAACTGCCGAGCGCGTCGAGCGGCTGGTTCAGACCGGCTTGCGCGTTGCCGCGATTGTTCAGCGCGTCGGGGAATTTGGCTTGCAAGGCCAGCGCGCGATCCGCGCTCGCGAGGCCTTCGTCGAAACGCTGCAACGCGTTCAACGCATAGGCGAGATTCGAATGAATCGCCGCCTGTTTGGCGTTGACCGTCAGCGCCTTCTTCAGTAAATCGACGCCCTCTTCCAGACGCCCGGCTTGCAGCGCGAGTGCGCCCAGCAATTGCAGCGCGTCGACATGACGTGGCTTGAGTTCGAGAATCTCGCGATAGAGTTCTTCGGCTTCGGCGAAAGCGCCGTTCTGTTGAAGCGCTACGGCTTGCCGAAGCATCGAGTCCAACTGTTGCGGCAGATTGGCAGGCTTGCCCATACGGTGAGCTTGAATTGAATGCGGGTGGAATCGTGAAAGCGCTTTCGAGGGCGATGCGGTGCGTTGATCGTGCACGCATCGCGTTCGAAAGAACGAAGCCGATTATCGCCGAAAAGACCGCATTCGAATGGCCGACTGCATTCAGTGGGAGCCGCGCGGGACGGATAGCCGTGCCGCCGTGCTCGCGGCACGGCGGTCCCACAGCGTCACGCTGCGGCACGTATCACACCGCAACATGACGCGTTTTACCGTGCCTGACGCGCGTTATTGCGTGCTGGTGGCCAGATGCTTGCGCTTGGCGAGATCCTGCGCCATGGCGTAGTGCGCCTGGATGGTCGGCAGCGCCTGCTTCGCGACCGCCTTCAACTGGTCGTCACGGCCCGACGCGATTTCCGCCTGGAACGCCGACAGCGCCTTCTGCTCGCCGACGAGCGCGACCTGTTCGATATAAGTCTTGTCGAAATCGGCGCCGCGCAGGTTGTTGATGCTGGCCAGCACCGCTGCATCCGGATCGTTCTTCGGCACGTCGACGCCGCGCGGGCTGGCTGCGCGCAGCGCGTCGGAGATTTTCGCGTTATCGGTCGAGACGCGTTCGGCGAAGGCCTTGACGTCGCGATCGGTGGAACGGGACGTCGCGATGCGTGCGGCGTCGCGTTGCGTCGCGACGACCTGGGTACCGTCGGCGATGAACGCCTGGTCCGCGGCGTGCAGACGGCTCGCATCGGCTGCAGCGGGTGCGGCTGTTTGTGCGTTGGCGACGTTGGCGACGAGCAGCAGACTGGCCATGCAGGCACCGGTGAATGTGGCGAGAGGCAAGCGGATCATATGTTTTCCTTGAGGTGGAAGCGAAACGACAGCGATGCGTGTGCGCCCCGCGTCAATCTGCGACGCGCGACCGCACTCCGACCTTGCAGTCAGCTTGCGGGCCGCTGACGGCGCCACGCTTTTATCGCTGTGAATTCTAGGAGGCGCGTCGTACCCCATGTGATACGACGCTGTGGCTTCTGTAACCTTAGGTAACCTTCATATGAATGCCTTGACAGGCCTGTATTGCGGCGGCTTGCTTCGCGCCCTGATAGTGCGTGGGTGTTAACCAGCACATACGTCAAGAATGCGGCTGAAACCGCAAGGAAACGCTGAATTTTCCGGCGCTCGCGCCGATAACAGAATGGTAGGGCGCGCGCCAGCGTCGAACGTAGCGATGCATGGCGTAACCACACGCACCGCAATTCTGGAGAGAGCCGATGGCCGTAGATCACCGCGCGAATGACGAACGCACCAACCTGACGAGTTCCAACAAGTTCGAGCTGTTGCTGTACCGGTTGGGTTCGGTTCCCGGCAGCGATCAGCATGAGCTTTACGGCATCAACGTGTTCAAGGTCCGTGAAATTTCGACGATGCCGCAGGTGACGCCGATTGCCGGATCGTCGCCGTATGTGATGGGCGCGGTGGATATTCGCGGGCAGATCATTCCGGTGATCGATCTGCCGCGATTGATGGGTTGCGAGCCGACGCGCGGTTTGAACATTTTGCTGGTGACCGAATTCGCGCGCTCGACGCAAGCGTTTGCGGTTGAGGAAGTCGACGATATCGTGCGGCTGGAGTGGAATCAGGTGTTGTCCGCTGAAGGCGCGGCGGGTGGCAATCTGGTGACGAGCATCGCGCGGATCGACGGTAATACGGGGGATTCGCGGCTCGCGCAGGTGATCGACGTGGAGCAGGTGTTGCGGGATGTGTTTCCTTCACAGCATCCTGCTGTCGATCCGGCGTCGGTGATGGGCGAGGCGTTGGGGATTCGGCGCGGGGCCAAGATTCTTGCCGCTGACGATTCGGGGTTTGCTCGTAAGTTGATCGAGCAGGCTTTGAGTGCGATCGGGGCGGATTATGTGATGACCAAGACTGGCGAGGAAGCCTGGAATACCTTGCAGCAGGTGGCGCGGGAAGCGCAGGCTAATGGTGGGCGGGCTAAAGACAGTATTGCTTTGGTGTTGACCGATCTTGAGATGCCGGAGATGGACGGGTTTATGTTGACCCGGCAGATCAAGGCCGATGAGCGGACTCGGGATATTCCCGTCATTATTCACTCGTCTCTTACCGGGGCGGCTAATGAGGCACATGTGAAGAATGCTGGGGCTAATGGGTATGTGGCTAAGTTTGCCGCTGCTGAGTTGGCGGATGCTATTCGGAATGCGTTAGGGAAGGCGCCTGTGGAGGTTGGGGCCTGAGCGGCGCTTTTTTTGGCCTTTCCTTGTGTTGTTTGTGGTCCATTAGCGTTCCCCCTGTGCGGGGGGCACCTACTTCTCTTTGCCGCGGCAAAGAGAAGTAGGCAAGAGAAAGCCGCTCACACCGCTAATTCTTAAGCGGGTCCCTCGCACAGTCTCGGTAGTGGCTCATCTGGAATCCGTGCCCCCGCACACTCCGCGCTCGTGGTACAGCAGTCATTCTTCCGGCGGCGCTGCGCGCGCCCTCGGGCGTTTTCATGTGACTGACTCTCGGGCTGTTCTTGATACGCGTGCCTCGTGCGGAGCAGGCCGCCACGCATATCACACTCCTAGCCCTAGCCCCGCCGAATAGCTCAATCGGCCAGTCCGGACGCCGGTTGTATTCAACATTTCGGGCGCGTGAAAGCGCGCTAGTTTCGCGCGTTGCGCCGGGGTACCGACGTCCATTTGTGCCAGCAATTCGGCCACGACGGCATACAAAATTCCAATCCCCCCGTCTTCGATTTTTACCGCGATTCCCACTGCACCCCGTGCGCCCCATTTTCGCGTCTGCTCCGACGCACGTACACCAATTGCGTAACTCCCGTCTGCACCGACCTTGCCGACGAGCGCACCGTCAAACGCCTCCATCAACGTCGTGCAAAATCGTCCCTCTCCGCCGACCAACTCCGGATACGCGGTCATCGCCCGATAAATACGCGCCAGCGCCGCCGTCCGCGGCTCAACCGCCAACGCTCCATCGACCTCATCCCGCGCCGCAGCCAACTTCGCGAACAGGCGGGCAAGACGGTCCAACGCAAACGCCGGCGTCGGCAAAGTGCAGCCATCCGTCGCCCATCGCACCTCGCCTTCCGGCAAATCACAAACCTCCGCGACCGTGCGCTTCACCCGCACCTGCAACGGATGCTCAGGCCGCTCATACCCACTCATCGATTCGCCAATCGAACGCGCGCCCGCCAGCATGCCGACATGTTTGCCCGAACAATTGCTACACACCGCCCCAGGCTTGAAATCACGCTTCAACCAGTCGATGTACACCGCATCCGACAAAGGCGTATGCCCGCCGCAGCGCAAGTCCGCTTCGCTCGCCTCGACCTTCGCCAGCATCCGTTGCGTCCGCTCGATATGACGCGCCTCGCTACTATGCGACCCACACATCAACGCCAGATCCGCCTCGTCGAAACCAAACCGCTCAAGCGCCCCCGTCTCGATCAGCGCCAGCGCTTGCGCCGGCTTCGCCGCGGAACGCACCAGCGTGACACGCGAGGGATCGCCGAACGAATGCAGCAGCCGGCCACTCGCATCCACCACCGCGATATGCGCCAGATGCGTGTTCTCAATCACATCGCCACGATAGACAGTCGCCGCAACCGGCGCCGATTCCCGCAATGTCATAGTCAATCTCCGTCCGATCGCCTGCTAGTTGCGATCACAATGAATAGAACGTTCGCGAGCGATTCTACGTGTGCCCGCCAGGCGAACGCAAACCCAACCCTCGGCACAAGCCCACGCCGAAAAGCGCCTTAAACGAAGCCCTAAACCCCATCATGAATGTGCTCGACCAGGTAATCGATCAGCGCCCTCACCTTCGGCGGTAAAAAGCGATTCGGCGGATACAACAACCACACCTCCCCCACGTACGCGCGAGCCTCAAGTCGCCAATCCGGCAACACCTGCACCAGTTCGCCACTTAGCAGCGCATCCGCAGCGGCAAACTCCGGCACGCTAGCTATCCCGAACCCCTGCTGCGCAGCTTCGAGTCGCGCCCCTGCATGATTGGCAATGTAGCGCCCCTTCACCTCGACGCTCTGCGTCTCCGTACCACGACGAAAGCGCCAACGGTTGTCATTGGCGGTTTCGCCAAGGTAGATGCACGCATGCTTGAGCAGATCCCGCGGCGTCACCGGCGTCCCACGCTCGTGCAAATACCCCGGCGACGCCACCAGCAACCACCGCACCGTCCCCAACCGGCGCCCCGCGAGACTCTCCGGCGGATGCTCGGTCAAGCGGATCACCAGATCGACATCCTCCGCGAGCGGGTCGACATCGTGATCGGTGAACAACAGTTGCAAGTCCACCTCGGCATAAGCGCGTAAGAAACCCGCCATCAGCGGATGAATCACACTCCTGGCAAACTGCGTCGGCGCGCTCAAGCTCACCTTCCCTTGCGGTCTGCCGGCCAGTTGCCCGGCCGCATCGACCGCGCCCGATGCAGCGCTCACCATGTCGCGACAAAAACGCGCCACCTGAGCGCCCGATTCCGTGACCCGCACGGTACGCGTCGACCGTTCGAGCAAACGCGTCGCCAGCGCGTCCTCTAGCCGCTTGATCTGCCGGCTGACCGTCGACGGCGTGCTCCCCAACTGCCGCGCCGCCACCGAAAAATTGCCCGCATCGACCACCCGCGCGAACACCGCCATATCCGGCAGCAAGGCGAAAAGTTCGGTAGGCGTCATCGTGGCGGACTCGTCGGTGATAAATCGATTAATGCATTCGCGACATAAACGCTGTGCACGGCGACCCGATTATCACCTCAGACGCAAAACCGGACAATACGCACTTATCCGCCAGAGGTCCGTCATGTCGCAACACGCCCAACAAGCCCAACAAAAGAAACAGGAACGCCTGCTCCTGATCTCCGATCTCATGCTGCTCGCCGTCGCGGTCGTTTGGGGCACCAGCTACGGCGTGGTCAAAAGCGCGCTGGTGTTCTACCCGGTGCTGGGTTTGCTCGCGCTGCGCTTCGGCATCACCTTCGTGATCCTTTCGCCGGCGCTGCGTCACCTGCGCGCAGCCGACGCCCGCACCCTGCGCGGCGTCTCGATCGCAGGCCTGCTACTGCTCGGCATCTTTCTCTGCGAAACCTTCGGCATTCTGCTGACGCGCGCCGCCAACGCCGCGTTTTTGATCAGCCTGTGCGTGGTGCTGACGCCGCTCGTCGAATGGATGATGCTCAAGCGTCGGCCGAGCCGCGTCGAATGGATGGCGGTGGCGCTGTCGCTGCTGGGCGCATGGCTGCTGGCCGGCGACGGCGCGCTCAGCCTCAATCCCGGCGACGCGCTGATTCTGCTGGCGGCCCTGCTGCGTGCGTTAACGGTCTGTGTGACGAAGCGGGTCATGCGCGATTCGGCGTTGCCGCCTTTGACGGTGACCGCCGTTCAATCGGGCGTGGTGGCGTTCGGCAGCGCGGCGGCGGCTTTGCTGTTCGCGCCGCAACAGTGGCGGGCGGTGCCTTCGCTGGCAGGGCATCCGGCGTTCTGGGGTTACATCGCCTATCTGGTGCTGGCGTGCACGCTGTTCGCGTTCTTCGCGCAGAACTTCGCGATCAAGCGCAGCAGTCCGACCCGCGTGTCGTTGCTGATGGGCAGCGAACCGGCCTTCGGCGCGCTGTTCGCCTGTCTGTGGCTGGGCGAACGGATTTCGGTGAGCGCGTGGGTCGGCGGTGCGCTGATCGTCGCGGCATCCGTTCTGGCAACGGTGCGCTGGACCGCATGGCGAGTGCGCACTGCGGACGCCTGAAACAGCGCCCGCGTGCGTCGTCTTCTACAGCAGCGGGCCATCCCGCTCACAGCTCAACGCGACGCAACGGCACCCCGTTCGCTGACCACCTCGCCACGCTGCAACACATACGCGATCCGCTCGCCCTGCCCGGTCAGCAGGCCGATATCCTTGAGCGGGTCGCCGTCCACCACCAGCAGATCGGCAATCGCACCAGCCTTCACTGCACCCAGCTTGCCGCTCAGATCGACGATCTCCGCCGCAATCGTAGTCGCCGAACGCAACGCCTCCAGATTGCCGAGCACGTCCGCACGAATCCGCAACTCGTCGCTCTGGAACGTGTGCATCTCGCCCAGCAGGTCCGAGCCGAAACCCATCGGCACACCGGCCTTCGCGTAGATCTGCAACGAGTCGCGGCCCGCTTGCCGCACGGTTTCGATCTTCGCGAGCGAATCGGCCGGCAAGCCGTAATCCGCACCGTGTTTGGCAAGCGCATCGTAAGTGACCAGCGTCGGCACGACGAACGCGCCATGCTCACGCATCAGATTCGCGGCGGCCTCGTCGACGAGATTGCCGTGTTCGATCGTGCGCACGCCGCAGCGGATCGCGCGCGAAATCGCCCGGCCGGTGTAAGCGTGCGCCATCACGTAGGTGTTGGCCGCTTGCGCTTCGGCGACGATCGCGCGGATCTCATCCTCGGAATACTGCGTGTTGCCGATCGGGTCGGTCGGCGACGCGACGCCACCGGACGCCATGATCTTGATCTGCGTCGCACCCTTCTGGATCTCCTCACGCACGGCGAGCCGCACGGCATCCACACCGTCGACCACGCGCGCGATCGCCCCCGCACGGAACGCGCACGAACACGGTTCGAGCGTGTCGCCACGCGGCCGGAAATCGCCGTGACCGCCGGTCTGCGACAGCGCCTTGCCCGACGGGAAAATGCGCGGCCCGGGAATCAGGCCGCTTTCCAGCGCCTGAGTCAAACCCCAATCCGCGCCGCCCGCATCGCGCACACTCGTAAAACCGCGACCGAGCATCGCCTTCAGAATCGGCAGTGCGCGAATCGCGGTGAGGATATTCGGCTGCGCGGCGTTCACACCGAGGTTCGCCCGCGAAGCGAGCACATGCACGTGACAATCGATCAACCCAGGCATCACCGTCTTGCCGCGCGCATCGATCACGCGTGCGTTGGGCAGGTCCACCGGACGATCGGTGACTTCGACGATATGGCCGTTTTCGATCACGACATGATGATGCTCGAGCAACGCGCCCTGCGTCAGATCGAGTACGTTGCCGCCGCTGATTACCGTAATGCTCATTGCTGTCTTCCTGACTGACTTGACCGACTTGACTGGATGAAGGAATTCGCGCGGCGCGCAATGGCCGCGCGCAGACTGACTCAGGCTGACTCAGGTGTCGAGGTGACGCGACTCGCGCACGAAGAACGTACCGGTGAGGCTGATGGCCGCGGCAATCATCACGTAGATCGCGGGCGCCATATTGCTGCCGGTCGACGCGATCAGCCACGTAATGAAGAACGGCGCGAAACCGCCGAAAATCGTCACCGCGAAGTTATAGGCAACGGAGAGCCCGGTAGACAGCACCTTGGTCGGAAACAGCTCGGAAAACGCAGCCAGGATCGGCCCCGTGTACATCGCGATCAGCAGACCGAACACGCCCTGAAACACCATCAGCGAAGCCAGTCCCGGCGCGCGATTGATATAGGCGAACATCGGCCACGCCAGTAGCAAAATCGCGGCGGCGGCGCCGGACAGGAAGCGGCGGCGGCCGAAGCGGTCCGCCAGTTTGCCGACCACCGGCGCGAAACACATGATCATGAAACCGCCGAACATGCCCGCCGAAAAACCGGTGGATTGCGGCAGGTGCAAGGTGCGCACCGAATACGTCGGCATATAGAACAGCAGCACGTAGGTGCAAACGGTCC
The DNA here is from genome assembly GCF_013409255.1 of Paraburkholderia bryophila. Lineage (NCBI taxonomy): Bacteria > Pseudomonadati > Pseudomonadota > Betaproteobacteria > Burkholderiales > Burkholderiaceae > Paraburkholderia > Paraburkholderia bryophila. The sequence continues at coordinate 1,464,799 of NZ_JACCAS010000001.1, forward strand.
ACAGAATCACCATCGAAAAACTCGCGAAGGTCTCGCGCGGAAAACGTTGCAGCACTTCGGCGAGCGGCGAATCGTTTTTGGCTTCGTCGGCGACGGCGCTGAAGGCGGGTGTTTCATCCATGCGGCTGCGAATGAAATAGCCGACCGGCCCGATCAGAATGCCGATCAGGAACGGCATTCTCCAGCCCCACGAATGCAGCGCGTCGGCGCTCAGGCTCGCGGTCACGAACGTGCCGACCGCCGCGCCCAGCAACACTGCAAAGCCGATGCTCGATTGAATCCAGCTCGAATAGAACGCGCGCTTTTCCACCGGCGCGTATTCGGTGAGAAACGCGGTGGCGCTGCCCATCTCGCCACCGGCCGAAAAGCCTTGCAACAAGCGCGCGACGACGATCAGCACCGGCGCCCACAGACCGATCTGGTCGTAAGTCGGCGCGAGGCCGATCAGCGCGGTGCCGAGCGCCATCAGCAGAATGGTCAGCGACAGCGCCGCCTTTCGTCCGACTTTATCGGCGTACACGCCCAGCACAATACCGCCCACCGGACGCATGAAAAATCCCACGCCGAAGGTGGCCACGGCGAGCAGCAGCGAACTCAGCTCATTACCGGTCGGAAAGAACAGCTTGGCAATGATGACCGCAAAGAAACTGTAGACGGTGAAGTCGAACCATTCGAGCCCGTTGCCGAGCACGGTGGCGACAATGGCGCGGCGCCGTTGCCGCGCGAGCGTATCGACGGACATCGTGGCGTTGGATACAAGCGTTCCTTGCATGGTCTCTTTCCTCATCGGCCGCGTGTCACGCGGGAGGCAGGCGGAAGTATCGGCAACTCGCCGCGCCGTGCTCGAACCTCGAACCTTAAACGGCGCCTTCGCATGCATAACGCCGATCCTAGTGAGACCAGAATTGTTTTCGAAACGATAGATTCGCATGCATGCATGCGTACAGCGCATGCGAAACTGTTTTCACAGTGTTTCAGGCCGTTCCGGAGCGTTTCAGGTCAGCACGCCGCCGCGTTGTTCTTCGGCCTGCTCGAACAACCAGCGTGTGAACGTGCGCGCCGCCTGGTTCTGCGAGCGGTCGTTCGGCGACACCACGTAATAGCCGCCGCCATGGCTCGCCGAAGCGTGCGTGGCGCGCACCAGCAGGCCTTCGTTCAGACACGCGTCGATCATATTGCGCCAGCCGAGCACGACGCCCTGGCCGAGAATCGCCATCTGCACGAGTTGCGGATAATGATTGACGACGACCGACCGCGGCACGGCCGGTAACTGCACGCCGTTGAAGCCGAACCATTCGGACCACGACATCCATTGCCGCTGACCGTCTTCCTGCACCAGCAGGGTTTCGTGCGCGAGCGCTGCCGGGTCCAGCACGCGGCCGGCAAGATAGCCGGGCGAACACACCGGGTACACCTCTTCGTCAAACAGTCGACGCGCGGTGAAATGCGGTTCGGCACGCTGGCGTATGTAGTACAGACCCACGTCGAATTCCGCGGGCGACAGCGACGCGAGTCCGTCGCGCACGATCATTCTGATCTTGACGTTCGGATGCGCGGCACGAAACGCGCCGAGCCGCGGCGTGAGCCACAACACGGCGACGCCGGATGAACACGCAATCGTCAGTTCCTGATCGCCGTAATGCTTCATCACGTCGAGGGTCGCTTCGGAGCAACTGGCGAGCAGCCACTGCACCTGCTTCGCGTAGCCTTCACCGGCGATCGTCAGACGTAACGCGCGGTGCTCTCGCACGAACAGCGAGCGGCCGAGAAAGTCTTCCAGTTGAGCGATCTGCCGGCTGATCGCGCTCTGCGTCAAATGCAGTTCGGCGGCGGCCTTGGTGAAACTGGCATGCCGCACGGCCGATTCGAATGCGACGAGGCACTGCAGCGGGGGCAAGGGAGCGATGCGCATGATGACGGGAACCGGATGACGATGACGCCATCATAGCGGCCGCGCAGGCCGCTTCGATCAACGGCTCGGCGCGAGCCCGTCTTCCGGTTCCAGCGTACGGGTGCGCTTGAGTTCCGGGAAGAAGCGCATCCACAGCAACGCGACCGCAATCGTCGCGATGCCGCCCACTAGTACGGCGGGTTGCGCGCCCCACCATCCGGCCGTCACCCCTGATTCGAATTCACCGAGCTGATTCGACGTACCGATGAACAGCGAATTGACCGCGCTCACACGTCCGAGCATCTCCTCCGGTGTACGCAATTGCACGAGCGACAGACGCACCACCACGCTGATCGTATCGGACGCGCCCAGCACCATCAGCGCGAACAGCGACACGAAGAAATCATGCGACAGCCCGAACACCACCGTGGCCGCGCCGAACGCGATCACGCCGCCGAACATCGCCGCGCCGGGCCGCTTGCGTAACGGAAAATGCGCGAGCCACACGGTGCCGGCGAGCGCGCCGATCGCGGTGCCGGAGCGCAACAGACCGAGACCGAGTGGACCGGTATGCAGGATGTCGCGCGCGAACACCGGCAACAAGGCGGTCGCGCCGCCGAACAGCACAGCGAACAGATCGAGCGACAGCGCGCCGAGAATCACCGGCTGCTTGCGAATGAACGCGATGCCCGAGAACACCGATTCGAGCGTGACCGGTGCGCGATTGGCGGGCCGGGCCTGGAGCGGAATCCCCCACACGGCGGTAGCCGCCGCGGCGAACGACAGCATGCACGCAAGATAGGCCGCGCCGGGACCGATGCCGTACAGCAAACCACCCAACGCGGGACCGGCGATCTGCGCGGTCTGATTCGCGGACGTGGCCCACGCCGTCGCTTTCGGCAACTGGCCGCGCGGCACGACGGCAGGCAACAGCGACGCGACCGCGGGCGATTCGAACGCGCGCGCCGCGCCGACGCAGGCCGCCAGCACGTAGATGACCGGCGCGCTGATCCAGCCGCCGAAGGTGCCGCAAGCGAACAGCAGCGCCGCGACGCCTTCGAGTCCCTGGCAGATCGCGGCGATGCGGCGGCGGTCGTAACGGTCGGCGACCTGGCCGACCACGAGCGTCAGCACGAACATCGGCAGAAACTGTGCGAGGCCGACGAGGCCCAATGCGAACGCGCTATGGGTGAGCGCGTAGATATGCCAGCCCATTGCCACGGCGAGCATCTGGAATGACAGCGAGGAGAGAATGCGGGTGCACCAGAAACGTTGAAACGCAGGGTGTTTCGGCAAACTGACGGGTGAGGGGTCGGCGGGCGCGGGAGGCATCGATATCTTGCTCTTGACTAGGCTGGCGGGGGCGGCAGCTAGTTTAGAGCAAGATCGGCGCTCGTGTGATTCCGCGCCGCACGGACCATTGCAGGACTTATTACGCGGCGTTTCGATGCCATGAAGCGTCCCACATAGCGAGCGCGCCGCGCGACGAATCAGGCTCGACGGCTTTCGCTATCGGGCCGCCATCCCACTTCGCGAAGCGCGGCGAGCAGGCGCTCCGCGCCGATCGCTTCCGCTCGAGCGCCGCGTGCGGTCAGATCTTTTGCGGCCAGCAGCGCGTTGACGATCGCCTCTTCGACCGCCTCGGCCGCGGCCGAGAACAGCGCCGACATGTGATCGTTATTGACCATCTCGACGGCGGTGGTCGGCGCGCCGACGCGTCCATAGTTCGCGACCGGCAAGCCCGAGTTGCCCACGGAAAACGCGAGGAAGATATCCCCGCTCGGGTCTTCCGTGCCGCCGCCCATCCGCGCAATACCGACACTGCCGCGCTGCGCGAGCCGCGTGCATTGATGCGGCAACAACGGCGCGTCCGTGGCGATGGTCACGACGATCGAGCCCATGCCCGCTTCGCCGGTGCGCCCGTCCGCGGTCTCGCGAAACGGTGAATGCACCTGTTCCAGCACTTCGCCCACCGGATAACCGGCGACGCGCAGCGCGTCGCGCCGTCCATAGTTCGCCTGCACCAGAGCACCGACGGTCCAGCCGCCCTCGCCCGTTTTCAACACCCGCGACGCCGTGCCGATCCCGCCTTTGAACTCGTGGCAGATCATTCCCGTGCCGCCGCCGACGTTGCCTTCCCCCACGTCGCCGGACCGCGCTTCGGCACGCGCCCGCTGCACGTGATCCGCAGTGACGTGCTGCCCCCAGATGTCGTTGAGCAACCCGTCGAAGGTTTCGAGCACGACCGGCATGCACCAGTAGACGTCGCTCGCCACCGCATCGCGCTCGGCGGCGATCAGCGCGTCGCGCACCACGCCCACGCTGTGTGTATTGGTGTACGCGATCGGCGTGGTCAGCAGACCGGCTTCGCGGATCCATTCAAGGCCGGTTGCGTCGCCATTGCCGTTCAGCACGTGACAACCCGCGAAGCACGGCTGCAACCGCGCGCTGCCGGCGCGCGGCTCGATGATCGTCACGCCGGTATGCACCGACGCGTCCCCCGCTACGACGTTCAACGTGTGATGCCCGACCCGGACGCCGGCGACGTCGGTAATCGCATTGAAACGCCCTGGTGTGCCACGTCCGATACGGATGCCGAGTTCTCTCGTACGCATTGCCTGTCTTCCTTCGATTCAAAGTTCGCGAAACGTCACGCTATGACGTGCCCACGCCGCGTACATCGCGAGCGCCAACACCAACAATCCGCCGATGATGTACAGATCCGTCGGCTTGGCCGCGCTCTGCATCGTCGTGTACAACACGTAGCCCGCGCCGCCGAGTGCCACCAGCGGCGGCAGCGGCCACAACGGCATGCGGTAATGATGCTCGACGTCGCGCCGCACGATACGGCTCGCGAGCGCCGCCAGCGCGATCACCATGTAGATCACCAGCAGCAGATCGACCGTGAACGCCGTGAGGTCGTCGAGGCTGGAGACGAACAGCAGCAGCGTCGACGGAATCGCGAGCGTCAACGTGGCGAGCCACGGCGAGTCGAAACGCGGATGAATATGCGTGAACGCGCGATTGCAGCTACGCACCCACAACGCGTGCCGTCCGCTGCTATAGAGCAGACGTCCCACCTGAATCACGATCGCGATGATCGCGTTGAACACCGACAGGAAAATCCCCGCGCTCACCACGCGCATCACCGTCGGGTTGCTCAGTTCGCGCACTACGTAGCCGATCGGATCGGCGCTCTTCGACATATCGATCAGCGACGGCGCGCCGAGCACAATCGCCGTCAACGGCACGAGTTCGACGAGCAGGATCACCAGCAGCGAAAACATCACCGCCTTCGCCACGTTACGATTGCCGCCTTCGAGGTCTTCCGCGAGAAACACCGCGGCGCCGAAGCCGTTGTAGCAAAAAATCGCCGTGCCTACGGCCGGAATGATCGCTGCGGCGGTCGCCGAAATCAGCGTGCCCTTGCTCGCCAGTTCCGGATGAACCAACGCACTGAACGCGCGATGCGGCTCGGAGAAACCGAGGTAGGCAATCAGTAATAACACCAGGACTTCGACCGTCAGAAACGCGCCGGTAATCCACGCGTTGGTCTTGATGTTCAGAATACCGAGCACGTAACTCAGCACCACGATCGCCAGCGCCACCGACTGATTGCCGAAACTCGTGCCGAGCGCGTTGTTCAGGTAAGGCGCCGCGCCGCTCGCCAGCACCGCCGGAATGAACACGCTGACCGCCAGCACTGCAATGAAGGTCAGATAGCCCGGCAACGCGCCGAACACCCGCTTGGCCATCACATACTCGCCGCCCGCGCTGCGGTGCGCCGCGCTCAATTCCGCGTAACACAGCGCGAAGGCCAGCGCGAGCACGCCGCCCAGCAGGAACGACAGCACCGCCCCGCTGCCGGCCTGCTGGATCGCGAACGGCGCGATCACGAAGATCGAACTGGCGGGCGTCACGCCCGATACGGTAATCATCACCACGTCGCGCACGCTGAGCGACTGCTTCAGCGAGTGCGACGTGCCCAGCTCGACAGAGACGGCTTGCGCCGCGCCCGATGTTTCGGTGATCGCCATCGTCCTCTCTCCTTTGCAATGATTTTTTCAGCGCCCATACTTGAGCACCGTTGGGCGGAGTGTAGGAAGCCAATTTGCGCGCCGCTATTACCGCTTGGGGTTACGCCAATTAGGTGGAGACGCATGGATCGACTGTTCACGGAAGTAGCGATGCATCAAGCGCTGGCGCGCGTGATCGACCATCTGGGCGGCCCCCGGTTCTGGCGCAATCTGATTCTTCTGCTCGACGAAGTGATGCCGTTCGATAACGCATTGGCGGTACTGATCGGACCCGACGGCGTGCCGCGCGTGCTCGACGAGTTCGATACCGGCGGCACGGACGTACCGTCGCCGGTGCCGCTTTATCTGAACGGGCTGTACCTGCTCGATCCGTTTTTGCAGGCCGCGCACGACGGTCTCGCCGACGGCCTCTATCGGCTCGAAGAGGTCGCGCCCGATCTGTTCCGGCAGAGCGAATACTTCCTGAGTTATTTCCGCGACGCAGTCGGCGAAGACGAATTGCAACTGATCGTGAAGCTCGCGCCGACGCACGACGTGGTGTCGTTGTCGCTCGGCGCGAAAACGCGCTTCGACGTCGAGGCGCTTGGACGTCTGGCGGTCTGCGCGCCCTGGCTGATCGCGACGATCCGTCAGCACCAGGCGCGCCTCGCCACCGAACCGGGCAAGCGCGCCGACAGCGGCGATCTGTCGGGCCGGGTCGAGCGTGCGCTCGCCGGGTTCGGCGCGGAGTTGCTGTCCGAACGGGAAATGTCGATCGCGCGGCTCGTGCTGCGCGGCAATTCTTCGAAAGCGATTGCCGAGCGACTCGCGATTTCGCCGGAGACGGTGAAGGTGCATCGGCGCAATCTCTACAACAAGCTCGGCATCTCGACGCAGCCGGAGCTGTTTTCGTTGTTCATTCAGGCACTGGGGCATGAGGAACAGTAGGCGATTCTGCGTTGCGCTCACGCCCGCTTTCTCACGCCGTTCCCCACGGCCGGCAGCCGGTTTAATGCATGCAGCATAAACGACTCCTAGCTGAGTCGGCACATCGACAATCCGCTCAATTCGCGTTCAAACAACGGCGATAAATATGATGTAATGGCCGGATCGGGCGCTGCAGCCGCCTGCCTCACCGTTCAGGCGGCGAGGCACGGGGAAAACGATCGTCAGGCTGAGCGCTCATCCGGATATTTCTGGCAGATTCCTATTCGACACCGATGAGTACAACCCGAGTATCGCCGTGGGGCATTCGCAAGCTCACGTCACTGCGCGCGCTGCTCGCGCAGGCATTCGTCCCCGCCGGCCGCAACCTGCAGTACATGCACAACCGGATGCGTCCTCTCGCGATCATCGCGGTCATTGGCTTTCCGCTTTATTTCTACGTCTGGCACGATCTGTTTCCGCAGCCTTACGAGAATCTGCCGCTGCGGATCGTCGGCTCCCTGCTGTTCATGCCCATGCTGTTCGCCGAGCATTGGCCGGCATCGCTCAAGCGCTTCATGCCGTACTACTGGTACGCGGCGGTGTTCTATTCGTTGCCGTTTTTCTTCACCTTCATGCTGTTGAAGAACAACGGCTCCGACGTGTGGATCCAGAGCGCGTTGATCGCCGCCTTCGTGCTCGTGCTGCTGCTCGACTGGCTGATGCTGCTGCTCAATTTCGTGATCGGCATCGGCGTAGCGTGCCTCGCCTACTGGTTGACCACCCATCCCGCGGTCTTCAACACGGCCTATCCCACCCATCTCGCGATTTTCTCGTTCGCCGTGGCGATCGGCGTGCTGGCGAACTACGACATGGAGCGCATCCGGATCGAGCAGGAGCGGGCCATGCTCGCCACCGCCGGCAGCATCGCGCATGAGTTGCGGACCCCGCTGCTCGCGATTCGCGCGGGCGCTTTAGGTCTGGGCCGCTATCTGCCGTCGCTGCTGGAAACCTATTCGATCGCGCAACAGGGCGAACTGCCGGTGCCGAAGATCCGCCGGGCCCATCTTCAGTCGATGGACGGTGTCATCTCCCGGATCGAACAGGAGGCGCTGCATTCGAACGCCATCATCGACATGTTGCTCGCGAATGCGCGCTTTACCGGCGGCTTCTCGCACGGCACCTTGCATTGCTCGATCGGCGAGTGCGTCAGAGCCGCGCTCGAACGCTATCCGTTTCGTGACGGCGAACGCGAGCGGGTGCTTACCGACCTCGCGACGGACTTCACGTTTCACGGCGCGGACATGCTGATGACCCACGTGCTGTTCAACCTGCTCAAGAACGCGCTGCGCAGCATGGCGAGCGTCGACAGCGCGCTGATCTCGATCCGGCTCGTGACCGGGCCGCGGTCGAACCAGTTGCTGTTCCGCGATACCGGCGTGGGCATTGCACCCGATGTGGTGCCGCACATCTTTACCCGCTTCTACACGTCGCCGGCCGGCGTCGACGACGCGTCGATCGGCACCGGCATCGGCCTGGCTTTTTGCCGCGACGTGATGCGCGACATGGGCGGCGCTATTGACTGTCAATCTGTCGAGGGCATGTTTACCGAATTCACCTTGACCTTCCCCCGAGCTGGAACAGGAACATGAGCACGATCAAGCCATTCTATTTTCCGACGACCGTCACCTTCGTCGACGACAGTCCGACCTTCCTGTCGAATCTTTGCCTGCAACTCGACTCGCAGCTCGCATTTCAGCTCTTCAGCGCGCCGGCCGAAGCGCTGCAATTCGTCAACAGCAGCCCCAGGCCGAGTTCGCCGAACCAGCCGATCTTCGCGCCGTTCCGCGACCGTACCGACGAGGACGTCGCGCAGCAGGTCATTTCGCTGAGCGTCAACACCGTGCGCAACCAGGTGCACAACGCGCAGCGTTTTGGCGCGACCTCGGTGGTGGTGGTCGACTACGACATGCCCGGTATGAACGGCCTCGAATTCTGCCGCCGCATGACCGACCCCGCCGTGCGCAAGATCATGCTGACCGGCAAGGCGGACGAGCACATCGCCGTGCAGAGTTTCAACGAGGGGATCATCGACCGCTTCATCCGCAAACAGGACGTGTCGGCGATCTCGTCACTGAATCGCGCGGTGCGCGACATGCAGAACGCTTATTTCGACAACATTTGCCACTCGATACTCGATACGCTGGCCCTGTCGGAGTACGCCTTTCTGCGCGACGAGGTGCTGGCCACGCGCGTGGCCGAGCTCTCCAGCGCGCTCGGCATCGTCGAACACTACCTCTCGTACAGTCCTTGCGGTCTGCTGATGCTCGACAGTAAAGGCAGCACGTATCTGCTGATCGTCCATACGCCGGAAACGTTGCGCGGCGTGCGTGAGATCGCCGTTGCGCAGGAGGCGCCCGCGGCTTTTCTGGCCGAGCTCGATAGCCACCGCCGTCTGCCCTACTTCTGGCAATCCGACGGCGACTACCCCGCGCAATGCACGACGTGGGAAGACTACATGTACCCCGCAACGCGATTGAGCGGCCGGCAGGAGTACGTGTACGCGGTGATTCCGAATCCGCCTGGACTCGATCTGGAACGGGTGATCAGCTACGACAGCTATCTCGAGAAGCTTGACCGCGATATGGAAAAGACATGGCGCTCGAGGAACTGAGCGCCATGTCCGGCGGCTATCAGGCCGCTACCGCGCTGTCCGCTTCCGTGCGTTCGCGGCTGCGTCGGCGTGGCGACAACTCGTCGCCGAGGCGACGCGTGGACGGCCATTTGTCGAGTTCGACCTCGCTGCGAATGTCGCGGCAAACACTCACCACCCGCTCGAGCTCGGCATCCGTCAACGCCGCGTGAGCCGATAAGCGAATCAGCGCGCGGTTGCGCGGCGTAGCGGGCGCGCAGAACACCGAGCCGAAAATGCCGCGCGCCTCCAGTGCATCGCGCAACACGATCGTGCGTTGCTCGGTGCCCGCTTCGAGCGCGATGATCTGACTCTCGCTGCCGTTCAGGTTGTACCCTAGTTCCGTCAGGCGCTCGCGCAACCACGCGGCGCTCGCGGCCAATCTCGTGCGCCGCTCGTCCGACTCTTCGATCACCGACAAGGTCGCGTCCAGTCCGCTGAACTCATGCGGCAGTAGCGTGGAACTGAAGATCGACGGATTGGCGCTGTACTTGAAGTACTCCTGGAAGTCGGCTGCAGCGGTAATAAAGCCTGCCCGGCCGGCGAACGCCTTCGCGAGACTGGCGGTGCGAAACGCAACACGCGACTCGAGTCCGAGTTCGACGACGAGTCCCGCGCCGTGCGGACCGTGCGTGCCGAGCGAATGCGATTCATCGACGACGAACACGCACGCATGCCGTTCGCACACGTTCGCGAATTCGACGAGCGGGCAGACGCTGCCGTTCGTGCTGTAGATCGAATCGACCAGCACCACGCCCTGCCCGTGCCGCGCGATCTGCTGCTCGAGATGGCTCGCGTCGTTATGGCGGAACGCGATGGCTGTCGCGCCCGCAATGCGCACCCCTTCCCACAACGACATGTGCGCCATCATGTCGAGATAGACGGGGGTCTGCGCGGTGGCGATCGCCGGAATCAGGCCGATATTCGCCGCGTAGCCGGACTGACACAGCACGCCGGCTTCCGCGTGCATGCATTTCGCGAGCCGGTTTTCGAACAGCGACAGCGGACAGTCGCCGCGCAGGAACACCGCCGACATGAGCAGGCCGTTGCCGTCCGCATATAACGTGTCGGCGGTCCGGTTGATGATGTCCGGATGCCGGGCAATCGCCAGATAGTCGTTACTCGACAGATGCAATGCATCGGCACCGGGCAGACGACCGCGCATGATGTGGCCGCCTCCCCATGTTTGCTGCACACGCTCATGGAAATAGCGCTCGACGCGCGAGGTCACGAAGTCCGGCAACGCGGCGTGCGGATACCGTTGCCCTTGCGTCAAGGGATCGAGAACGTTTTTCATACAAGCTCCTTATGGTTGGCTGCCAATAGCGGTCAGCGGGTCCATAGTGAGCCTGTCATTTATGACGTGTCAGGAAAACCGGACGAGCAATCCTGCTAGAAAGTGGTCTTTTTCAAGCGGTATTTGATGAAATCGGCACGTCGGTACCGAGTGGCTTACGCGGCTCCATGCGCAATGCATAACATCGCATTTTTCGATACACGACGAAGCCAATCCCGGTGCGTCGTCACAACACGCCAAGCAACGATTTCGGTTCGAGGAACGCTTCGATTCCGAAGGTGCCGTACTCGCGCCCAATACCGGATTGTTTGAAACCGCCGAACGGCGCGGCCGGTTCATGCGCGAGCGTGTTGACGAGCACGCGTCCCGCTTCGATTCGCGACGCGACTTCATGGGCCCGCGCTTTGTCTCGCGACAGCACGTACGCCTGCAAACCGTACGGCGTGTCGTTACCGATCGCAATCGCCTCTTCCGTATCGCCGTAACCGATGATCGACAGAACCGGGCCGAAGATCTCTTCACGCGCGATCGTCATGGTGTTGGTAACGTCGCTGAACACGGTCGGGCGCACGAACCAGCCGGCGTCGATGCCGTCGGGCCGCCCTTCGCCACCCGCGATCAGGCGTGCGCCTTCGTCGATGCCGATACGGATATAGCGCTGCACGCGTTCCCACTGTTTCTGGCTGACCATGGGGCCGACCGTGGTGTTGGGATCGCGTGGATCGCCTGCTTGCGTGAGCGCGACCTCCTGTTGCACACGCGCTTCGAATTCCGCGAGCCGTTCGCGCGGCACCAGAATGCGCGTCCCGGCGATACAGGCCTGACCGCTATTCATGAAACCGGCCTGAATCGCGAGCGGCACGGCTTCGTCGAAGTTGGCGTCGTCGAGCACGATCACCGGCGACTTGCCGCCGAGTTCGAGCGTCACCCGCTTCAGGGTCTCCGACGCCGTGCGCAAGATCGACTTGCCGACGGCGGTGGAACCGGTGAACGAGATCTTCGCGACGTCGGGATGCGCGCTGATCTGCGCGCCGACCGTTTCGCCGCGCCCTGTGACGATGTTGAACACACCGGCGGGCAAGCCTGCTTCGTGCAGCGCTTCGGTGACGATGCGCGTCTGGATCGCGCTCATTTCGCTCGGCTTGATGACCGCCGTGCAGCCCGCCGCCAACGCCGTCGCCAACTTGCCGCAGATGAAGCCCGCGTTGCTATTCCACGGGGTAATCAGACCCGCGACGCCCAAGGGCTGCATCACCACTTCGGCCGTGCCGGCACGGCGCGTGAACGCGTAGTCCTGCAAGACTTTCGCCGCTTCGAGCAACACGTTGCTCGCGTGTTGCGCCATCCAGCGGCCACGCGATACGGGTGCGCCGTATTCTTCGGTGATGGCTTCGTAGAGTTCGTCTTCTTTCGCGGCGACGGCTTCGTGCATCCGCTTCAACATTGCGATGCGTTCGCTTTTGGTGGTGCGGGAGACGCTTGCGAACGCACGCTTCGCAGCGGAGATGGCGTCTTGCGCGTCCTGCGCGTCGGCAAGGCGCACGCGGCCGATTACCTGCTCGGTGGCTGGGTTGAAGAGGTCGAATAATTCGCTGCCGTGCGGCGTGACGAATTGGCCGTCGATATAGATTTTGTCGATGAGTTGCATGGTGGGTTCGGTTCCTTTTTTCGTTCCCGCTGCGGGGAATGGGTTGACAGGTAGAAGATAGATCGAACTCATTGCAATGACTAGCCGTACAATCAGGCATGACTTGTTGAATGATTTAGGACAATGAGAACTTCGGGACTGGGTGAACTGGAAGCGGTGCTGGCCGTTGCGCGTCATCGTAGTTTTCGGGCGGCCGCGACTGAGCTCGGTGTGTCGACGTCGGCGCTGAGTCATGCGGTCGCGGCGCTGGAAGCGCGTATGGGCGTGCGGCTTTTTAACCGTACGACGCGCAGCGTGTCGCTATCTGAAGCGGGCGCGCAGTTTGTCGACAGCGTGGCGCCGGCGATCGCGACAATTCGCGGCGCGATCGAACAGGCTGGTAGCTTGCGCGACACGCCGGCGGGGACATTGCGCATCAACTCGTCGGTAGGCGCGGCGCGGCAGGCTATGCCGATGTTTATCGACTTCCTGCAGCGCTATCCCGATGTGAAGCTCGATCTGGTCACCGAGGGGCGGTTGATCGATATCGTCGTCGATGGTTTCGATGCTGGGATACGTCTCGCTGACATCGTGCCGCAGGACATGATCGCGGTGCCGTTCGGGCAGCAGCAAAGGTTCGCTGTGGTCGGCAGCCCGGCGTATTTCGCGCGTTATAAACCGCCGCGTACGCCGGCGGATTTGCATGCGCATAGCTGTATTCGCAGCAGGATGCCGAGTGGCGGGATTTATCAGTGGGAGTTCGAGCGGCGCGGGGAGACGGTGCGTGTCGACGGTAAAGGTGTGCTGACGCTCGATGAACCGAATCTGATGCTGGAAGCTGCGCGTGCGGGGCTTGGCTTGGCTTATCTGACTGAGTGGAATGTTGCCGCGGATCTGAAGGCCGGCACGTTGGTGCGGGTGCTCGCGGATTGGACTCAGCCGATGGATGGGCTGTGTTTGTATTATCCGGGGCGCCGGCATGTGCCGGCGGCGTTGCGGGCGTTGATTGGGGTGATTCGGGAGGGGGTGGTGGGGAAGAAGGTGCGGGGGACGGTGGCGGGGAGGCGTGTGAAGGCGAAGGGTTGAAGAGCCGAGTGTTCGCCGCTCGGGTTGTGGATTCGGGGAAAATTGAACATGCCGAATATAACGCCTGTTTTTCTTATATCGCTCCGTCCATAAACTTCCCCGACGTCAAATGCCCGCTGTTGATCGCACTGGCCTGCTTACACACCCCGCTACCGTGACAACGCCATCATCGATCCTCCATCACGCCGCAAACCGCCCGGCCATCTCTCGCATCGTTTCGGTCGTCAATGCCAGAAAAGCCTCGACAATCGGATTGGTGTGCTGCAGTTGCGGGCAAACGGTAAACCCGCGGAATATCACGTCGGGGGAAAACGGACGGAACACGATCCGCTCCGGGTTCGTATCCAGCGTGGCCAGCGGGTTCACGATGCCGATCCCCAACCCGCGCGACACCATGGCGCAAATCGTCGCGCCATAAGGCGTTTCGATAGTCGGCACCTGATTCGTTTCCGCTTGCCGCAACACCCGGTCGAGCGACGAACGCGTGTCGTCGGCATACGACGGCAGGATCAGACTTTGATCGCGCAAATCGCGCGCGTGAATCTGCTGGCGCGCGGCAAGCGGATGCCCGGCCGGCAGCGCGCATACGCCCGCCAGACGATACAGCTCGGCGCTGGTGACACCGAACGCATCCGGCGTGGTGGTGGCGAAACCGATATCGCAATACGCCGCCGACGCCCAGCGCTGGATCGTCCCTTCGCTGCGCATTTCCAGCGACACCGCAATGCGCGGATACGCCGCGAGAAAGCGCTCGAGCACCATCGGCACAAACGACAACGCGAGCACCGGCGCAGCCACGAGCCGCAAACGTCCCGTCCCGAGCTGGCGAATCTCGCGGGCCGAATGAGCGAGCTTCTCCAGCCCGACGAAACTCCGGTCCACTTCGCGATAGAACGCGCTGCCCGAATCCGTGGCCTGTATCCGGCCGCCGTTACGTGTGAACAATGCGAGGCCGGTCGATTCCTCCAGCTCGGCAATCAACCGGCTAATGCTCGGCTGCGACGTGCCGAGCTCCTCGGCAGCCGCCGTCATCGACCCGCGCAGCATCACCAGCCTGAATGCCTCGATTTGCCGCTGATTCACCCTGCCCGCCCTGTCAGTTAACGCGACCTGTTGATCAGCTTGCCATATCAAAAATGAATGGCAGACGTTTTTGTCCGTATTTGACCGGATAAACGGCGCAAACCTACACTGGGTCGCAACAGTCAACCGCGAAGATTCCATGCGACCCGACGCACTACTTTTTCACGACGATTTCAAGCTCGCGCCCTACTGGTGGGACGCGGCGCCGCCCGAAACGGCGCGCGAGCCGTTGCCCGAGCGCGTCGATCTGGCGATCGTCGGCAGCGGTTACTGCGGCCTGTCCGCTGCCGCGGAAGCCGCGCGTCAGGGCGCGAGCGTCGCCGTGCTCGACGCCGCGGAACTCGGCGCGGGTGGCAGCACACGCAGCGGCGGGATGGTGTCGAGCGGGCAAAAGCTCGCGTTGACCAACGCGATTCGAGGCGTCTCCCCTGACCGCCTGAGCCGCCTGATGCGCGAATCGATGGCGAGTTTCGAATACCTGCAACAAATCATCGTCGACGAAGCGCTCGACGCCGATCTGCAGATCACCGGCCGCTTCTTCGGCGCCTTCACGCAAGGACATTTTGAGCATCTGCGCAAACAGGGCGATCTGCTGCGCGAGAAAACCGGCGTGACGGTGCACGTGATTCCTCGCGCGGAACAACGCGCGCTGATCGGCTCGGATTACTACTACGGCGGCATTCTTGTCGATGAATACGGCGGCCTGCATACGGCCAAATATCATCGCGCGCTACGACAGCTTGCGCGGCGACGGGGAGCGAGCCTGCATTCGCACGCCGCGGTGGAGCGAATCGAGCGGCACGGCACGCGCTTTCATGTGCACACCGCCCGCGGTCGCATCGACGCGAAGCAGGTGCTGGTCGCCACCAACGGCTACACCGGCCCGCTATTGCCGTTCCTGTCGCGGCGCGTGTTGCCGGTGGCGAGTTACCAGATCGCGACCGAGCCGCTGCCCGCCGGACTGATGGCCGCGCTCAACCCCGGCCGCAGAATGATCAGCGACTCGAAACGCAATCTGTTTTACACGCGGCCCTCGCCGGACGGCACCCGCATGATCTTCGGCTCGCGGCCGGCCATTCGCGAAGTGAGCGAACGCGAGGCCGCGCGAATTCTGTACGCGAAGATGATCGAGCTTTGGCCCGCGCTGCGCGACGTGCGCGTCACGCACGCATGGAAAGGCTATGTGGCGATGACCGGAGACAGGCTTGCGCATATTGGCGTGCACGATGGCATTCACCATGCGCTCGGCTGCAATGGCAATGGCGTCGCGCTGATGAGTTATCTCGGGCAGCGCGTCGCGCGGCACCTGCTTGGCCTCGACGCCGCGCCGGGCGCGTTCGGCGAGGGCTCGTTCCCAATCAGCGCCGCGGGCATGGCGAGCCGCTGGGCCGTGCCGGTCGGCACCGCACTCTACCAACTCGACGACCTGTGGGACGGCCGCGCACGCGCCGCCCTGTCGTGAAACACGTCGATATCAACCAGGAGCCGCAGATGATTTCGCTGCAGAACGTGTCGAAATGGTATGGCGAACATCAGGTGCTGAGCGATTGTTCGGCGCGCATTCAGGCGGGCGAAGTCGTCGTGATCTGCGGACCGTCCGGCTCCGGCAAATCGACGCTGATCAAAACCGTCAATGGACTCGAACCCATTCAGCAAGGCGCGATCGAGGCGGCGGGCATCACCGTGGCCGGCAAACCGTCCGCGATGAAAAAGTCTGATCTCGCCGAACTGCGAACACGTGTCGGTATGGTGTTCCAGCAATTCGAACTGTTTCCGCATCTCACCGTCCATCAGAACCTGATGCTCGCGCAAACCCGCGTGTTGAGGAGAAGTCGTGATGAAGCCACCGACAAGGCACGCCTGCTATTACAACGCGTGGGCATGCGCGCTCACGAGGACAAGTTTCCGTCGCAACTCTCGGGCGGCCAGCAACAACGTGTCGCCATTGCGCGAGCGCTTTCGATGGACCCGGTCGCGATGCTGTTCGACGAACCCACTTCCGCGCTCGATCCGGAAATGGTGAACGAAGTGCTCGACGTGATGACCGAACTGGCGCAGGAAGGCATGACGATGCTATGCGTCACGCACGAAATGGGTTTCGCGAGGCGCGTGGCCGATCGCGTGGTGTTCATGGATCAAGGCACCATTGTCGAGGACGGCACGAAAGACGCTTTCTTCGACCGTCCGCGCTCGGCGCGCGCCCGTGACTTTCTCTCCAGGATCCTGCACTGACTTTCCCGTAATTTTCTTTTGGCCAATGGTCTCTTCGACGGAGCAAACATCATGCGGTTTCGCCACTTTCTCAGCCTCGTTGCGATAGTCGTTCCTCTCTCGCTGACAGCCGCCGCCCCGGCGCATGCCGACGACGTCGGCACCTTGACGCCCGGCAAGCTGATCGCCGGCGTGGATGCGAACAACAAGCCGTATTCGTACATCGACAACGGCACGATGACCGGCTTCGACGTCGAACTGCTTCGCGCGATTGCCGCCAAACTCGGCCTGAGCGCCGACTTCCGTGCGCAAGACTTTAGCGGCCTGTTGCCGAGCGTGGCGAATCAGCAGATCGATCTGGCCGCCGGGTCGATCTCCATCACCAAGGATCGTCTGAAGATGGTCGACTTCTCCGAGGGCTACCTGACCGGCCTGCTCAGCGTGGCGACCTTGCCGGACAGCCCGATTTCGAGCGATCCGGCTTCGGTGAAAGGCAAGCGGATCGGCGTCGTGCAAGGCACCATCGAAGACACGTATTCGGACAGCTACCTGCCCGGCGCGCTGATCGTACGCTTTCCGAATCTGAACGCGGGTTTCCTGTCGTTGCGCTCGAAGTACATTGACGGCTACTTCGTCGACAAGACGCTCGTGGCCGGTCTTCAGAGCAAGTATCCGCAACTGAGTATTGCCGACAAACTCGATATCTCCGCGGTGAATCTGCCCGCCGGTTTTCCGGTGCACAAAGGCAATGCCAAACTCGAGGCCGCGTTGAACAGGACGCTCGACCAACTGGTCGCCGACGGCACGTGGCTCAAGCTCTACGAGAAATTCCACCCGGGCTATCCGAAGCCGACCAGCCTGCCGCCCTACGCCATGAAGACCGGCAGTTGAGCGGTGAGCCAACTGGATGTTCAGTGGAAGTCAGCGCGGCAACATGTTTGCCGCCGACGCATAGATAGGAGCGCGTCATGAATGCATTCCTGCAGAATTTTCTCGACTGGCCCTTGCTGATCGGCTCGCTGCCGGCGCTGCTGTGCACCGGCCTCGTCAATACGCTGGTGCTGTCGCTGTTCTCGACCCTGGTCGGTATTGTCGTGGGCATGGTGCTCGCGTTGATGGCGGTATCGCATACGCGTTGGTTGATGCTGCCGGCTCAGGTATTCATCGACGTGTTTCGCGGTCTGCCCGCGGCGCTGGTCATTCTGCTGGTGGGCCAGGGGCTGGCGCCGGTGGGGTTGTCGATCTTCGGCCCCAATCCGTTCCCGCTCGCGATCGTCGCGCTCGGCCTGATTTCCTCGGCGTATATCGCGGAGATCTTCCGGTCCGGAATTCAAAGCGTGGGGCGCGGACAACTCTCGGCCTGCCAGGCGCTGGGCATGACGTATTGGAGCAGCATGCGTCACGTCATCGTGCCGCAAGGCATCCGGCGCATTCTGCCCGCGCTCGCCAATCAGTTCATTTCGATCGTCAAGGATTCGAGCCTCGTTTATTTCCTCGGCTTGCTGACCTCGCAGCGCGATCTGTTCACGATCGGGCAGAATACTTCGGTGAATGCCGCCAATCTGTCGCCGCTGGTGGCGGCCGGCGCGGTCTATCTGCTGATCACCGTGCCGTTGACGCACGCGATCAATCACATCGATCGCTGGACCAATCGCTTCGCGAATCCGCGTCAAGGCTCCGCGACCCGCAAGCAACGCAAGGCTCAGGCATCCGCGGCCGAATCAGCCAACGCCAGGACCAACGCCAGCATCGCCGAACAACATCAATAACCGCTATCCGCAGGGCACCGAATAACATGGGACCAAAAGTCGACACCGTCGCCGACGACACGAACGTACCCGCAGAAGTGGATGTCGTCGTGATCGGCGGCGGGATTATCGGCGTAAGCACCGCGCTGTCTCTCAGCAATAAGGGCTTGCGCGTGGCGCTCTGCGAGAAAGGTCATATCGGGGGCGAGCAGTCCAGCCGCAACTGGGGATGGGTGCGCGTCACGCACCGCGACATGCGCGAGTTCGAGCTGAGTATCGAAAGCCTGAAGCTATGGCGCAAGATGGACGAAACGCTCGGCATCGAAACCGGCTTCAATCAGTGCGGCATTCTTTACATGACCGAGGACGACAAGGTCATGGAAGACCATCGCACGTGGCTGAAGCATGCCCGCGCCATGGCAGGCGATGCATTCGATACACGCCAGGTCGACTCGAAAGAAGTGGCCGGCTTGCTGCCGGGCGCCACGAAAACATTCAAGGGCGGTTTATATACGGCCGGTGACGGACGCGCCGAGCCGCAAAAAGCCGCGCCCGCGATGGCCAATGCTTTACGCAAACGCGGCGTCAAGATTCTGACGCCCTGCGCCGCGCGCGGCATCGAAACCAGCGGCGGCCGGGTTAGCGCGGTCGTCACCGAGCACGGCACGATTCGTTGTCAAAGCGTCGTGGTGGCCGGTGGCGCGTGGTCGCGGCTCTTCTGCGGCAATCTGGATGTCGACCTGCCCCAATTGCTGGTGCGCGCATCGGTCCTGCGCACCGAGCCGATCGAAGGCGGCCCGACCTGCAGCGCCAGCAACAAGCAGTTCGCGTTTCGCAAGCGCGCGGACGGCGGTTATACCGTGGCATACGGTTTTCGCACCTACAGCGATCTGACGCCCGACAGTTTCCGTCTGTTCTTCAAATACATCGAAGCGTTGAAGAGCCAGTTGGGTTCGCTGCGGATCGGCATCGGCGCGCGCTTCTTCGAAGAATTGCGTCGTCCGCGTCATTGGGCGCTCGATCAGCCTACGGTCTTCGAACAGGCCCGCACGCTCGATCCCGAACCGATCCCCGCTTACGTGGACGGTGGCCTGCATGAGTTCATCAAAGTGTTTCCGCAGCTCAGCGATGCGCGCATCGCGCAGCGTTGGGCAGGCTATATGGATGTCACGCCGGATGCGATTCCCGTGATCTCCGGCGTGGATGCCGTGCCGGGGCTCTTTATCGGCACCGGCTTTTCAGGCCACGGATTCGGCATTGGCCCAGCAGCCGGCCAACTGATGGCGGACCTCGTCACCAACGACACGCCGCTCGTCAATCCTCACGCATTCCGTCTGAACCGCTTCAGCGACGGCACGAAAATCGTGATCGACGCGGGCTTCTAGGGAGCCGCCATGCAAAAGGTGGTGATGATTTCCGGCGCGAGTCGCGGCATCGGCCTCGCGATCGCGAGAGAACTGGCGCGGCGCGGCTATCGTTTGTCGTTGGGCGTACGCGATCCCGCATTGCTCGCGAATGAGTTCGATGCGTTCGTCTGCCCTTACGAAGCGCGTGACCCGGAGGCGGGTCGCCGCTGGGTGGCCGCGACCGTCGAGGCGTTCGGCCGCATCGATGTGTTGATCAGCAATGCGGGCATCTGCAAATCCATCAGTCTCGAAGACGGCACCGACGAGATGCTCGAAGAAACGCTCGATATCAACGTGAAGGCCCCCTTCCGTCTGATTCAGGCGGCGTTGCCCCATTTGCGCCGCGCCGGCGATGCTCGCGTGGTGCAGATCGCGTCATTGTCGGGCAAGCGCGTGAAGAACCTCAACGCCGGCTATCAGATGTCAAAGCATGCGGTGATCGCGCTCAATCATGCGGTCAGACGCGCGGGCTGGGACGACGGCATTCGTGCGACCGCGATCTGCCCAGGTTTCGTCAACACGGAGATGGCCGCGGGGATCGCCGACCTGCCGCCCGACGCCATGACGCAACCGGAAGACCTGGCACGCATCGTCGCCAATACGATCGAACTGCCGAACTCGGCGAGCGTCGCGGAGATCCTCGTCAATTGCCGGCATGAGGATCTGTTCTAGGCATCGGGGTGCCATGCACGCGGAAGGTCCCGCCTCAAACGGACTCACGTGGGCGCGGCCAAAACAAAAAGCCGCTGAATCTCTTTTAGATTCAGCGGCTTATCATTCAGTTCTGGCGGAGAGACGGGGATTCGAACCCCGGATAGGTATTAACCTATACACGCTTTCCAGGCGTGCGACTTAAACCGCTCATCCATCTCTCCGGCGGGGAGCCGAATTATAGCAAACTTCGGGCCTTGCGCCACACCCCTATGCAAACCGCGCTAAGGATGCCGGATGTAGTCCACCAGCGCCAGCGTATAAGCATCCGGTTTCCGGTCCACGAGACTCACGCCGATCGCCACCAGAAACCCCGCCGGCACGCCGAACACACCCGAACTGATCGGCTCGATCCCGAACCACCTCGCGCCGGCGAAGCCCGTCATCTGCGTGAAGAACGGATACGTCGAGACGATGTAATAGATGCATACCAGCAGCCCCGCCAGCATCCCCGCCACCGCGCCGAGTCGCGTGGTGCGCTTCCAGAACACCCCCAACACCAGCACCGGAAACAGACTCGACGCCGCCAGTGAAAACGCCGCCCCCACCAGAAACAGAATATTCCCCGTATTCAACGACGCCACATACGACGCGAACAGCGCCACCCCCAGCAGCAGAATCTTCGAGACCGTCACGCGCCGCTGGCTCGACGCCGTCGGATCGACCATGTGGTAATACACGTCGTGCGACAACGCGTTCGCAATCGTGAGCAGCAAACCATCGGCGGTCGACAACGCCGCAGCCAACGCACCCGCCGCAATCAACCCCGACATCACATACGGCAGCCCGGCTATCTCGGGCGCGGCGAGCACGACCATGTCCGGCTGCATCTGAATCTCGCTCCATCGCACGATGCCGTCGAGGTTCGTATCGTTCAGACTGATCAGACGCGGTTCCACCCGGTTCCATTGCGTGAACCATTGCGGTAGATCGGCAAAGTGATGACCGACCAGGTTGGTCAAGATCTCGTACTTGATCAGCACGGCCAGCACCGGCACCGTCAGATAAAACAGCGCCACGAAAAACAGCGTCCAGCCGACCGAGCGGCGCGCGGACGCGACCGACGTCGTCGTGTTATAGCGCGTCAGAATATGCGGCAAGCTCGCCGTCCCCAGCGAAAGACACAGCAGCAGCGACAAAAAATTGCGCTCATGAATGCGCCGTTCCTCATCGCTGGCCGCAGGAAACGGCTCATGCATCGGCACCGGCGCGGCGGCCCGCATCAGCATTTCAGCGCGGCGCTGGCTCCAGACGATCTGCGCGGCGGCGGCATCGCGGGGAAACTGGTCGAGCGCTTTCTCGCGTTCCTTGATCTCGCGCAACGGACCGTTGTGGCGGCGCAAATCGGCCACCTCCTGCGTGAGGCGCAACTTCTCGTCGATGAACGATTGCGGCAGCGTATCGAGCCGCACCTGAATACGGGCGGCCTGGCGTCGATAGTCGTCGCGTACGGTCTGTTCGAGCGGCGCGTCGCGCACCTGTTTCTCGAGACCTTCCACGCGCGCCATCAACCGCCCATAGTTGAATTGCGGCAACCAGCCGAGTCCGTCCTTGTGCGCGATCATCGACACCGGTATCAGGATCGCCGCGATCAGAATGATGTACTGCGCGACCTGGGTCCACGTGACGGCGCGCATGCCGCCCAGAAACGAGCACACCAGAATGCCCGCGAGCCCGCAGAAAATGCCCACCGCAAAATCGACGCCGATAAAGCGCGTCGCGATCAGACCGACGCCCTGAATCTGCGCGACCAGATAAACGAACGAACAGAGAATCGCCGCCAACGCCGCGAGCCCGCGCACTGCGTTGCTCGAAAAACGCGTGCCGAGAAAATCGGGAATCGTGTAGCGCGCCAGTTTGCGCACGTACGGCGCGAGCAGAAACGCGACGAGGCAATAGCCGCCGGTCCAACCCATCAGATACGCGAGCCCGTCGTAGCCGGTCGCATAGATCGACCCCGCGAGGCCGATGAACGACGCCGCCGACAACCAGTCGGCGGCCGTCGCCATGCCGTTGAACGCGGACGGCACACGCCGCCCCGCCACGTAGTATTCGACCAGATCGGAGGTGCGTGACAACAAGCCGATCACCGCATACACCGCGATCGGCACGAACAGGAACACATAGCCGATCCACACGCCGGGGCCGGTGGTGCGTTCAATGCGCCACATCACGTAGATGAACAGAAGGAAGCCGAGCGTATAGAACGCGTATGAACGGATCAGGCGATTCGTGAGCTTCATGGACTCAACGTCCGCGCGGCAAGGAGGCGCTGGATTCCGCGCTAGACTCAGAGCTGGAATCCGCGCTGGAATCACCGCCGGAAACAGCATCCCCATCCACGCCAGCATCCGCCTCGAACGCGCGCAGCAAGCGACGGTCGGCGCGCTGCATCAACACGATATACACGACGATCAACGCCATGTAGACCAGAATCGCGCCCTGCGCGCCGAAGTAGAACGGCAGCCTGAATCCCCCCATCCGTACCTGCTCCAACGCCGGCGCCATCAACGGCAAGCCGAACGACACGAGAAAGCCCAACGTCATCAACGTAGCGATCAGCGCGACGTTGAAGCGCCAGTACTTGCGATGCGCGCGCGCCATCGCCGCCGACACCGCGGGCGGTTCGGGCGGGGGATTCAGCGTAGCGTGAGAGGAGTGGTGTGGCGCGGCCATGCGCCTATGTATCAAAAAGCCACCGGGCAGGCAATCGGGATTGTCCGCGCGGTGGCTTCTTACGGCCTGATTCGAGCGAGAGATCGCGTCATCCGGTCAGCCGCGCATCCTGAGATGCACGCCCGGCCAGAACCCTAACTCATTACAGCGACTCGCCGAGCTGATCGAGAATCGCCGGGTTCTCCAGCGTCGACACGTCCTGGGTGATTTCCTCGCCCTTCGCGAGCGAGCGCAGCAGGCGACGCATGATCTTGCCCGAACGCGTCTTCGGCAGGTTCTCGCCGAAGCGGATGTCCTTCGGTTTCGCGATCGGACCGATCTCCTTGGCGACCCACGCGCGCAATTCGTTGGCGAGCTTCACCGCCTCTTCGCCTTCCGGACGTGCGCGCTTGAGCACGACGAATGCGCACACGGCCTCACCGGTCGTCGCATCGGGCCGCCCCACAACCGCAGCTTCGGCCACGAGCGGATTCGACACCAGCGCCGACTCGATTTCCATCGTGCCAAGACGGTGACCCGACACGTTCAGCACGTCGTCGATACGGCCCATGATCGTGAAGTAACCGGTGTCCTTGTCGCGCACCGCGCCGTCGCCGGCGAGATACAGCGTGCCGCCGAGTTCATCGGGGAAGTAGCTTTTCTTATAGCGCTCCGGATCGCCCCACACGTTACGCAACATGGAAGGCCACGGACGCTTCACCACCAGAATGCCGCCCTGCCCGTTCGGCACGTCCTGACCGGTTTCGTCGACGACCGCGGCCATGATGCCCGGCAACGGCAGCGTGCACGAACCCGGCACCAGCGGCGTGGCGCCCGGCAGCGGCGTGATCATGTGGCCGCCGGTTTCGGTTTGCCACCACGTGTCGACGATCGGGCAACGGCCGCCGCCGACGTTCTCGTGATACCACACCCACGCTTCCGGATTGATCGGCTCGCCGACCGTGCCGATAATGCGCAGCGACGACAGATCGTAGCTCTTCGGATGCACCTTCTGATCCGCCTCGGCGGACTTGATCAGCGAGCGGATCGCCGTGGGCGCGGTGTAGAACAGCGTCACCTTGTGCTTCGCGATCATGTCCCAGAAGCGGCCGGCGTTCGGATAGGTGGGCACGCCTTCGAACACGACCTGGGTGCCGCCGAGCGTCAACGGACCATACGTAATGTAGCTATGGCCGGTGATCCAGCCGATGTCGGCGGTACACCAGAACACGTCGGTGGGCTTCCAGTCGAAGGTCCACTTCAGGGTTTGCGCGGCCCACAGCAGATAACCGCCGGTGCTGTGCTGCACGCCCTTCGGCTTGCCGGTCGAACCGGACGTATAGAGAATGAACAGCGGATGCTCGGCGCCGACCCACTCGGGCGGGCATTGATCCGATTCGGCTTGCGCGAGTTCATGCATCCACAGATCGCGGCCTTCGTGCCACGCGACCTTGCCGCCGGTGCGCTGATAGACGATCACGCTCTTCACCGCTTCGCAGCCGCCCATAGCGAGTGCTTCGTCGGCGATATTCTTCAGCGGCAGTGCTTTGCCGCCGCGCATCTGTTCGTCGGACGTGACGAGCGCGACCGCGCCCACGTCCACGAGGCGCTCGTTGAGCGACTTCGACGAGAAGCCGCCGAACACCACCGAATGCGTGGCGCCGATCCGCGCGCAAGCCTGCATCGCGACGATGCCTTCGATCGACATGGGCATATAGATCACCACGCGGTCGCCCGTCTTCACGCCGCGTTTCTTCAACGCATTCGCGAAGCGCGACACGCGTTGCAGCAGATCCTGATACGTCACATTGGTGACGGTGCCGTCGTCGGCCTCGAAAACGATCGCCACACGCCCGCCGTTACCCGCTTCGACATGACGGTCGAGGCTGTTGTACGACGCGTTCAGCCGGCCGTCTTCGAACCACGTGTAGAACGGCGCGTTCGATTCGTCGAGCACCTTGGTGAAGGGCGTATTCCAGCTAAGCGTTTCGCGGGCGAGGCGCCCCCAGAAACCTTCGTAATCGCGTTCCGCTTCGGCGGCGAGCGCCCGGTACGCATCCATGCCGGAGATCGCGGCGCCGGCCGCTGCTTCAGCGGAGGGCGGGAAAACGCGGCGTTCCTGAAGAACCGATTCAATCGCAGACATCGACAACCCCTTGGTGAAAATCAAACCTGAAACCTGTGCCGGCGCGCGAGCGGTCAACGGCATGCTGCCAGGATAAATGCCGCAACTTACCTGTCACTTACATCAGGTCGTCGCGGCGCATCGTGCAAGAGATACTGGGATTGTTATGTTAGCTGATGCGCTCCGGCAATGTCATCGGCAGCACGGGGCAATGCTTATCTGGAGCGGGTGCGCGCGATCGACACCAGGGTTAGCCCGGAGACGTCGACGCGCTTCTGCGTTGAGATCAGTGTTAACCCGTGCATCGGAACGGACTCACACGAAACGCCTACCCGGGCGACTCGCCGCTCGACGATCCGGTCATCGCCCTGAAGGCGTCCATATCGAGCTGCGCGAACTCATCGTCGAGAAGCTGACCGTGGATGGCCTGGATCTGGGGCTCCGGCAGATGCAAGTGGCGCGCGATGTCCGGCCGGTCGACACCGCCCCGCAATTCCCGGATCACAGCTTGCTCCACCTCCGGCGACACGGGCGTATTCGTAGCCGGGCTCGGCGGCAGGTTGGCACGTTCGATCCGGATCTGCTCATCCACGGGCCGCAGCGAACGTTGCAAATATAAAAATTCCGCATGCCAAACAGTTTCTTCCGACAGGCGCAAATTGTTCGCTATCTGATAGGGCGGCAGCCCCGCTTCGGCCTGCTTGATGATGGAGGAGATCAGCGCGCCTGAAATTACCGCGGGCGCCTCGTCGACACGCCGACGCTTCGCTACAGACGACGATGAATCAGGCCGGCCACGGGCCGGCTGCGTTTCACCGCCCGTCGACGTACCGGGTTGCGGAGACCGAGGCGCAGTCCGGGCCGGCGCCGGCGCCGGAGCCGTGCCGGGACGTTCAGCCTCCCGGTGAAGGCGCACGTCGGGTATCGGATTCTCCGGATTCTGATTGCCGTATTGCAGCCTGATCAAACGCACCGTTTCCGGTTGCACACCCGTCTCACGTGCAACTTGCAGGTCGGACACGCCCGTATGAAGCCGCGCGACGACCTCATCCCTGAACGCTTTTAACCTGAGCGGCCGAACCACCGGCCGGTCCATGGTCTCCCCGATCAGGCAGATCCTGCGGTGGCGAATTCCCAATTCATCCGCCACGGCGGCTCGCAGCCAGCCGTCTCCCAGAAGCGCCTTTACTTTAGTTCGCGTGGCTGGCAATAACTGGGCGCGCCCAACGCGCTTCAAGATCGCGCTCGATAGCTCGAGGTCGCTTGGCGCGCGCAGTGCGCCGACTATCTGGCTGACCTCGCGTTGCGCCTCGGCTATCGCATGGACCGTTTCCGGCTGTACGCCCATATCGTGCGCGATCTGAGCTTCGGGGATTCCCAGGTTTAACCAGGCAAGGACATTTGTTCTGAATTCCTGCGACATCAGAGGCGGAACAGCGGGGATCTCGATCATCCACCTGATGTTACAAACGACGGCTTTCCCAATACCCGCTTTAGCCGAGGCGGCGGCTGCCGACCAACCGTCAAGCAACAGCGCTTCCGCTTTTGTCTTCGTTTCAGATCGAAGCACCGGCCCTCCACCCGGCAGGCCGCCGCCACGAAGCTGCCCGTTGTCCCGTTCGGCTGCCCCGACGCTGCACTGAAACGTCGCCGGCGACGCGGCCGACGTATCGAACACCGCCGGCGCCGGCCCGAGTCGAACGCTCTGTGCATCGCTTCGATTCGTCGCCGCCGGTTCGCGGTCGACCGCTGGACTACTGACTGACTGGAGCTTCATTTCGCTATCCCTGTCTGAAGGAGAAATCGGAGAAGTGCAGGTCCATTGAAATGCCGCGACGCCGTCAGCAGGTCTTATCTATTTGGATGCACGAACGCGCGAATCGTCACGATCGGCTAGACGCAAGGGTCGAAGTCAAATATAGCGTGATGGATATATATAAGTACGCCGAATCGCGTTCCCATCTCTCTACTATTGATCAAGCGGCGCCGATCCCACCTATTTGGCGACGTGGACCCGGCTAGCAAGCTCAGGCCGGTTTCTTTTAATTTCAGGAATCACGACATGCAAGCAACGTTGCAAAATCCGTCTTCTTTCTTCCCAAACCTGACTCAACTGACCGCGCAGTTCGGCGGTGCGTCGTCGTCACTCTCGCGAACCCCGGCAGTCAATAACGGCCGCAACGCGCCCTCGCCGATGTCGAACATGGCGAGCGGCTTTTCGAAGAGCACGTTCTCGGTCTTCGGTCAGAACACGGCGAATGGTCAGAGCAGCACGTTCTTCGCGCAAGGCATCACGATCAATCGCGGTTCGGCCGCCAACGCCATGCAGGCAAGCTGGGGCCGCAATACCAGTCAGGCTGGCTACGGCGACTACTCGCGTGGCGGCAACGGCACGTCGCAAGGCCGGAACTGCGGCTGCAACGATCGGAGCCGGACCGATCAGACGCAATGGAGCAATACGCCGGTCGCCAACAACAAGACCAGTATCGATCTGGGCGACTACAAGCTCGACTTCAGCAAAACCAATTCGTCGATGCTTCTGACGAACAAGAAGACCGGCGACGCGACGAACATCTACGGTGACCCGCATATCGAACAGCATGCCAACGGCGCCAACAAGACGTCGGCGATGTTCAACGGCCCGATGACGTTCATGCTGCCGGACAACACCAAAGTCAGCGTGGGCACCCAGGCGGCCAAGAACAACCCGTCGGTCTCGTACGCGGATCAGGTCACGATCACCAGGGGCAATCAGGCGTATCAGGTCTCAGGTCTGAGCCAGCAGGACTCGGCTGCCCTCAGCGTGCAGAAGAGCAACAACGGCCGCGCGCTCGACGCCGCCACGCCGGACGGCTACACCATCGTGGCCGCCCGCAACGGCAGCGGCTTCATCGACCCGACCACGGGCAAGCAACCGACCGCGGACGACTTCAAGAAAGCCGCCTAAGCCAACCGCACGAAACGGGGGATGACAGCGCAGCGCGTTATCCTCGATGGATGCCGCGAACACATCGGCCATGTGTTCGCGGCATCCGGCGATTTTGCCGTGATCTAAAGACTGCCGGCGGAGCACCCGCTTTGCCGGCAGTCCCTGGCGCTAAGCGCTTTCTCCATCACCGGCCGCGAGGCGCGCGCTCGCCACCCGCACACGCTCCTTCGCATCGTCATGCCGGCCTCGCTCCACCTGCCACGCACTCAACGCGTGCGCCGCTTCGGCGCGCGACGCCGCGTGCGTGTCGCGCGCGGCGCTCAGTTGCCGCTGCAATGTGGGCAGGCGCGCATCGTGCGCGCGCAGCGTCGCATGCCATTGCGCGCCAACGCGCGCGTCACGTCGACAAAATTCACGCCGACAAAACATCAGCACGCGTTGCCGTTGCTCCGCATGCCGTTCCAGCGCGGTGAACTGTGCGGCGAGCGCATCCGCCGCGTGCCGTTCATGCCGCCGCGCGTCGGCCAGCGCACGCAGCTTGCGCCGCACCCGCAAACCGCGCACCCGGACCAGCAGCCGCCAGAACGCCGCTTCCCGCGCCGCGTCGCGCATCACACCGCCCGCCCACCGGCACGCAACGCATGCAGCAGCGCACGCGTCTCGTCCCATTCACTGCTGCGGTCGTACGGTTGACGCAAAAACTGCTGGATCGCGGGACGCCGCTCGATGGCAAGGTCCGTGTCGGCGTCATGCCCTCGCTCGTATTCGCCGATCTGCAACAGCATCTCGATCTCTTCATAACGCGCGAGCCAATCGCGCACCCCGTTGGCGTCGGCGAGTTGTGTCCTGTCCGCGACGCGATTCATCAACCGGCTGCGGCTACGCAAGATATCGATCGCCGGATAGTGGCCGGACGCGCCCAGTTTCGACGACAACTGGATATGCCCGTCCAGCAGCGAGCGTGCTTCTTCCGCGACCGGGTCCGACAGATCGGATTCATCGGCGAGCACGGTGTAGAAACCTGTGATGCTGCCTTGCGCGGTCACGCCGGCGGTTTCGATCAGTTTCGGCAAACGCGCGAACACGCTCGGCGGAAAGCCGCCTCGCAGCGGCGGCTCGCCGACCGCGAGACCCAGTTCGCGCAACGCGCGCGCGTAGCGTGTCAGCGAATCGAATAGCAGTAACACGTTGCGGCCGCTCGCGCGCAATCCCACCGCGACCTGCGACGCGAGTTCCGCCGCCTTGATCCGCTCCGCCGCGGGACGGTCGGACGTCGCCGCGATCACGACGGTCGACGCGCGCCGGTGGGCGAGATGATCATGAATGAATTCGCCCACCTCGCGACCCCGCTCGCCGATCAACGCGACCACGATCGCATCGGTCGACGCGCCGTTCGCGATCATCCCCATGATCGTGCTCTTGCCGCCGCCGGCCGGCGCGAAGATGCCCGTGCGCTGGCCGATGCCACAGGTCAGCAGGCCGTCGATCGCGCGCACGCCAGTGGCGAACGGGGTCGTGATCACCGGGCGCTCCAGCGGATTGAGCGTGATCTCACCGCCAGCCGAGCCGGCAGAGCCCGCTGAGCCCGCCGAACCTCGCGCGATGTCCCGTTGCGGCGGCAGCGGTCCACCGTCGAGCGGATTGCCGAGACCGTCCACCACACGCCCGAGCAAACCCGCCGCGTCGACGCTGCCCCACGCCGCGCCGCAGCCCTGCACCTCGGTGATATCCGACAGCCCGGCGAGTCCGGCCAGCGGCATCACCAGTGCGCCGTCATGCGCGAAGCCGACGACTTCGCCGTACTGCGCCTCGAGCGTATCCGGTCGCACCAGCCGCACCTTCTCGCCGATTCGCAACGACACGCCCACCACCCGCGCAATCACGCCGCGCGCTTCGACCACCCGGCCGCGCAACTCGGGCGCGGACGCAAACGTGGGCCAGCCCGTTCCCGACGACTTCATCGCGCGCTCCGTCATGGCGCGCCCAGCGTCGCGATGGTCTGAATCCGATAGAGGTCGAATGGAATCTCTTCGATCGCGAGCACGTCGGTGCGCCAGCCAAAGTCCCGCAACAGTCGCGCGAGATGCGGGCGCAGCACCGCATTCGTGACGATCAGCCCGATCCCGGACAGGTCCGCGCCCAAGACCTGCTGCGCGCGCTCCATCTCTTCGGCGGACAGCACGCATAGCGGCTCGCCGTCGGCCCCGCTGCGGATCTGCGCTTCGAGGCTGGCCTCCCAGTCCGGCTCCAGCACCGCCGCCGAAATCGTCCACGATTCGAGGTCGGCGAAGTTGCGCGAAATCTGCCGTCCCAACTGGATGCGCGCCTCGCGCACCATCCGATCGAGCGTGCGTTCACCCGCCGGCACGCGCACCACGGCTTCGAGAATCGCCCGCAGATTGCGAATCGGCACGCGCTGCTGCAGCAGTTGCCGCAGCACGCCGGCAAGCTGCACCGTACTCGCGGCCTGGCCCGCCTGCGCCACCAGCTCGCGGAATTCGATCCCCAGTTGATCCAGCAGAAAGCGCGTTTCCTGAGTGCCGAGAAAATCGGCCGCTGAACGCTCGCACACCTCGCCGAGGTGCTCGCATAGCGCTTCGTCGACGCTGGCTTTACGAATCGCCGGATCGTCGACCGAGGCCGCCTGCGCGTTCGGCACCCACACCGATTTCTCGGCGCGCGGACGGTAGCCTTCGGTACCCTCGAACGTGATGCGGCTGCCGTCGCCGCTCAGTAGCGTATGCCCGGCGACCAGCGTGCCGCTCGCGAACGGCACATCCTCGACATCGACGATGTAGCGCTCCGGCGCGAGCCGTGCGTCACGCAGCAGCGCGAGACCCGGAAACGGCACGCCCAGCTCGACCATCAGATGCCGCCGCAACTGCCCGAGTTGCCGGTTCAGCGCTTCGGGCCGCAATGCGTCGAACGCTTTCAGGCCGAGCCGCAATCGCAAGGTCGCGCTCGTGCCCAATTCGACATCGTCGAGAATACGCGGCACGTAGTTGCCGCCGTCGCGAGTCATGCCGGGCATCAGCGCGCGTTGCGAGTTCGTCGCGGCCGCGGCGTTGCGCATCAGCGTGATCGCCAGCACCACCAGCAGTCCGCCGGCCAGCAGAAACTGCAGATGCGGGAATCCCGGAATCGCGGCCAACGCGCAACAGGCGGCGCCGGCCATGCCGATCGCCTTCGGGTGCACCGTCAGTTGCCGGTAGATATCGCCGCCGAGATGCGCGTCCGCGCTGTCGGCCGAGGCCACGCGCGTGACCAGAATGCCCGCCGACACCGATACGATCAGCGACGGAATCTGCGCCACCAGGCCATCGCCGACCGTGAGAATCGTGTACGTATGCAGCGCGTCGGCGAACGACATGCCGCGCTGCGCGATACCGATCGCCAGCCCGCCGACGATATTCACCAGCGCGACGACCAGCCCCGCGACCGCGTCGCCCTTGACGAATTTCATCGCGCCGTCGAGCGAGCCGTAGAAATACGTTTCGCGTTCGAGCGCCGCGCGCGCCCGGCTCGCCTGCGCGGGCGAGATCACGCCGGAGCGCAGATCGGCGTCGATACTCATCTGACGGCCGGGAATGCCGTCGAGCGTGAAACGTGCGCCGACTTCGGCGACCCGGTCCGCGCCCTTCGCGACCACGATGAACTGGATCGCCGCGAGCACGATGAACACCACGAGGCCGACCGCCACGTTGCCGCCCACCACCAGTTCACCGAACGCGCCGATGATCTGGCCGGCGTGCGCATGCAGCAGAATCATCTTGGTCGACGCAATGGCTAGCGAGAGCCGCAGCAGCGTGGTGATCAGCAGCAACGACGGAAAACTCGCGAGGTCCGCAGCCTTCGACACATACAGCGTGGTGCTCAGCATCGTCAGGCTGGAGGCGAAACTCACGCAGATGAACAGATCGAGCACGAACGGCGGCACCGGCACGATCAGTAACGCGAGCACCGCCAACAGGCCGAGCGCGACGGCGAGATCGGCGTGCCGCGCGAAGAACGCCGACAGATCGTAGCGACTAAGAATGGAACGGTTCGGCATGTTATTGACCAAGCTCCCGGTGTAGCGCACGGCGACGACTCTTGACGTAGGGGTCGCCCTCGTCGTCGCGGTATTCGCGTTTGATTTCGTTCTTGTCCATGCGCATAGTGCGCAGCCACAAGAACCGCTGGATGAAATAGTCGGCGAGAGCCGGCGCGATCTGCGACGCGGCCATCCACGCGAGCAGATGCGAGTGCGAGGTCGCCGTGAAGCCGAGTAGCGCCGGCAACGCGAATCCATAGATCGGCGCGAGCTGCCGCAACCACGCGATCAACGCCTGCCAGAACAGCAACAGCAGGACCGTGAACTGCAACAGCGTGAGCAACGTGTCCCACACGAGCCGCAGACTGAACATCTGCTTGAGACCATTGAGCGGATTGAGCCGCTTCAGATCGGGTTTCACGCGCTTCAGGGCGATCAGCCCGCGTGTCTGGATCAATTCCGGCACCACGGCGGCCAGCACGCCGACGCCGAGCGTGCTCAGCACCTGCGGCATGAACGACGTCAACAGCGCGAGTGTCCGCGCGAACCGGTCGTCGAACGGGAGGCTTGCGTCGAGCGTCGTCACGGCCAGGATCAGCCGCGTGCCGAGCGCGTACAGATGCGGGGCTTCGATGAACAGATACAGCCACCAGCACAGACCGCTGAACGCGACGCTCAGGTGCGTGCTCTTCGCGGTCTCGCCGTCGTCGCGCGCGCGGCGCAGCCGTTTGGGCGTCGGCGCTTCGCTCTTGTCGCTCATGGCAAGGCACGCAAATGGATCAGATGGGTGAACACGATCTGCAACTGCGCGAACAACGCGGGCACGCTGAGCATCGCGGCGAACGAGAGAACCATGGCCTTGACGGTGCGCGCGGTGGCGAACGGATTGAGCCGTTTGGCGTGGCGCGTCATCAGGCCGAACGCGACGTCGATCAGCAGCACGAGACCGAGCAACGGACTCGCGAGCCGCAGCCCTTCCGCGAATGAGCCGGCTAGCGAAGCCGTCGTGTCGCGCAGCGCGACGTGCCGGAACACCTCGACCAGATCGACGCGCCAGCGGCCCGGCGGCCACAGCACCCAGGCATCGGTGAAGAAGCCGAACAGCAGCGGCAGACCGGGGCCCGTGAACATCGCCAGCGCGGCGAACTGCGAGAACAACGTTTCGAACAGCGCGGCCTCCTGCTGGAAGTGCGGATCGTAGATCGCCGCGCTCGCATAGCCGCCCTGCTGATCGAGTACCGCGCCGGCTGCGGCCGCCGCATGAAAGATCGTGCCGAGCAGCAGGCCGAGCACCGCACCGGCCACCGCTTCGACGCACAGGGCCGGCCATGGCTCGGCCGGCCAGCCGACCTGTTGCGGCAGCATCGCCAACGCGAGCAGCATCGGCACGCGCACCCTCACGCCCAACGAGCCGCTCTGCCCGAAGGGAATCAGGAACAGCGCGACCGCGGGCCGGATCGTGCAGAACGCGTAACCCGCGAAATAGCTCATGTAGTCCGGGTTCAATGCAGACGCCCCGCCGCGATGAAGGTGAACACATGCGCGAAAAACCGCGCCATCTCGCGGCTGGCCCAAGGCGTGGTCACGATCAGCACCACGCCGACGCAGATGATCTTCGCGCCGTAAGGCAGGCTCTGATCCTGAATCTGCGTGATCGACTGCAACAGCCCGATCAACAGACCGACGATCGTCGCCACCGCGAGCGCGGGCAGCGACAACCAGAACACCAGCATCAGCGCGTCGCTGGACAACGTGGCGAGAGACGGGAGCGCGTTCATTTGACGTAACCGACGATCAACGCATGCATCAGCTTCGAGATGCCGGACACCGACACGAAGATGAACAGCTTCAACGGAATCGAGACCGTGCTCGGTGACAGCATCACCATGCCCATCGCGGTGAGCACGTTGGCGACCACCAGATCGACCACCAGAAACGCGATATAGAGCAGAAAACCCGCCTCGAAGCCGCTCGAAATTTCGCCGATCAGGAACGCCGGAATCAGCAGGCTGAGATCGGTCTCGCGGGCGTCGCGCGCCGGGTCGATACGCTTCACCGCGCCCACCAGAAACTTGCGTTCGTCGGGCCGCGAATGCGCGAACATGAATTCGCCGAGCGGGCCGCGCACCGCCTGGAACAACTCGGCAGGTCGCGGCAACTGGAACTCATCACTGTCCGCGCCCGGCAGCGCGGCCTCGATCTTCGCGAGAGTCGGCGACATCACGACCAGCGTCGCCGCGAGCGCGATACCCGAAATCGCCATGTTGCTCGGCGCCTGCTGCACGCCGAGCGCCGAGCGCAGCAAGGTCAGCACGATGCTGAATTTCGTGAACGAGGTCGTCATCACGACCGCCAGCGGCAGCAGACCCAGCATGAAGAACATGCCGATGGTCTGCAACTGGTCGAATTGAGCGGTCATGCCGGCCGATCCTCCTGGGTCAGCCGGGTCACGCGCACGCCGAGCGAGCCCTCGATCTCGATCAGCTCGCCGCGCGCGAATGGAATGCCCTGGCACAACAGCGTCACGGTTCGCTCGCGTGCGGGCAGACGGAACGCGACGATCGAGCCCTGGCGCAAATGCGCCAGCTCGGCAACCGAGAGCGACAGCGTGCCGAGCACGGCGTCGAACGCGAAGGTGAGGGAGTCGATCGGCAGCAGTTCGCTAGTGACTTCGACGGCGGGGGTTTCATCGCTCAGAACCTGGTCTATCAAGGTGTGCTCCTCAGTGAATTTCAAAAGAATCCGGCACGCGCCGAGTCGCAACGGCACGCGCAGAAAACAGGCGTCACGATCGAACAGCAACGCGTCGCCGACCGCGAGCTTGCGCAGGCGCGGCAGCGACAGCGACGGGCCGGGCACGCAGATCGGCAGCCGCACGAACAGACGGCGCAGCAGCGCGTCGGCGGACGGCGGCGGCGGGACATGCAGACGCAGCCAGGCATCGACCGCGGGACTGCAAAACGAGAAATGGGCGGTTCGGCCACTCGCCATCTGTGTGACGGCGAGGCCATAGGCGCCTGCTTCGGGAACGGCGTCGAACGCGACGCCGGTGAGATCGATCGTGAAACCGAACAGGCCTTCGAGCGCGCAGAGCCAGTCGCTCAACGCGTCGGCGACATGCGTCAGCGCGGCGACGCCGAGCGTGCCGGGCACCTCCGCCGCGAGTTCGGGCAGCAGCGCGCCGGCATCGCAGGCGGCGCTGAACGGCGCTTGCGACGCCACACCCGACAGCCGCAACGGATAGCGCGCGCGGCACAGCTCGAATTCGAGCGTGAAGGCGCGCCGGCCCGCGCGCACGATGCGCGGCGAGCCGAAGTGCCGCAGCGCGAGGTTGTGACGCTCGGCGTCGGCCAGCGTGAGGGTGTCGAGATCGGGCCAGAGGGTCATGCGGCCTCCCGGGTGACGACGTGGCGAACGACGTGAGCCGAAGCAGGTCGCGCGGACGGGTCGGGCGTGGGCGGCGTCGGCCATATCCCTACCGGCGCGGCCAGCGCAGCCACCGTCTCCCGTACGCCCTGCCCGATCGCATCGATCGTCGTCCGCCCCGCGCCGTCGTTCAGGTCGTAGTGGCGCAACACCGCAGCAACGCCTTCGCGAATACCGCGCTCAAGGGTCCGCAATTGCACCGTCAAACCCCCATCGATCACCCCGGCCTCGGTCTCGATCACGCACGAATGCGCTGGCAATCCCGCATCGGCGAGCACGGTGCAAAGCGGCGCGCCGAGTTCGTGCTGAATCGTCGAGGTCAGCCGCGCCGTGTCCTCGAAGACGGCCGGCGCCACGCGTATCGAAACGAGCCGCTGCGATTGCGCCACCGCCACCGCACGGCGCAATTGATGCATCAACGCCGCCGACGGCGGCAGCGCGCCGACAATGTCGTTCACCACCCCCAGCACGATCTGCGCGAGCCGCTCCTCGAGACGTTGCGTGACGAACGCAGCCGCGGCGTCGCGTCCGGCGTAATCGCGCAACGCCGCCAGCTTGCCGGCCGAGTGTCCGTGACGCCACGCGCGACGTTTCAAGTCGCGCACCTGCTCGCCGAGGCGGCCGCGTTCACGTGCCGCTTCGGCCGCGCGCTCCGCTTCGACGGCGCGCAGTCCGTCGAGCGACGCCAGTTCATCCGCGCTCACATGGCCATCCGATTCGATGCGCCATGCACCCACCCGGCAGATCAGCATCGCGGTACCTCCATCAAACGTTTCGCGTCGGTCAGCAGGTCAGCGGCATCGGCCGCCGACAAGCCCCGCAGGCCATAGCGCTGCGCGGACTGCGCGACCTCGCGCGGCAGCCGCAAACTCCACCAGAACGCGTGGCTCAAATCCGCATCCGCCCGTTGCGCCAACGCGAGCCCAAGCGCCGTCATGTCGTGACGATCGAACGGCGACGCGGCTGGTTCGACATTCAGGTCGGCCGCGAGCGCGCGCGGGTGCCGTTGGATCGCGTCGAGCAGGCGCGGCGCGACGCTGGCGGCGAACGCCGTATGCGCCTGCGCGGCCACGACGCGCCGCAACGAACGCGCGCAGGCGAGCGCGGCGACGACGCGGCACAGTCGCGCGCACGCCGGCCGCGGCCAGACCGGCAATACGGATGACGTGTCGGCGAGCGTCGCTTCGGCCAGTTGCGGATAGCGCTCGAACAGAAACGCGTGGGCGGCACGCGCGCTGCGCTCGTTACGCACCGGACGCGCCGATTCGAGCCAACTGTGATGCGCCCAGTACGCCGGCGCGCATCGAGAGGTCGATGTCGGACTCGCGAGGTTTGCGGCGCTCGAATGAAGGCCGCTCGCCTGCTCTGCGGATAACGGAACGGAGAATCGAACAGGTTGCAGGGTCATACGTCGTCTCCGTGGCGGGCCGCTGATCGGGATTGGCTACCTGAGGTGTTGGCGGTGTTGGCGCCTTCGCCGTCGTCGGCTTCGCGGGTTGGGTTGGCATCTCGCGCGCCGTTGCCAGCGCCGCCCCGAAGTTCGGCGCCCTGTGTTGCGGCCGGACCACCGCGCGGCTTGCGTTTAAACCACGTGCGCCGTCCCGAGCGCCACAGCCACATGAAGCCGGCCGCCAACGCCACAAACAGCGCCAGCACGGCCAGCACCACCGTGGCGCGCGACGGGCCACTGCCGCCGTCATGCACACAATCCGTCGTGGTCACGCCGCCCGCGGCGCTGGCGACATCCGCGCCTTGTCCGCAATTGCCGGGAAACGTCAGCACCGGCGTGACCGGCAGCAGCGTCAGCGAGACGCGCGCGGGCGTCAGTCCTTCGACACTGCCGGCGACGATCGCGCGAATCCGGTCGCGCAGCAGGTCGAGGTTGTAATCGCTGCGGTAACGCATCATCACGGACGCCGACGGCAACGTGTCCTGCGCGGGATCCATCGGATCCTTCTCCGGCAGCACAATGTGCACGCGCGCGAGCAGAACGCCGTCCATCTTTTCGAGCGTCTCGGACAGCTCCTGCGAGAGCCCGTACACGTAGCGCACGCGGTCCTCCTCGGGACTCGAAATCAGTCCCTGGCGGCTGAACAGCTCGCCGAGATTCGCGTGGCCGCCGCGCGGCAGCGCGTAGGCGCTCGCCAGTTCCGTGGCGATCACCGCGTCGTCGTCGTCGACCGAGACGTTCCACGTCTTGTCCGCGTTGCGGTCCTTGTAGCCGGTGATCCCGTGGTGGCTCAACGCAGCCACGATGTGGTTCGCCTGGTCCTCGTCCAGGCCTTCGAACAATGAGGTTCTGCAGCCGGCGAGGAGCAGCAGGACCGGCAGCAAGATCAGGGCGCGGCGCATCAGCTTCGCTGCGACAGCGTCTGGATCGCGTTGCCGATCTGGTCGGCCACACGCACCGTCATCTGCACGCGCACCGTGAACGCCCCCATGTCGGCTTGCAGACGCAGCAGGTCGATGGTCGAGACGCGGCCGGAAGCGAGCTGACCGAGATCCACCGACAGTTGCTGCACGGACATATCCTGCGCGTTCTGGGCATGCGCCAACAGACGCTCCATCAGCGAACCGGGGCCACCGGCGCCGGCGTCGGCGGGCGACATCGGGACCGATGCGCCGGCAGGCGCCGGCGGCGTTGTGATCGGAAGTTGCAACATCAATACCTGCCTCGAATAGTCAGTCGTTCAATCGTTGAAAGGGGGGGCGCGGCCTGAGCGGAGCGTGCCGCGCCGGATGCGTGTGCAGCGTTGGCGTTGATAAAACGCGCGCATTCCGGCAGCTTCAGAAACGCCAGCGCCATCGAATTCGCACTGGGCTCGTCGCTGCCGACCACTTTCATCAGCGTGCGTGCCCCCAGCGCGTAATGGCCGTCGAGCACCTGGGACGTACCGAGCCACGCACACGCGAGCGCGTTGTCCGGCACGACCTCGAGCGCCTTCGCGAATAGCTGCGACGCGCCGCGATAGTTCGCGCGATCGACCTCGACGAGCCCCAGCCCGAGGTACGGAAAGGCGCGCTGCGGATACAGCAGCGCGAGCCGCTCGAACAGATAGCGCGCGTCGTCGAAACGACGGTAGACGCGGGCAAGGTGACCGATCGAGATCAGCAATTCCAAGCTGTCGTCCTGCATCTGCATGGATCGCCGAAGACGCCGGGAAGGCGCCTCCGTCCTGGTTAAAAAAGCGTTATCGGGTGTTCTGCGCCACGGCCTTCTGCGAGTCGTTGACGCTGTTCATCATGTTCGTGGCGGCGGAGTTGAAGGTGCTGAGTTCGCCCACCGCCTGCTGGGCTCGCAGCATTTCGACGTTCCCCTGGTTGTTGCCTTGCGCGCCATCGACGCCGTTCGCACCGATACCCTGCTGGAGCCCGTCGGCGTTCTCGGCTTCCTGCAGCGTGCCGTTCACTTTGTCGTTCTCTTTGGCGAGAATCTTCTCGAGCAAACCGAGCAGCCCGCCTGTGGACAGGCTGTGATTCTCGCTAAGCGCGGAACTGGGGGCGCCGGGCAAAAAATTGTTGATTCCGTTCAGATTCACGATTCCCACTCCTTACTATTTACCGCGCACGTTGACGAAGCTCGCGCTTCGTTCCACCACCTGTCGAGCCGCGCGTAAACACTCGACAAGCAACCTCAACTCTTTTTGCTCGACCGTTGACGCACTCGCCAACGCGTCGCTCAAACGATCGATTTCCGCCGTCAACCGGGCCGCGATCATCGTCCGGCCGGCGCCGCCGCCTTCGGCGAGTTGCGCTTCGAGCGGCAGATCGCCAAACGATCCGAGCGTGCTTTTACCGGCAGTTTTCGGGGGCATGGGCAGATTCCGCAACGAATTCGTAGATCGAGCCGTCGTCGTCGCGCGTGACTTCCGCGGCGCAAGCCGAGAGGCGGCTGATGTGGCCGATCGGCAAGCGCGCGCCGACGAAGTAGCGCACACCCTGCGCATCTGTCAGCCAGGCCGCATGACGGCTCGCGAGCAGATTCAGGCCGAGCGCGTCGAGCGGCACGCGCACGCGTTCGGCTTGCTGCGCGTGACCGGGAAACGCCAGCTCGCGCAAGCCACTGATGTCGGCGCGCGCGAGACGCGCCACGCGTGCGTAATCCCATGCTTCAGGCGACAGGAATCCATGAGCGTCGGGCAGCAGCGCGTTGAACGCGCCGGGCTGGGTGGCGCGCACCTCGGCGCCGCGGTAATAGCGCGCGAGAAATTCGCCGACCTGCTCCTCCAGTTGCGCCAGCACGAAGACATGCATCACCGGCGCCCGCTGCCGCGACCAGGCGTGCGCGGTCAGCGCGGCGAGATCGGTCGCGGTCTGCACATAGCCCTCGTAGACCAGCGCGCCGGTCTTCGGATCGACATGCGTCGTCACCAGCCGGAAGGTTTCTTCGTGGCGCGTGAGACGCGGCTCGACAGACGGCGATGACGAACCAAACCATGCCAGCATCGCGAACGCGACGGGTACGCCGAAGGCCGTCGCCTTCGTTACCGGCGCGGCGTCGGACCAGCGCTTCGCGACATAGCCGAGGGGTTCGTGACGCAGCAGATACGCACGTTCGGCGTGCCGCGCGAGCGCTGGACCCGGCGTATCGCGGCCGGCGAAGCGGAACGTGACGCCAGCCACGGAAAACCATGCGCCGCGCTGCATCCGCACGCGACGTCCCGGCGGCACGCGGCGCCCGAACACGGCGACGCCGTCGTGCTGCGCCACCAGCGAGAGCGTGTCGTGTCGCAACTCGACGGTGGCATGCAAGGGTTCGACGCCGTCGTCGATCACGATCAGGTCCGCGTCGCCGCCGCTGCCGATTCGCAACGGCTGGCCGGCGGACATCACCACGCTCGCGCCGGTATGCACGCCGTCCATCACGACGATCTGCGCGTCAGCGGTCATCGCCGGCCTCCCATGGCATTTTTTGCACGAGCGGCAAAGCGGGCGCCGCGACGGGAAACGAGACCCCCACGTCTGCACCACGCACCCCGCTGGAACCCGCCAGCGTCACATTCGGCGCGCCGTCGCCGGTCACGCTCTTCAAACGCGGTGTAATCAGAATCAGCCGCTCGAGCCGCTCATGCCTGGTCTGCGTATCGCGGAACAGCGCGCCGAGGTAAGGCACGTCGCCGAGCACCGGCACCTTCGACGTCGTGCGCTCGCTGCGCTCGTACTGATAGCCACCGATCAACAGACTCTCGCCGTCGCGCACGATCGCCTGCGTGACGACCGAATGGTTGTCGACCTGCGGAATCCCATCCACCGACGACGTCGCGTTGAACGCGCCATCGTCGATCTGGATGTTCAGCCGGATATTGCGACGCGGCTCCCCGCTCGATTCGATGTTCGGCGTCACCTTGAGCGTCAGGCCGGTGTCGATGTTGTAGAGATCGACAGCCTGATTGCCCGCCACCCGCACGTACACCGAACTGCGCGACGTCAGCGCCGCTTCCGTGTTGTTCAGCGTAAGCACGCGCGGACGCGACTGCACCCGCGCTTCGCCGGTGTTCTCGAGCGCGTTGAGCTGGGCGAACAGGTACTGCGCGGAGTTCCCCACCAGCGTCGCCAGATTCAGTCCGGCCGCCGCGCTGGCCGGCGTCAGCAGCGCGGCCGCGCCGAACGAGGGCGGCGCGCTCGCGGTCCCGGAAGCGCCGTTGATCCGCCCATTCGCGCCGCCCCAACTGACGCCCAGCGAGCGCGCCGCGTTCGACGACAGATCGATCACCACCGCGTCGATCTCGACCAGTTCCTGCGGCTGATCGAGCATGGCGATCGCGCGCTCGTAGTTCGGCATCGTCGACGCGAGGTCGCTGATGATGACCGCGTTGGTGCGCGCGTCGGCCACGATGTTGCGGCGCGCGGCCGGCGCAGCCGACGACACGCTGCCGTCGATTTCAGGCAACGGCGCGGCGGCACCCCCGCCGCCGAGCGGCCCACTCGCCAGACCGAGCCCTAGCAGACTCGGCAGCGGCGGCGGCCCGCCACGCGCATGGCGTGCTTCGGTCAGCGCTTCGGTCCGTGCGGCGGCACGGGCATCCACACGGGTATCCGCATGAGCATCGTCGGCGCGCGGGCGCGGCGCGTTACCCGGCCCGTTATCCGCCATCAACTGACGCAGCAACGAGGCGACACCCGGCATCACCCGCTCCTGCGCCCCGACGGTGTAGCGAATGTCTTGCGCCTGCGCGTAACGCAACGGGAAAATGCGGATCACCGGGTCTTCGGGGTTCGGCGCGACCGTGGTCTGCCGCTGCGCCTGGTCGATCGCTTCCGCGACGGCGTCGACAAAGCGCGAAGGGCCCGCCACCTTCACCGTCGTCGCCGAATATTTGATCGGCAGACGGGCGTCGTCGAGATCGAGATTGCGCAACAGCGAGGCAACCGCTTCGCGAGTCATGGGCGCGAACGGGATCACCCGGCTGCGCACGTCGGCCGCGGTCGTCACATGCATCGCCTTGCCGTCGAAGTACCAGACGAGCCCGTAGGCCTCCGTCAACTGGGTGAACACGTTGCCCGGTGTGTCGTCGAAGCGGCCGTTGACCGCCCCTTTCACATCGCGGCCAATGTCGGCGCTCAAACCTTCGACGGCAAGCACGTCGCGCAGCACATCGGGCAGCGGCGCACCGTTCACCGCGTAGTGAATCGGCGTGCCGTGCCATGCGGGCGTGGCGGCATTCGCCGGCGCAATCGGTGCGAGCGATGCAATCGATGCAAGCGGCAACAGCGCCCAGGCCGCCCCGAACGGACCCGCGATGTGACGCAGAGCGGCGCGGGTCGCATACGGCGGCCGGGGCGGCGGACCGTCACCCGTCCTGATAATCGAATAGTTGCGCCACATCATAAGCATTAAAAATCCCTGGCTACGTTCATTGACAGCGTTGTAGAGAATTTAATGGCGACAAGCCGATGCCGGGTAATACACATGTAGGACGTAAGCGGACGGCTTAATGCTTTGACCCGAACGGCCATGGCGGTCCATTACCGCCATTAGCCGCGGATATCGATCCAACGATCCGGCTTATCCTGAAATAAACCGGTCTTATCCAAAAAATACGAAGAAGATATAAATATCGGTAAGTCGTACCCCTGTATGACCTACTTCGTTCACAGAGAGAGAGGATTGACCAACCCGCTAATCGATTAATCCGATCATGACAAACGACCCACTCAATCCATCACGAAGCGAATTATCTTTATCGAAATTTCCTAGTGATTTTTCGGGAACCGATCACTTAATTTCTGCAGGCCCACGTCAGATTCCTACACGCAACTTCGTATGGTGATGATGCGGTTTTGCAATTTCGCGCCCGGCCTTGCCAGACCGAAGCTTCGCTCGATCAGAATCAACGGTTTTGCAACCTGT
Source organism: Paraburkholderia bryophila (assembly GCF_013409255.1). Lineage (NCBI taxonomy): Bacteria > Pseudomonadati > Pseudomonadota > Betaproteobacteria > Burkholderiales > Burkholderiaceae > Paraburkholderia > Paraburkholderia bryophila. The sequence continues at coordinate 1,508,010 of NZ_JACCAS010000001.1, forward strand.
TTGCGGCTCGAGGAAATCTATTGGCGAATCATTGAAGAAATCGCGCGTCAGGAATCGCTGACGGTAGGGAAACTGATTTCCAAATGGGCGCTTGAAATCGATATGACACAGGAAACCATCTGCAATTTCACCGGCTTTATCAGAATTATCTGTGTCACGCAAATATTGGAACAGACATATCCCATCGACATGAAGACAATCACGCCGGAATAATTATTCATTTCGCATAATTCAGTACAAGGAGGCCCACCGAACCGATCCCCTCATTCTTTTTTACTCAGCAACACACGACACCGATCGATCACCACGCGCAATTGCTCACGCAAAAACCGCAACTGAATGGTTTAACTTTTAATCAGGGATTTTTCTCACTATGGCGAATACGATCGACAATTTCGGCAACAACATGCCGTACGATTTTGGCGATACCTCGATGCCGCAGCAAAACGGCATGCAGTTCAACGCGAATTTCAGCACGGTGCCCATGTTTCCGCCTGACGACGACGGCGGTATCGGCGCTGCCGGTGCTGCTCGCGGTGCCGGTGGCATGCGGCAGTCTTTTGCCGTGCCGGGTCAGAACGTCGACCCACAGGGACTGGCAGGCGCCGGTGCGGGCGGCGGCGGTGGCGCGGGCGGAATGGGGATGGGGCTAGGCGGCATCATGAACATCGTCAAGTCTGTCCTTTCCGCCGTGATGCAACTCGCGCCGCCGCTGCTCGGCATGATGGGTTCGCTGATGGGCGGCCTGGGCACGCAAGGCGGCCAGGGGAACGGCACCGCCTGACGCCAGCCTGAAGAAACTGCCGGCCGCCGCGTTTTCGCGCCGGCAGCCAGATCCGGGGCGGCGTTCACGACACGCCGCCCCCGCGCCTACCCCGCCTTTCCTTTCTGAACACAATGAATACTCTTCGCGAGCTTGAGCCCGCCGATCGCCAGCGGCTCGACACGCTCATTCGACACGCCAACACGGAACGGCACCCGGCCATGACCGATTTCATCGGCGGCGGCCATCGACACATTAATGAAGCGCTGCGCAATGCGTTGCCGCCCGACGAAGCCGTGCAAGGTTTTCTCGATGCACTTCCGCTCATGACGGATTACACCGGCGCCTCGTACCGCGTGTCGCATATCGCGCGAACCGGTCTCGCCGCGCTGCAACGCGGACACGCGCGGCGGTTCGCCGACCTCGGCGCGCAATGCGCCTTCGTGCTGCCGCGCAGCGCGGCTGCCTTTGCGCTGCGAACGGCGTCGGCGTATCCGCGCGAAGGCCTGTGCGAGTTGTACTCGATCTTCGACGAATCGGTCCCGCAGAAGAATCTGTCCAGCGCTTGGCTCACGGATCTGGTCGTCGTGCCGCCCGCCACGACGCTGTGCCTGAAAGCGCTGCGCTTCGTGGCGAGCGCGGGGCCGACCGACGCCGGCCCCACGCGCGTTATCGCCCATTTCGCCGGCGCCGATCCGTCGTGCGCGGCGCGTTACGACCTAGTCAGCGGAGTACGGCACCGCTGACGCGAGGCTGCGGTCGAGCCCGAACGGCCGACGCTCGCGCACGGTATCGCGCTCGCCTGCGTCGTCACGGGGATCGCACTCGCGAGCCTGAAGGTCGGACGGACGCCGCCTGTGGCGTCTTGATACAATGGCGCGCCCGTTGCGGACATTTCCGGCTACCCGTTGGCCGTGCTCCGCGTCGTCCGCGCCCCGTTTGTGTCTCCGCTCCGTGCGCCCCGCTCGCCGGACCGGTGCATCGAGGCCGTATTCCGTCACCTGCGTTTCATCCGACTCCGCCTATGTCCGCTCCGCGCCCCGACTCAGCCCGCACGCGCCGCCCCATGCGCCCGCTGCCCGCCATCATCTTCATGAGCCGTTGGCTGCAAGTGCCGCTCTACCTGGGCCTGATCGTGGCCCAGGGCGTCTATGTCGTGCTGTTCCTCAAGGAAGTCTGGCATCTCGTCACGGCCGCCATGACGCTCGACGAAACCAACATCATGCTGGTCGTGCTCGGCCTGATCGACGTGGTGATGATCTCGAACCTGCTGATCATGGTGATCATCGGCGGGTATGAAACCTTCGTGTCGCGCCTGGGCGTGGAGGGTCATCCGGACGAACCGGAATGGCTCGACCACGTGAACGCCGGCGTGCTGAAAGTCAAATTGTCGATGGCGCTGATCAGCATCTCGTCGATCCATCTGCTGAAGACCTTCATCAGCCCCGACCAGAATTCCACCCACACCATCATGTGGCAGGTGATCATCCACGTCGCCTTCCTCGTGTCGGCGCTGGTCATGGCGGCGGTCGACCGTCTCACCACCAGCACGCACCCCAAACATTTTCAGGAACCCGCCGGTTTGCACGCGCTGGGTTCCAACGGTTCCACTCCCCTGAAGGCGCACGACTGACTCGCGCAGCCCTGCGATCAGTACAACAAGCGCCATTGTCCCCACTGAGCTAGCCATGACCGTCATCAAACAGGAAGATCTGATTCAGAGCATTGCTGATTCGCTTCAGCACATCAGCTATTACCACCCGCTCGATTACATCCAGGCCTTGGGCCGCGCGTACGAACTCGAACAGAGCCCGGCCGCGAAAGATGCAATCGCGCAGATTCTCACCAATAGCCGCATGTGCGCCGAAGGCAAGCGCCCGATCTGCCAGGACACCGGCATCGTCACGGTGTTCGTGAAGGTCGGCATGGACGTGCGCTGGGACGGTGCGACCATGGGCGTCACCGACATGATCAACGAAGGCGTGCGCCGCGGTTATCTGAACCCGGACAACGTGCTGCGCGCGTCGATCGTGAGCCCGCCCGAAGGCGGCCGCAAGAACACGAAAGACAACACGCCGGCCGTGATCCACTACGAGATCGTGCCGGGCAATACCGTGGACGTGCAGGTCGCGGCCAAGGGCGGCGGCTCGGAAAACAAGTCGAAGTTCGCGATGCTGAATCCGTCGGATTCGATCGTCGACTGGATTCTGAAGACCGTGCCGACCATGGGCGCCGGCTGGTGCCCGCCGGGCATGCTCGGCATCGGCATCGGCGGCACGGCTGAGAAAGCCATGGTGATGGCGAAAGAATCGCTGATGGACCCGATCGACATTCAGGACGTGATCGCGCGCGGCCCGCAGGACTGGATCGAAGAACTGCGCGTGGAACTGCACGAGAAGGTCAACGCGCTCGGCATCGGCGCGCAAGGTCTCGGCGGTCTCGCCACCGTGCTCGACGTGAAGATCATGGCCGCGCCCACGCACGCCGCGAGCAAGCCGGTCGCGATCATCCCGAACTGCGCGGCAACGCGTCACGCGCACTTCACGCTGGACGGTTCGGGCGTGGCAAAGCTCGAAGCGCCGTCGCTCGACGCCTGGCCGAAAGTGCAGTGGGAACCGGACACCGAGAAGAGCCAGCGCGTCGATCTGAACACGCTCACGCCGGAACAGGTCGCCGCGTGGACGCCGGGCCAGACGCTGCTGCTGTCGGGCAAGATGTTGACGGGCCGCGACGCCGCGCACAAGCGCATCGCCGACATGCTGGCGAAGGGCGAAAAGCTGCCGGTCGACTTCACGAACCGCGTGATTTACTACGTCGGCCCGGTTGACCCGGTGCGCGACGAAGCCGTCGGTCCCGCGGGCCCGACCACCGCCACGCGCATGGACAAGTTCACCGAAACGATGCTGTCGCAAACCGGCCTTATTTCGATGATCGGTAAAGCCGAACGCGGCCCGGTTGCGATCGAGTCGATCAAGAAGCACAAGGCCGCGTATCTGATGGCCGTGGGCGGCGCGGCGTACCTCGTGTCGAAGGCGATTCGCAGCGCGAAGGTCCTGGCGTTCGAAGACCTCGGCATGGAAGCGATCTACGAGTTCGACGTGCAGGACATGCCGGTGACCGTCGCCGTCGATTCGAACGGCACCTCCGTGCACCAGACCGGCCCGAAGGAATGGCAAGCGAAGATCGGCAAGATTCCGGTCGCAACGGTTTGAACTTGTATTAAGACAGGTTGATCTCTTCAACCGATAAATCTCAAGCCGGGGTCTCGTACCCCGGCTTTTTTTCGGTTGAAATGAGAACGTTACTCATCACGCAAAAAAACCTTCAAAATCAAGCATAAAACTGTATTTTTGCCTTGGCTTTTTGCGCTTCGGCGTTTATTGTTCTGGGAAATTCAAATCCCCTACAAGGACATCTCATGCAAGGCGACAAGAAGGTCATCGAATATCTCAACTCGCAGTTGAAAAACGAACTGACCGCGATCAACCAGTACTTCCTGCATGCGCGCATGTACAAACACTGGGGCCTCGAGAAGCTCGGCAAGCACGAATACGACGAGTCGATCGGCGAGATGAAGCACGCCGACTGGTTGATCGAACGCATTTTCATGCTCGACGGCCTGCCGAACCTGCAAGACCTGCACAAACTGCTGATCGGCGAGGAAACCAAAGAAATTCTCGAATGCGATCTGAAGCTCGAACAGATTTCGCAAAGCACCTGCAAAGAAGCGATCGTGTATTGCGAATCGGTTCGCGATTTCATCTCACGCGAAATCTTCACGAAGATTCTCGACGATACCGAAGAACACATCGACTGGCTCGAAACGCAGATCGATCTGATCGACAAGGTCGGCATTCAGAACTACCAGCAAACCGCCATGGGTCCGATCGGTTCCTGAGCGAAACAGGCTGGAACCCGCCGCGCGCGGGCTCGTGAGAATGTGCTTTACCTGCAGCGTTCTTCATGACCCGCGCCGCGCGGACGATATACTTGCGCACTTCCCTGTTTTGCTGAGTTTTCGTTGACCGCCGTGCCACGCGCGTCCTCTCCGCCTATGCCTACAGATTTGCCGTCCACGGGTGCTCGAACTGTTACTGCCGCCGCGGCTGCGTCGCGCGCGCCGGTCGGCATTTTCGATTCGGGCCTGGGCGGACTGTCGGTGTTGCGGGCGGTGCGGGCGCAACTGCCCGACGAATCGCTGCTGTACGTGGCCGACTCGCTGTACGCCCCTTATGGCGAACGAGACGACGACTTCATCGCCGACCGCACGCTCGCCATCGGCGAGTGGCTGGTCAAGCAAGGAGCGAAGGCGCTGGTGGTCGCGTGCAACACGGCGACCGCGCAATCTATCGCGCTGGTTCGCGAAAAGCTGTCCATTCCGCTGGTCGGCGTCGAACCGGGTATCAAGCCCGCCGCGCTGCAGTCGAAAACCCGCGTGGCCGGCGTGCTCGCTACGCAAGTCACGTTGCGCAGCGCGCGCTTTCAGGCGCTGCTCGATCGCTACGCGTCGGATTGCCGCTTTCTCTGCCAGCCGGGCCATGGGCTTGTGCAAGCGGTGGAACGCTGCGACGTCGACTCGGCGGAACTGCGCGCGTTACTGCGCAGCTACCTGGAACCCATGCTCGAGGCGGGCGCCGACACGCTGGTGCTCGGCTGTACCCATTACCCGTTTTTCGACGCAGCGATTCGCGACATGGTCGGCGACCGGCTGATGCTGATCGATACGAGCGTCGCCATTGCACGCCAACTCGAGCGCGTGCTCGACCAGCACGGTCTGCGCGCCGCAGCGGGCGACACTCACGCCCCTGCTCTGCCCCGCTTTTATTCCACCGACGACGGCGCGCATCAGAAGCAGCTCGCCGCGACGCTGCTGCACCTCGACGCCCATGTCGAACGCGTATTGATCCCTTCGCGCCGCACCGCAGCGCCAAACTCTCAAGCCGCATAAATCTGCTCCCGCGCGACATCTTTTGCGTCGCCGAGGGACTTCCCACGTACTTTTGCGGCAATTTTTCGCCTGATTGCCCATTTCTTTCGCTCCACGGGCCCCGCGCGCCGGATTCTGCCCTATAGACGAAACCCTTCTAAGAGTCTGGTTTTGTTACAAAAAATCATGCAGGACGCTTGCCAAACGCTCCAAACAAAATGATAATAATTCGCATTAACGTTATCTATGACGCCCTGCCATGATTGTCTGTGTCTGCAAGTCTGTTTCTGACCGAAAGATCCGTGCCTCGATCGAAGATGGCATGGACTCGTTCGACGAGCTTCAGTTCGAGCTGGGCGTCGCGTCCTGCTGTGGCAAGTGCGCCGAGTCCGTGCGCGACGTCATGATGCAAAGCGGCGTTTGCGCGAGCCGTTGCGGCTTCGAGCATCATCCGCAGGCTGTTCCGCTGACGTTTTACGAGCGCAAGGCCGCCTAAGGCCACGTTTCACTGCGCGGCCCCGGCCGCGCTGCAAAGCGCCCGCTGTCCCGATTGTTTCACGCGCCTGTTTTACGCTCGTTTTTTGTTTTATCCCACTGCCGTCAGCAAGCCAGTATCCGTACCAGCCAGCTAGCCCCGCTCACCCGTTAAAAAGGAGTTTGAGATGGAATTGCTGATTGGTTTCGTGACTACTTTGTTCATTTCGCTGCTGATCTTCCGAACATGACGATGTCTTGTCTGACGCGCTGTTTCGACAGCGCGCCGCCACGCTAACATGCAGGCCTCGCATACCGTTTCAGCCGGCGTCACGCCGACTCCCTCCGCCCGAATGAATTCACGCGCCCTGACCGCGACAGCCGCGGTTGCGGCGATTCACGTCGCATTGCTAGCCGTGGTCCTGACGTTGCGTCACGATCCGGTCCAGCCGGTACTCGAATCGCATGTCATGACGGCGCAGTTGCTGCCGCCGACGCCGGTGGCCGCGCCGGTCGCGTTGCAATCGATCGCGCCGCCCCCTCCCAAGCCGACGCCGCCGGTTCATACCAAGCCCAAAGTCAAGCCGACGCCAACGCCCAAGCCGACTCCCACGCCGTTGCCGCAAGCGGCCGCGCCGTCGCAGACCGCGATTGCCGCACCGGATCCGACGCCGCCCGCGCCGCCCGCGCCGGCTGCACCGGCCGCGCTGCCGGCAGCCGCCGCACCGGCGATCGCCCGTCAGACGATGGAGATCGCCGCGCCGAAGAACGTCTCGCATCTCGACTGCAATATCGCCAAGCCCGATTACCCGTCGCTGTCGAAGCGGCGTGGCGAAACGGGCATCGCCTACGTGAAGTTCGTGGTCGGCCTGAGCGGCAAAATCGAGAACATCGAACTGAAGAAAAGCAGCGGCTTCAGCCGCCTCGACGACGCCGCGGTCGCGGCCGTCCATGCGAGCGCCTGCAAGCCCTATCTCGAGAACGGTCAGCCGGTTCGCGCGGCGTACACCCAGCCTTACGACTTCAATCTGAACGATTGAAGCAGATTTTAAAAACAAGGAATTGCAATGCAAAACTACGGATTGGCGCACGTGTGGGCGCAAGGGGATTTCGTGACGCGCGGTATCGCGCTCGCGCTGTTGATCATGTCGGTCATGTCGTGGAGCGTGATCGTCATCAAAGCCTGGAATGTGATACGCCTGAAGCGTCTCACGAAGAACGCCGAGCAGGCGTTCTGGCATTCGGACGATCTCGCCGACGGCGTGAAGAAGCTCGGCGCGGAATCGTCGACACCGCAGGACAATCCGTTCCTCGCGCTGGCACTGTCGGGCCAGGAAGCGGCCGATCATCATCATCAGACGCAGCCGCATCTGCATGACCGCATGGACGTGTCGGACTGGGTCACGCGCTGCCTGAAAGACACCATGGACGACAGCGTCGCGCGTATGCAAAGCGGTCTCGCGATTCTCGCGTCGATCGGCAGCACGGCACCGTTCGTCGGCCTGTTCGGCACGGTGTGGGGCATCTATCACGCGCTGCTGGCGATCGGCGCGAGCGGTCAGTCGTCGATCGATCAGGTTGCCGGCCCGGTCGGCGAAGCGCTGATCATGACCGCGTTCGGTCTGTTCGTCGCGATTCCCGCTGTGCTCGGCTACAACGCGTTGACGCGCGCGAACAAGTCTGTTGTCGCCAAGCTGAGCCGCTTCGCTCACGGTCTGCACGCATTCTTCGTGACGGGCGCGCGTTTGTCGTCGTCGAAACGCGGCGATGGCCTGCGTCTCGCGACCCGCACCCACTGATCGACGAGGCACTCCGATGGCAATGAGCCCTTTCGCCAGCGACGATGACGACGGCCTGATGAACGAAATCAACATGACGCCGCTGGTGGACGTCATGCTGGTTCTCCTGATCGTCTTCATGGTGACGATTCCGGTGATTCGTCACGCGGTCAAAATCGATCTGCCGCACGCGAGCAGTCAGAAGGAAGACACCAAGCCCGCGCAAGTCACGGTCTCAATCGACGCGGACGGCAACGTGTTGTGGGACGACCAGAAGGTCGACGAAGCCGCACTGAGCACGAAGATCGCGCAAGCCGCGCAGGCGGATCCGCAGCCGGAACTGCATCTGGACGCGGACCGCAAGGTGCCGTACGAGAAAGTGGCGGAAGTGATGTCGGCGGCGCAGGCCGGCGGCCTCACGAAGATCGGTTTCGTGACGCAGCCCAAGAGCAAGTAACAGCCATTGAGTTGCTTCGAGGGCAGCCCTTCAGCTTGGAAAGCATCCGCCGGAAAATACCGGAAAGCCCTTAAAACAAGGGTAAAAAGTAAAAGGCCTTCATCGTCAGATGAAGGCCTTTTTTTGTGCGCACTCGGCGCCTTCGGGCGGCGTGACTACTTGCCATCATTCGAAGATTGATAGCTCGTCGTGTCACTGCATGCGACAGCCGTGATCGACACGGACAGCGCGGTCAGCCCTATCAGGCCGGCTATCATAGCGGCCATGAGTTTTCGCATAAGAGACTCCTTAGCGAAGGGATTTCAATATAGGCCCGCCAGCGCGCGCATTCAAGCAAACCGTCATTGAAAGTACTCATGACAGCCCGCGCTTAAATGCTAAAAACGATGCCGCGGCCTGCAAGCACGACTACGACACCGCCGCCAGCATCGGCCGGGCCGCCGCTTTTTCCTCACGCGCGGGGCATTCGCCCGTAATGTGCTTGCCCTCGTCCGGATCGAGCATCTCGACCAGATAATCGACGAATGCCCGCACGGCCGGCACCATGCCCTGCCGCGACACGAAAACCGCGTACAACTGCGGCGTCGGAAAGGTCCAGCCCGGCATGACCGGCGACAGTTGTCCGGCACGCAACGCGGCGCCGTACATCATCTCCGGCAATGCGGCGATACCCACACCGGAGAGCGCCGCTTCGCGCAGCATCATCAGGTCGGCGGTGACGAGGCGCGGCTCGTGTTCGTGCGCGTGACGCGTGCCGTCGGGCGAGATCAGATTGAACACGTGACGTCCGTCGCCGCTCGGCACGTCGAGTGTTTCGAAACGGCTCAGATCGGCCGGCAGCAGCGGCGGCGCATTCTGTTGCAGCAGGCTCGGCGCGCCCACCAGCATCTGCTGCGTGCGCCACAGCGGCCGCACCACGATGTTAGCGCTTTCCGGCGGATCGGAACGCACGCGCAACGCGACATCGATCGAATCCTCGAACAGGTCGACCACGCGATTGGTCACGCGCATCACCACGCGCACTTCCGGATAGCGATGCATGAATTCCGGCAGGATCTGCGACATGATGGTCTGCGAGATCGTGACCGGCACACTGACGCGCACCGTGCCGCGCGGCGACGAGCGCAACTGCTGCACGACGTTGACGGCCGCCTGCGCCTCCGCCAGCATCGCCTGACAGTGCTGATAGAACAGTTGCCCGGCTTCCGTGAGCGCCAGCTTGCGCGTGGAGCGCTGCAGCAGGCGCACGCCCAGCGACGCTTCCAGCTCCGTCAGGCGGCGCGACAGGCGCGACTTGGAAATCCCCAGCACGCGCTCGGCGGCGGAAAAACCGCCATGTTCGACGACCTGCGAAAAATACATCAGGTCGTTCAGATTGTGTGAATCGATCTTCATCTCATCGTTCCATTAATAGAACAATCCATTGCGCAGCGGTGGCTGGCACCCCTGAAAACGGTCCCTATAATAGCTCCATGTTTCAAAAATAACGCTATTCCCCATTTTTTTGAGGTGACTTTGATGAGCACGAGCCGCACGATCGAACGCACGTTTCCCGCTGTTCGCACGACCGAGGGCGGAGGCTTTATCGTCCACCGTCCGTTTCCGACCCGCCTGCTGATGGACTTCGATCCGTTCCTGCTGCTCGACGAAATGGGGCCGATCGACTACGCGCCGGGCGAGGCGAAAGGCGCGCCCGACCATCCGCACCGCGGCTTCGAGACGGTCACGTACGTGCTCGAGGGCCAGTTCGGCCACAAGGATTCGGCGGGCCATTCCGGCACGCTGCATGCCGGCGACGTGCAATGGATGACCGCGGGCGCGGGCGTCGTACACAGCGAGATGCCGGACCCGTCGTTCGTACAGACCGGCGGACGTGTGCATGGCCTGCAGTTGTGGGTGAACCTGCCGCGCCGCGACAAGATGATCGCGCCGCGCTACCAGGAAATGCCGTCGTCGAGCATTCCGGTGGCCACGTCCGCGGACGGCCAGGTGCGCGTCAAGGTAATCGCCGGCGAAGCGCTCGGCGTGAAGGCCGCAATCGAAACGCGTACGCCGATTCTCTATCAGCATTTTTCGCTGCAGCCGGGTGCGACGATCCGGCAGCCGGTGCCGGCCGACTATCGCGTGTTCGCTTATAGCCTGTCGGGCAAGGGCTTTTATGGCGAAGGCGAGGCGCGCCAGGAAATCGACGCCCAGAAAATGGTGGTGTTTCAGAACGACGGCGAATCCGTCACGTTGACGGCCGGCGCCGAACCGCTTGAAGTGCTGCTGCTGGGCGGCGTGCCGCTGAAGGAGCCGGTGGTGCGCTACGGCCCGTTCGTGATGAACACGGAAGACGAGATCCGTCAGGCCGTGGTCGACTACCAGGCGGGGCGGATGGGCGCGATCACGCATTGAGCGATCCGGCGAGGCAACGTGGGGTTGGGCGGGCCACTCTGGCGGCCCACGCCGCCCTCGCCACATTTGGCTCCGCCGCTCGCACTGCGCTTGCAGCCTCACGCTGCCTCACTCGCGCCGCCCGCTTGTACCGCTCAGCCCAGTCACGAAGCCCGTTAAATTCGTTCACAATAGCGATTCATTCCGCGCGCCGCGCCGTTTATCCATAACGGGACGCGGCGCGCGGCAATTTCCGTCCCTGTTCAGGAGCGCGCATGGCAGAGTCCACCGTCACCGCCCACATCGGCTCGACGAATTTCCAGGTCCTGTTGGACGACGGCAAGCACACGTGGCTTGCCGACGAACCCGAGTCAGCCGGCGGCGGTGATCGCGGCCCGACGCCCGTCGCGATGCTGCTGTCGAGCCTCGGCGCCTGCACGTCGATCACGCTGAAGATGTACGCCCAGCGCAAGGAATGGCCGCTCGCCGACGTGCGCGTCGAGCTCTCGCTGGCAAGCGGCGACGCGGGCACGACCATCGACCGCAAGATCGTGCTGGAAGGCGATCTGTCCGACGAGCAGCGGGAACGGCTCTTGCAAATTGCCAATGCGTGCCCAGTTCACAAGATCCTCACGCATCCGATCACGATCCGTTCGGGCCTCGCCGTCGCTTAAGCGGCAAGGAGCGGCTGCGGCGAATAGCGCTTCGCCGCGGCGGCGTGGACCGCACGTATTGCAACGCTTTCATAGGAAGCCGTCGTTTTGAATTTCGAACACCTTATCCAGATCAACGACCCGTTGAATCCGTTTGTCGACTCGATGACCCGCGCCCAACTGTGGGAAGGTCTCGTGCTGCGCGCCGAACAGCCGCAACTGTTCGTGATAGGTCTCGACAGTTGCACGATCCTGTCGCGCGTCGGCAATGTCATCGAACGGAAGCTGCACTACGGTCAGGCGACCGTGCGTGACCGCGTCACGCTGCAGGACGACCAGAGCGTGCGCTACGACATTCTGCCGACCGCAGACCACGTCGGCGGCTCGCTGACCATGACCATCGAGCAGCCGGACGAGCTACAACTGTTCCTGCGCTTCGAATACGCGACGACGCTGCCGGAGTCGACGGATCCTGACGCGCATCAGACGCAGGAGATCGTCAAGTCGGCGTATCGCGAGAACGATATCGATACCGTGCGACTGATCCGCCAGTACGTGCAGACCAAGCAGGAACCGGGTTCGTTGCACTGAACACTGAAGTACGCGCAGGCGCCCTGCCCGCGCGCTGCGCATCGAGCGCAAGACCGCTTGCCGGGGGCGGTCGTTCATCTCTCTTCGTCACTATCACACCAGCCCGCTTTGACTATCGAAAATTAAATCCGATGAATTTCTCTTTCTTGTAAATGGGAATAGTTATCATTTAGAATTAATCCATCGAATCGACCAACAGCTAAAACGAATGACCGATCTCAACCGCCCTTCCACACTCAGCCTGCGCCGCCCGGCGGCCGCGCTGACCAGCCGTCCGAAACCGTCGACGGCAACGGCAACCGCGGCAAAGCCTGTTGCGGATCGTGCGAGCGGCTCGGCGGGAACATCGGAGCGGGCCGTACGCAGCGACACTTTGCTGCAGGGAAATAGTCACGTCAGCATCCTGCACAACGGCGAAACCTACCAGCTGCGTGCAACGCGCTTAGGCAAGCTGATTCTGACGAAGTAACTCCGAACATAGCAGTAAGTACCGGGTATTGTGGGGACCACCTCCTCGAGAGGTGTTAGGCAGTAGCCAGCCACGACGGCTTGCACGTGAGAACTAGACCCCTTCGTGCAGACACCAAGCCAGCCGTCGCAGCAAGCCAGGCCGCTTTTTTTTGGTTCTCACTCAATGCGGCAACACGAAACGTCGTGCGCCAGGCATGCAGAAAACGGAAAAGCCGTGGAGATGAAATTCATCCCACGGCTTTTTGTTTGGTGACACGGGTCGGCTTGTTCATACACCTCAGCGAAAGCGATAGCGGCGCAATGCAGTTGACGCTATTTGGACGCCCAGCCCCAGAACATCAGCCACCATGCGCTATCGACCACCGCCAACGCCCCGCCGAACCACAGCATGGCGAGACCGCGCTGCACGAAGCGCTCGCTATAACGACGCGTCACCAGCCACGCGAGCCATGCGCTCCACAGGTTGGCGATCGCCAGAATGGCGATGCGCAGATCCGACGCCCACCACAACGACACATGTTCCGCACGCAGCAGCGACAGCGTCGTAGCGGACAAGCCGAGGAACACGCCGGCGCCGGCAATCGGAATCAGCCCTTGCGTCAAATGATGCAGACGCACGGTGTTAAAACGACCCAGCATGCGCGTCGCGCCCATCAGCAACACCAGCAGCGCGGTGCCGTACACCAGCGCCGTGGCGACAATGTAGCCAATCACCATCGTGCCGTCGAGCCACGAAAACACATCGTTCTGCTCGGGGTAATGCGTGAACAGGAACCACGGCGCGTTGGTCTCCAGCGGCCAGGTGATGTCGTGATCGACTAGCCACGTCGCGAAGAACATCTTCAGGTCGATGAACCAGCGCGAAGCGGTCCAATGAAACGCACCGATCGCGATGCCGAGCAGACCGTACAGGATCAACGCGGTGTCCCATGGGTTCGCCTGCTTGTCGCCGAGTTGCACGACTTCCGTCGACGGCGCGCGCCACGTCAATGCCACCGCATCGCGGTGGCCGCTGCAACGGCCGCACATATGACAGTCCGACGCGCCCTTCATGTTGCGCAACGGCACGAGCGGTGCGCAATTGATCGGAATCACGCGGTGCCCATGTTCGCCATTCTTGTATGAATGGCGCCACGCGTCTTCATCGACTTTGTAGTGAAACGGCGCGAGACGCGCCAGAAGCGAAAACACCCCGTTGACGGGGCACAAGTACTTGCACCAGACGCGCTTCTCGCGCCCGTACAGCAAGCCGATGATCATCGCCGCGAACGTCGAGCCGCCCAACACCAGCAGCACGGCTTTCGGATACTGGTAGACGCTCACCATCTGGCCGTAGATCGTGGTGATGCCAAACGCGACGAAGGGCCAACCGCCCCAGCGCATCCAGCGCGGAATCGCCCAGCCGCGACCGTATTTGCTGGCGAATTCGGCGAGCGCGCCTTCCGGACACAGCACGCCGCACCAGACACGCCCGAGCATCACCATCGACAGCAAAACAAACGGCCACCAGATGCCCCAGAACACGAATTGCGCGGCGAGCGTCAGGTTGGTCCATAGATGCGCGGTGTCGTCCGGCAGCGGCATCACCGCCGGCACGAGAATCAGAAACGCGTACACCGCCACCACCACCCACTGGATGCCGCGGATCGCGGAACCATGACGCTGCATCCACTGCCCGGCCGCGGCGAGGCGCCCCGGACGGGTCATCGCGCGACTCATGCTGGGCGCCCCGCCGCTTGTTGCACCGGCTTGCGATTCGCCCGACGCACCAGCAGGTAGACGACCGCCCAGTACGCGGCATAAGCGAGCAGATTCATCAACGCCGGATGCGCGCGATAACCGGTGAGCGTCGCGACCAGCGAACCGAGGGTGCTCGAATCATCGAGAATCGCCGACGAATTCCACATCTGGTCGACGAGCGTCGGCAGAAATTCCTTGTCGATCAGCTTGTCGACGCCGGTCTGAAACAACCCCGCGCCAAGGAACAGCAGCATGATTTCGGTGACGCGGAAAAACAGCCGCCATGAGAAGAACTTTCCGCCCAGTTGCAACACGTAGAAGGTCAGAAACGCGAGACCGAGGCCGATCACGACCGCGAGCATCTGACTGCCGTCCACGTGACCCGATTGACCGAAGCCCAGACCGTACAGAAAGATCACCGTCTCACTGCCCTCACGCGCGATCGCCAGCGCCACCAGCAACGCGACGCCCCACCAGTTCGAATCGCGTTGGCTCTTTTGCAGCGACTGTTCCATGTCGCGCTTGAGCGAGCGGCCATGCTGCTTCATCCACAGCACCATCTGCACGATCAGCACGCAGGCGACCAGCACCATCGCAGTCTGGAAATAATCCTGCGCGTCGCCGGACAGCACTTCGGTGAAACCGACCAGCGCGGCGCCGAGCGCCACGGCCGCGATCAAACCGGCCACCACGCCGCCCCACAGGTACGGCAAACCGCGACGCGCATCGTCGTCGCCATTTTTCAACCACGCGTACAGGATGCCGACGACCAGCAACGCCTCGACACTTTCCCGCCACACGATGAATAGAATCTGACCCATCTAACTCTCCTCGACTGCTTTGACGAACACGCTACCGCGCGACGGCGCGCGCTCGTGATTCAAGCCACTACTTCGCGACGATCACGCCCTGCGCCTGCTGGTGGAAGTCGTCGAAAAACTTGTACTCGCCCGGCTCGAGCGGCGCGATCACCACGAACGAATCCGCGCCGGGCGCCAACACTTTCTCTTTGCGTAATTGCACGCTTTCGAATTCGGCGGCGCCTTTGCCGATGTTGTGCACTTCGATCTTGATACGCTGCCCCGCCGGCACTTCGATGCGGGCCGGGTTCAGCTTGCCGTCGTTCATTTCAAGCTTGAAGGTCGGCAAATCGACGGCATGGGCCGCACCCGCCAGCAAGGCGGTGGTGGCGAGAAGCGCGATCTTTCGGTGAATTCTCATTAGCTTTTCCGGAAAAACGCGGCGCGCCGGGTTTGATTCCCAGCGCGCCGGCTGCTGCATTCATTCACTTCCGATCACGTCGCGACGCGCGTTCAGGCACGTTCAAGCGCAGCGCAGCGCGGCGCGGCGTGACGAACCGCGACGATCAGTAGCCGCCCTTCTTGCCGATACCGGCGAAGGTGAAGTCGTAGTCGAGCGTGATCGGCTTGAACCACGCGCCCACGCCGGTTTCCTTGTCGACGTGACGGCCGAAAGCCATGTGGCCCGTTTGCATCGGCGCCTCGACGATCAACTTCAGGTGGTATTTGCCCGGGCCTTGCAGCTTGACGTTATCGCCGTAGTGCGGACCGTCGTTGGCGACCATCGCCATCATGTCGCCCTTCTGCGTCTGATTCGAACCGGCTTTCGTCAGCTCGTAACGCACTTGCAGATACGGCATCCAGTCGCCTTCGGCGAAACCGGTCGGATTATTCTTGACTGCGTGAATGTCGGCTTCCAGATGCACGTCCGAATCCGACGCCTTGCGCATCATGCCTTCGGGTTCCATCGTGATCGGCTGCAGGTAGACGGCGCCGATCTCCATGCCGCCCTGGATCTGCTGCTTGCCGATCGGATATTCCGCGGCCGTTGCCGAGAGCGCCGCGACGGCAGCCACTGCTGCTGCGCCACCGCGCACAAATGAAGAAATCCGCATTGAAACTCCTAGTTTTTATCAGTGAGACTGGAATGAAACCCATTGGAACAGTGCGTTCATGCATGTCTCGGTCGGCGCGGCCATTATCTTTCAAAACACCGACAGACCGTAAGCAAGTCGCATATACGAACGTTAATGCGAACTATTCTCAATATTGAATGAGTTTATCATCGATCGCAGGTGAGAACCAATTGGAGCGTGCGCAAAGCCTTATGGCAGCAGGGTATTAAGGCATTCTTAAGGAAATGGGCGGACGTACTGACAGATGCCGCACCGCCCGGGTGGCGGGTAGCGGTCGGTCTGCCAAGGGTCTTATGCAGGGATGTTGTCGGGCGCTTGCCGATCGTTTGTCCGACATCAAAAGAAAAGGCGCGGCAGACTGCCGCGCCTCGAGTGCTGGCGATACGTGAATCAGACGAATCAGACGCCGGAGATGTGGTCGCCGACGTTCGCACCGAACACGCGTTGGCGCAGCAGCGCCAATTGGTCGCGGGTCTGCGCGGCTTTCTCGAATTCCAGATTCTTGGCGTGCTCCATCATCTGCTTTTCGAGGCGCTTGAGCTCCTTGGAGAGCTGCTTCTCGGACATGTCCTCGAACTTCGCGCGCGTTTGCTGTTCCTTCAGTTCGGCGCGCGCGTCGTCGACGTTGTACACGCCGTCGATAATGTCGCGAATCCGCTTGACCACCCCGCGCGGCGTAATGCCGTTCGCGAGATTGAAGGCGGTCTGCTTGGTGCGCCGCCGCTCGGTTTCGTCGATCGCGCGACGCATCGAGTCGGTCACCTTGTCCCCGTACAGAATCGCCTTGCCGTTCACGTTACGCGCCGCCCGGCCGATGGTCTGAATCAGCGAGCGCTCGGAGCGCAGAAAGCCTTCCTTGTCCGCGTCGAGAATCGCGACCAGCGACACTTCCGGAATATCCAGCCCTTCGCGCAGCAGGTTGATCCCGACCAGCACGTCGAACGTGCCGAGCCGCAGATCGCGGATGATTTCAACCCGCTCCACCGTGTCGATGTCGCTGTGCAGATAGCGCACCTTGACGCCGTGATCGGCCAGAAACTCGGTCAACTGCTCCGCCATGCGCTTGGTCAGCACGGTGACCAGTACGCGATCGCCGACCTTGACGCGCTCGTTGATCTCGCCGAGCACGTCGTCGACCTGGCTGCGGGCCGGCCGCACCTCGATTTGCGGATCGACGAGCCCAGTGGGTCGCACCAGTTGCTCGGCCACCTGCCCAGCGGTTTTCTGCTCGTAATCCGCCGGCGTGGCCGACACGAATACCACC
Organism: Paraburkholderia bryophila; assembly: GCF_013409255.1. Taxonomy (NCBI): domain Bacteria; kingdom Pseudomonadati; phylum Pseudomonadota; class Betaproteobacteria; order Burkholderiales; family Burkholderiaceae; genus Paraburkholderia; species Paraburkholderia bryophila. The sequence continues at coordinate 1,525,440 of NZ_JACCAS010000001.1, forward strand.
TGGCGCATCTTGCGTTCGAACTCGTTGAACTTGAGCGGCCGGTTGTCCAACGCCGACGGCAAACGGAAACCGTAGTCGACGAGATTCTCCTTGCGCGCCCGGTCGCCGTTGTACATGCCGTTCAACTGACCGATCAGCACGTGCGATTCGTCGAGCAGCATGATCGCGTCCGGCGGCAGGTAGTCGACCAGCGTAGGCGGCGGCTCGCCGGGCGCCGCGCCCGAAAAATGCCGCGAGTAGTTTTCGATGCCTTTGCAGAAGCCCAGCTCCTGCAGCATTTCCAGATCGAAGCGGGTGCGCTGCTCGAGACGCTGCGCTTCGACCAGTTTGCCGCCGCCATAGAAGAATTCGAGCCGCTCGCGCAACTCGTTCTTGATGGTTTCGACCGCGCGCATCACCGTATCGCGCGGCGTCACATAGTGTGACGACGGATACACCGTGAAACGCGCGATCTTCTGACGCACGCGGCCGGTGAGCGGATCGAACAGTTGCAGCGTTTCGACTTCGTCGTCGAACAGTTCGAGGCGCACCGCCATCTCGGCGTGCTCGGCCGGGAAAATGTCGATGGTGTCGCCGCGCACGCGGAACGAGCCGCGCTGGAAATCGGCTTCGTTGCGGTTGTACTGCATCGCGATCAGCCGCGCGATGATGTCGCGTTGGCCGAGTTTGTCGCCGGTGCGCAGCGTCAGAATCATCTTGTGGTATTCGGACGGATTGCCGATACCGTAAATCGCCGACACCGTCGCCACGATCACCACGTCGCGCCGCTCCAGCAGGCTCTTGGTGGCCGACAGCCGCATCTGCTCGATGTGCTCGTTGATCGACGAGTCCTTTTCGATGAACAGGTCGCGCTGCGGCACGTACGCTTCCGGCTGATAGTAGTCGTAGTACGAAACGAAGTACTCGACCGCATTACGCGGGAAAAACTCGCGGAACTCCGAATAAAGCTGCGCGGCGAGCGTCTTGTTCGGCGCGAACACGATCGCCGGACGACCCAGCCGGGCGATCGTGTTGGCCATGGTGAAGGTCTTGCCGGAGCCGGTCACGCCGAGCAGCGTCTGGAACGACAGACCGTCTTCGACGCCTTCGACGAGGGTGTCGATCGCCGTGGGCTGGTCGCCGGCCGGCAGGTACGGCTGGTAGAGCTGGAACGGCGAGCCTTCGAACGTGACGAACTTGGATTCGTCGAGCGCGTCTTCGGCTTCAGTGTGGTGTTGTTCGGACATGTGGGGCGGCACCGGGCCTTGGGCAAAGAACTATTCTAACGGGTTGCGCGAGCCCGGGCTGAGCGGGTCCGCGTAGAGGTTGGAACTCGATCCACTGACTACCACGTGGCGCCCGGCTGCCTGTTTTTCAAGCAATTAATTCCCTTCGACAGGCCGCGTCGGCCGAAAAAAGGCCGTGAATTCGTTACAATGCGAAGTTGCGCTCGCTCGCAGCCGCCCGCCACCCGCCTGTGTTTTTTGTCAGACGCCGCTGGCCGGGCCGCCCCGCGCTCGATGCCGCCGCCCTCTTTTCACTACTGCTGCCCACCCATCATGTCTCTGTTCTCCGCCGTCGAACTTGCTCCCCGCGACCCGATTCTGGGCCTGAACGAAGCTTTTAACGCCGATGCGCGCGCCACCAAGGTCAATCTTGGCGTCGGCGTGTACTTCAACGAAGAAGGCAAGATTCCGCTGCTGCGCGCCGTGCGCGAAGCCGAGCGGGCGCGCGTCGAAGCCGCGCTGCCGCGCGGCTATCTGCCGATCGAAGGCATCGCCGCCTACGACGCAGCCGTGCAAACGCTGCTGCTCGGCAACGACTCGGCGCTGATCGCGGCCGGTCGCGTCGTGACGGCGCAGGCACTGGGCGGCACGGGCGCGCTGAAGATCGGCGCGGACTTCCTGAAGCGCCTGGATCCGAACGCCAAGGTCGCGATCAGCGACCCGAGCTGGGAAAACCACCGCGCGCTGTTCGAAAGCGCGGGCTTTGAAGTGCTGTCGTACCCGTACTACGACGCGCAAACGCATGGCGTGAACTTCGAAGGCATGCTGGCCGCGCTGAACAGCTACGCGGCGGGCACGGTTGTCGTGCTGCACGCGTGCTGCCACAACCCGACTGGCGTCGACCTCAGCGTCGAGCAATGGAAGCAGGTGGTCGAAGTCGTCAAGGCGCGCAATCTGGTGCCGTTCCTCGACATCGCTTATCAGGGTTTCGGCGACAACATCGAAGCAGACGCCGCAGCCGTGCGCCTGTTCGCCGCGTCGGAACTGAACGTGTTCGTGTCGTCGTCGTTCTCGAAGTCGTTCTCGCTGTACGGCGAGCGTATCGGCGCGCTGTCCATCATCACCGCGAGCAAGGAAGAATCCTCGCGCGTGCTGTCGCAACTCAAGCGCGTGATCCGCACGAACTACTCGAACCCGCCCACGCATGGCGGTTCGGTGGTCGCCGCGGTGCTCGCGTCGGCCGAACTGCGCGCCACGTGGGAAACGGAGCTGGCTGAAATGCGCGACCGTATCCGCGCCATGCGCAACGGTCTGGTCGAACGCCTGAAGGCAAGCGGCGTGGATCGCGACTTCAGCTTCGTGAACGCGCAACGCGGCATGTTCTCCTACTCGGGTCTGACGTCGCCGCAAGTGGACCGTCTGCGCGAAGAGTTCGGCATTTATGCAGTGGGCACCGGCCGTATCTGCGTGGCCGCGCTGAACACGCGCAATCTCGACGTCGTGGCTAACGCCATCGCTCACGTGTTGAAGTAAGACGGCATGCCGGCGCGCGGCTTGTTCCGCGCGCGGCCTGGCTGACGTGAAAACGGCGCCCTCGAGGGCGCCGTTTTTCGTTTGTGGCGGGTATGGCTTGCGATCTTCTCAGCGTGAATCGCGGTGAATATCGTGCGTGACAAAACCCGCATCGTTATCCGGCATGTCGAGCCAATCGGGTTGAGCAAGCGAACGGTGGATGTCGTCGAGACCGCTTTGCCAGTGTTCGCGCATCGTCGTCAGGCCGAACTGGAAGTCCTTGAAATGCCCTTCGTATTCCTTTTGCCGGTAGATCAGATGCATCACGTTGTAGCGCTTCGAACACGATAGATCGTCGGCCAGCTTGCACCACGGATCGTCACGCTGATCGGACGGTACACGGTCCAGCACCTCGCGCAGCACATGCCGGAAACGCTGCGAGCGTTGCAGCATATCGGTCACGAGGCGCGTTCGGCTCGAGTACTGGATGTCTTTCATGCGACCCTGAACGTCGGTGATGTTGTCCGGCACCGGCCCGATCGCGCTCCACAGATCGACCTGGAACGCGAGCGTGTCGTGACGCGGCGTGGACTGCATCACCTCGTAGAGCGGCGTATTCGACATCAAGCCGCCGTCCCAGTAGTACTGACCGTCGATCTCGACCGCCGCGAAGCCCGGCGGCAACGCACCCGATGCCATGAAATGCTCAGGCCTCAGCGTGGTATGCGTGTTATCGAAGTACGCGAAATTCCCCGTACCGCAATTGACCGCCCCCACCGACACGCGCATTTCCTTCGAGTTGATCCGGTCGAAATCGCACAGCGCTTCAAGCGTAGCCTTCAGCGGCCTGGTGTCGTAGTAGCTGGCCATTTGCGGCGGCCCGGACACCGTGGGCAACGGCGGCGGGAAACGCGGCACAAAAAAGCCCTTTTGCCCTTCGACAATAGCGCCCATCGCCTGGGTGGCCGTGAAAGCCTTGCGTATCGCCTCGCTGGAATTGAAGAGCGCGTGTTCGATAAAGGCCGGCAGCGGCGGACCGAATGCCGGCTGGCAGATCGTCTCCCAGAATTGCAGCAGTCGTTCGACGCGCTTCTCCGGCGGATTGCCGGCGATGATGGCCGTATTCAACGCGCCGATCGAAATACCCGCCAGCCAGTTGGGCTCGATGCCGGCCTCGTAGAGCCCTTGATAGACGCCGGCCTGGTAGGCGCCCAATGCGCCACCGCCTTGCAGCACCAGGGCGACGGTTTCATAGTTGGGCAAATGGAGGTGCCGGCCGGGGTGTGCAGCGGGCGCGGGACCCGCGCCCTCGCCCTCCCCGTCGCCGGGCGCGCCTACGCGCGCCCGCTTGAGATTGCGTTGCGCCATGGGCGCCTCCTTATTGCATGTACCAGCCGTGGCTCACAATAAAGGACTGGCCGGTCAGCGCCGCCGTCGGAAAGGTGGAGAGGAACAGCACCGTCTGCGCGACGTCTTCCACCGTGGTGAAGATGCCGTCGACGGTGCCGCCCAGCATCACGCGCTTGATCACGTCTTCTTCGCTGATGCCGAGTTCTTTGGCCTGTTCGGGGATCTGCTTGTCGACGAGCGGCGTGCGCACGAAACCCGGACACACCACGTGCGAACGCACGTTGTGCTTCGCGCCTTCCTTGGCCAGCACACGCGAGAGGCCCAGCAACGCGTGCTTGGCGGTCACGTAAGCGGACTTCAGCGGCGACGCTTCATGCGAATGGACCGAGCCCATGTAGATCACGATGCCGCCGCGATCGTCTTTATACATGTGCTTGAGTGCGGCCTTGGTGGTCAGGAAGGCGCCGTCCACGTGAATCGCCTGCATTTTCTTCCAGTCGGAAAACGAATAATTTTCGATTGGATTGACGATCTGGATGCCGGCGTTGGAAATCAGAATATCGATCGAGCCAAATTCGGCGGCAACCTTGTCGATGCCCTGGTTGACAGCGTCTTCGTTCGTGACGTCCATGGCCACGCCGATTGCCTTGCCGCCGCCCTGTTTGATTTCTTCAGCGACGGCGTTCGCCCCGTCCTGATTCAGGTCGGCGATCGCGACCGCCGCGCCCGCTGCCGAAAGGGTGAGCGCAATCTGCTTGCCGATGCCGCTAGCAGCACCGGTGACTACCGCGACTTTGCCATTCAGATTCGTGTTCAGTGACGACATCCAGAACCTCCATGCAGTTGATGAGCAATGAGACCACGGACCGCGGGCGGCGTGAAGTCAGCCAAACGGCATAGGCCGTTCGGCTGAATGCTGCACTGCGGCCAACGCTGCTATTGTGCATGAACCGTGTGAACTCCATCGGTAAAACGCACATCGACCGGGATCTCTTTAAACTGGATGTTTTCGGCGAGATTCCTGTGGCATCACCAACAAGGAGGAAGGCATGAATTATCGACGTCTGGGCCGCTCTGGCCTGCAAGTCAGCGAACTATCCATCGGCTCGTGGGTCACCTACGGCAATCAGGTCGACCATGGCGCGGCGCGTGAATCGCTCGCGGCGGCGCGCGACGCCGGCGTCAACTTTTTCGATAACGCCGAGGTCTACGCCGGCGGCAAGTCGGAAGAGATCATGGGCCAGGCGCTCAAGGAACTGGCGTGGCCGCGCGTCAGCTACGTGGTGTCGACGAAATTTTTCTGGGGCCTGGCGGAAGCGCCGAATCAGTACCACACGCTAAACCGTAAATACCTGCTGAACGCGATCGACGCGTCGCTCAAGCGTCTGCAGCTCGATTATGTCGATCTGGTGTTCTGTCATCGTCCTGACCCGAACACGCCCGTCGAGGAAACCGTCTGGGCCATGAGCGACATGATCACGCGCGGCAAGGCGCTGTACTGGGGCACGTCCGAATGGAGCGCCGACGAAATTCGCGCGGCGTACGACATCGCCGAGCGTCATCATCTGCACAAGCCGGTCATGGAGCAGCCTCAATACAACCTGTTTCATCGCAAACGCGTCGAACAGGAATACAAGCGGCTTTATGAGGACATCGGTCTTGGACTGACCACGTGGAGTCCGCTTGCGTCCGGTCTGCTCACCGGCAAATACCGCGACGGCGTGCCCGCCGATAGCCGCGCACAGTTGCAAGGCTACGACTGGTTGCGCAAGCAACTCACCGACTCGGGCAAGAACAATGTGGTCGGCAAACTCGGCGAAGTGGCCGACGAGCTGGACTGCACGATCGGTCAACTGGCGATCGCCTGGCTTCTGAAGAATCCGCATGTGAGCACGGTGATCACGGGTGCGTCGCGGGTCGAACAGATCGGCGAGAACATGCAATCCGCCGAAGTGGCCACGCGAATCACGCCGGAGATCAAACAGAAGATCGAAGACATTATCGGCGACGCGTACGACTGACCGGACTCGCGCCGTGCCGCGTAACATGGGCCAGACTGAGCCACGGCCGTGTTACGCGGAGCTTGCTGCAAAGCGCGAAGCGTGGCGCGGCGTCGCGTACAATACGCGACCGCGCCTCGCATCGGCGCTCTATGCCCGCTGTGCAGCCATATTGCACCCGCATCGCCGGATCCGACCTGGGCCGGCACGCCTTCTTTCAGCGTCTCCTCATCATGCTTAGCTACCGCCACGCCTTTCACGCAGGCAATCACGCCGACGTCCTGAAACACGCCGTCGTGTTGCAGCTCTTGCGCTACCTCGGCCAGAAGGACAAATCCTACTGGTATATCGACACGCATGCAGGCGCCGGCGTCTATTCGCTGAAGGAAGGCTACGCGATCAAGACTGGCGAGTTCCAGACCGGCATCGCCAAACTGTGGGAACGCAACGATCTGCCGTCGTTGTTCGCCGATTACGTCGACGAAGTGGCCGCGCTTAATCCGGACGGCCAACTGCGCTTCTACCCCGGTTCGCCTTACATCGCGTGGCGGCAGTTGCGCGAGCAGGACCGCATGCGTCTGTTCGAACTGCACACCACCGAAATCGACGTACTTCGCCACAATTTCCGCGACGCGGGCCGCCGAGCCATGCTTTACGACGGCGACGGCTTCGAGGGCATCCTCGCGTTGCTGCCGCCGGCGCCGCGCCGTGCGCTGGTGCTGCTCGATCCGTCGTACGAAGACAAACGCGATTACACGCGCACGCTGCGCTGCGTCGAAGAGAGCCTGAAGCGCTTTCCGACCGGTACTTATGCGGTCTGGTATCCGCAGGTGCGGCGTCTTGAATCGCAACGCTTTCCCGATCAACTGAAGAAGTTGCAGGAGCGTAACTGGCTGCACGTGAGCCTGACGGTGAGCAATCCGCCGGAAGATGGCTTTGGCCTGTTCGGTAGCGGTATGTTCATCCTGAACCCGCCGTATACGCTGGCCAAGACGTTGAAGGATCAGATGCCGTGGCTGGTGAAGGCGCTCGGTGAAGATAAGGCCGCGCAGTTCAAGGTCGAGTATCGCGGCGACTGAGGTTGGCGGCGGGCAAAAACCGCGTCCCCGATAGCTCGCTGCCCTACCAGCCTACTTCAGTTGCATCGCGGCCTTCCGCGCAAAATCGTTCGTGTTCGTATATGTTGCGTTCAGATCGATCTTCTTCGGATCGAGCCGGTTATCGAACGACGACAGCGCCCGCAACGAAGTTGCCGGGCCATCCGCGGGCATCAGACCATCCGGCGAATAGGCGTCGCGCACGTTGTGGAAGGCTTCCACATAAAGCGCCGGGTCGTTGAGCAGATAGGCCGAGGGCACGATCTTCAACAGATCGGCGTCGCTCGCGGTCTGCAGCCAGTGGTCCGCGCGCACGATCGCATTGGCGAGCCCGGCGCGCTCACGCTCACCTTTGCGCCTTTTAAGTCGCCCAACGTCTTGAGCTGATCCGCTTTCGATTTCAACACCGCGACGACGACCAGGCACTGGCGGTGCGTCGCGATGCGTTACAGGAGATCGGGGAGAAAGGAAGCGACCAGGCGGAAACGCCGGCGACGCCTATTGCGATCGCGGCACGGGGCGCGGCTGCGGCCGTGGCGGCTGCGGTGTGTTTCCGCCCATGGGCAACTGGATATACGGCGCAACAACGTAAGGCATCGACGAATTAGGCGCGAGCTCGGTGGGCGCTGCGATGGGCTGCGCTCCGACGATCGGCTGATGCGAGAGCGGCGCGGTTTGCAGCACGGTTCCGCTTTGGCCGTCGTTGATACCGTTCTGCGAGTCGAGGATCAACGGCTTGCGCGTCGTGTTCGTGCTCGACGCGGCGTAGGCAACCGGCGCGGTAAAAATCGTCGTCAGCGAGACCGCTGCGGCCACGGCGAAGATGAATTTGAGCGAACGGACGGAAGGCATAGGACGCACCGGTTGAATTTTGAGAACGCCGGAGAAGATACTGAAAACGTCTTACCTTACCGCGACGTCTCCCGCCAGGCTAGTTCATATTCGCCAGTAACGGGCATCGTACGCGCCGTGTTGTGCGATTTTTCCGGGCCCAGATGTGACAAAGCCCCGTCAACACGGGGCTCAACACTTACTGCAAGGGCTGCGCTACCGAGCGCTACCGGTCCAACGTGACGCGGATGAAACTTACAGCGAGTAGCCGTTCGTTTCGAGCGTGCGGATGCGTTGTTCCAACTGAACGATATCCGACGACGATGCCAGGTAGGCTTCACGACGGTTACGTTCTGCGGCTTCAAACCAGGTGCTCAGCTTTTCAAGAATGTATGCAAACATGATGTTCTCCAAGGATCAGATTGAATCCCCGGTGCACTGTTCATCAGGGATTTCCCGTAAAAGGGTTAACCCGGATTATAGCCCTATGGTGCAACCTTGCTAATGAAATGCCCGCATGACGTGCATTCCGCTTTGGAATGGTGCACGGTAACAGTGCAGCTAAGTCTTTGATTTATCTATCCAGAAAGTCTGAATTTCCTGGAAGTCGATATCACCCCAAATTATTTTGCACTTTGTTAGTGCAAATACCGCCCGGTTGCGACAAAACTCCGCCGCAGGTTGCACCTTCCGCCGTTAACGCACGATCAAACTGGATGACAACCGTGCCCCGACACTAGATCGGTGTCAGCGAGCCGCTCGATAATCGGACAATCAGGCCGGTCGTCGCCGTGACAATGGTCCGCCAGATGCGCCAACGTGTCGCGCATATCGGTGAGTTCGGCGATTCGGCGATCGAGTTCGGCTACATGTTCCAGCGCGATCGCCTTCACTTCGGCGCTGGCGCGTGAGCGGTCGTGCCACAACGCCAGCAGCCGTCGAATATCTTCGACCAGGAAACCGAGCCGGCGCGCCTGCCGGATAAAGCGCAGCGAGTGAACCTCCTGCGGGCCGTATACGCGATAACCGGCGCTGGTGCGCGCCTTCGCCATCAGCAGGCCGACGCTTTCGTAGTAGCGAATCATCTTCGCCGTGACGCCCGACGAGCGGGCCGCTTCACCGATATTCATCACTGTTCCCCCAAGGTAGGAATGGATCCTACACCTTCCCATGATGGGAGGGTCTAGCACTTAAGTGCGGATCGGCAGGCATAATTCAACTCTCGCAATCTCCATTTCCTCGAGACCCATCCCGATGACGATCGAATTTCAGGTAGAAGGCATGAGCTGCCAACACTGTGTGGCAGCGGTGACGAATGCAATCCGCGAGCACGATGAAGCCGCGCAGGTTCAGGTGGATCTGGCGGCGGGACGCGTCATGGTTGAATCGGCGCAATCGGCTGACGCGCTGAAGGCCGCCATCGACGACGCCGGCTACACGGTCAAAAGCGTGACCAGCGGCGCCGCAGGCGGCGGCGCGCTTCGCTAGGCGGGTTCACGTCATGTTCAAAGTTGCTGTCATTGGCGCCTCCGGGCTGCTCGGCCGTGCGCTCGTTGCCGAACTGGCGCAGCAGACCGGCTGGCAAGTCGTCGCCACGACGTTCAGCCGCCCGGTGCCGAACGCCCTCACACTGGATATTCGCGACGCCCGCGCGGTCGAGCAATTCGTCGAGCGCGAAGCACCGGACGCGCTCGTGATTGCCGCCGCGGAACGTCGGCCGGACGTGTGCGAGCACGATCCGGCGCTGGCCCGCGCACTGAATGTCGACGCGGTGCGCACCTTGGCCGCCGCGGCAAACCGGCGCGGCGCCTGGACGCTGTCGATCTCCACCGACTACGTTTTCGACGGCGCCCACCCGCCCTATCGAGATGACTCCGCGCCCTCGCCGCTCAACGCCTATGGACGCAGCAAGCTCGAAGGCGAGCGCGCGCTGCTGGACACGACCGATCTCGGCTGCGTACTGCGTTTGCCGCTACTGTATGGGCCGATCGTCGGCTGGGCGGAATCGGCGGTGACGAGTCTCGTGCCGGCGATCGCGGCATCGGCATCGGCATCGGCGGATGGCAAGCCCGCGGTCATGGATGCCTGGGCGATCCGCTATCCGACCTTCACGCCGGATATCGCGTTCGTGATCCGGCAGATGCTCGAACGGCACGCGCGCGGCGAAGCGATCAGCGGCATCGTGCAATGGTCGGGCGACGAGCCGATGACCAAGTACGAAATCGCGATACGTCTTGCCGAAGCGTTGCGGGTCGACGCGCGGCTGACGCCGCAACACAGGCCGACCGATGCGACGCCGCGTCCGCATAACTGCCATCTGGCGTCGGACCGACTCGAAGCGCTTGGGATCGGCCGCCGTACGCCGTTCGATACGGCGATCCGACAGGTGTTGGCGGCGTTTCCGTGGCGCGGTGATAAGGCGGCGTGAATGCGGGCGCTGGTGTGAGCGCGAGTTTGAGCTTGAGCGCTTGAGCGCTTGAGCGCTTGAGTGCCTGACCACCCAACCACCCCACACCCGCAAAACCCCAAACCGTCTCAATGAAAATCGCGACTCGCCGTGGCGAGTTCGCCGAGCCAATCACTCAGATCCACAAGACGATGCGCGACGAGATGAATCACCTCGCCCGTGTTTTTCCGTTTCCCCTTGCCGCCCGGCTTCCCATTCACCGTCTGCCCCGCCTTGCCGTTATCGCCACCAGTCGCAACGCCATCGTCACGCTGCACGACGCCGTAAACCGCCAGCAACGACGCGCCTAGCAACACCTTGCGCTGCTTCTCCACCAGCGACGGCCAGACGATCACATTGACCGACCCCGTCTCGTCTTCGATGGAAACGAACACCGTCCCGTTCGCCGTGCCCGGCCGCTGCCGCACGGTGACGATGCCGCATGCCCGCGCCAGCGTGCCGTGCTGACACGCGGCAAGTTCGGCGGCCGCGCGAAAACGCTGCTGCGCAAGCCGCGGACGCAACAACGCGAGCGGATGACGATTGAGCGTGAGGCCAATGCTGGCGTAATCGTCGACGATCTCGCGGCTCTCGGCCGCTTGCGGCAATGCCAATGGCGCTTCGGCGATCGGTGCGTCGCGCAGCAGTTTGGGCACCGTGTGCTGCGCGGTCACGGCCCACCACGCTTCACGCCGATGACCCGCGATACTGACCAGCGCATTCGCCGCGGCGAGCGCTTCGAGATCGCGCCGCGTCAACGCCGCGCGACGCGCCAGATCGTCGACGTCGGCAAACTGCGCGTCGCGGCGAGCCGCCATGATGCGTTCGGCGGCGCCCTGCGCCAGTCCTTTGATCAGATGCATGCCGATACGCACCGCCGGACCGCGCGCACCATACGTGTTCGACGCTTGAAACACGCGAGCCGTCATGCGTTTGGCCGCGCGACGGATCGTCCGGCTCACCGTCAACCGCCGCAGCGCCAGATCGCGCAATTGCTGCGCGGATAGCACGGCGTGCTGACGATGCAGACAGGTCTCGTCCGCTGAAATCCGCTGCCCTTCGTGATCGCGCCGCTCGAACGTGGATTCCCAATCGCTCAGCGTCACATCGGGCGGCAACACCGGGACGCCATGACGCTTCGCATCCTGCACGAGTTGCGACGGCGAATAAAACCCCAACGGCTGGCTGTTCAGCAAGCCCGCCAGAAAAGCCGCCGGCTCATAACGCTTCAGCCACGCGCTGAGATAGACGAGCAACGCGAAACTCGCCGCATGACTCTCCGGAAAACCGTACTCGCCGAAGCCCTCGATCTGCTTGCAGATGCGCTCGATAAATGCCGGCTCATAACCGCGTTCGAGCATGCGCTCGCTCAAATCCTTCTGATACTTTTCGATGTTGCCGCTGCGCCGCCACGCGGCCATCGCGCGACGTAACTGATCGGCCTGCTCGCCGGTATATTTCGCCGCGACCATCGCCAGATGCATGACCTGCTCCTGGAAAATCGGCACACCGAGCGTGCGTTCGAGCACCGGCCGCAATTCGTCCTTGGCGTAATCGACCGCTTCGAGACCTTGCTTGCGACGCAGATAAGGATGCACCATGCCGCCCTGAATCGGCCCGGGCCGCACGATCGCCACTTCGATCACGAGATCGTAGTACTTGTCCGGCTTCAAACGCGGCAACATGCTTTGCTGCGCGCGCGATTCGATCTGGAACACGCCGATCGTATCGGCGTGGCCGCACATTTCGTAGACGGCGCGATCCTCGCGCGGAATGTCCTGCATTCTGAAGCGCGGAAATCCACGTCTCAGCGCGACGAATTCCAGCGCGCGCCGGATCGCCGACAACATGCCGAGCGCCAGCACGTCGACCTTCAGCAGCTTGAGCGCGTCGATGTCGTCCTTGTCCCACTCGATCACGCTGCGGTCTTTCATCGTCGCGTTTTCGATCGGCACGAGCCGCGATAGTTTGTCTTTCGCGATCACAAAACCGCCGACGTGTTGCGACAGATGGCGCGGAAAACTACGCAACTCCCTGGTGAGACGAATCAGGTTCTGCGTGATGTGCGAGTTGGCGTCGAAGCCCGCTTCGGCCAGATATTTGGCGACCGCGTCCGTGCCGTCCCACCACTGCTGCGACTTGCTGATCCGTTCGATCAACGACGCCTCGAGACCCAGCGCCTTGCCCACGTCCTTCAGCGCACTGCGCGCGTGATACGTAATCAGCGACGCCGTCAGCGCCGCGCGATGACGGCCGTACTTGGCATAGATATATTGAATCACCTCTTCGCGGCGCTGATGCTCGAAATCGACGTCGATATCCGGCGGCTCGTTGCGTGCACGCGAGATGAAGCGCTCGATCAGCATGTTCATCTGCACCGGATCGATTTCCGTCACATGCAGGCAGTAGCACACGATCGAATTCGCCGCCGATCCGCGTCCCTGGCACAGGATGTTTCTCGAACGAGCAAAGCTCACGATATCGTGCACGGTGAGGAAATACTTTTCGTATTTCAGGTCGGCAATCAGCCCCAGCTCCTTCTCGATCTGACCGATTCGTTTCAGGTCCATCCCGTCGGGCCAGCGCTCCACCGCGCCGGCCATGACCAGCTTGCGCAGATAACTCGACGGCGACTCGCCGGCCGGCACCAGTTCTTCGGGATACTCGTATTTGAGTTCGTCGAGCGAGAAGCGGCATAGCGCGGCGATCCGCAGCGTTTCTTCGAGCGTGTCGCGCGGATACAGTTTGCCGAGCCGCACGCGCGTGCGCATGTGCCGCTCGGCATTCGCCTCGAGCGCGTGGCCGCATGCCGAGAGCGGCGTCACGAGGCCGATCGCGGTCATGGTGTCCTGCAAAGGCTTGCGCGAGCGCGTATGCATCAGAACGCCGCCGGCCGCGACCAGCGGCAAACCACTCGCGGATGAAATCATCCGCAATGCGTCGATCTGCAGATCGTCGCTGCCGGTTTGCCAGAGTTCGAGCGCGATCCACGCACGCTGCGCCGCGAACGACGCGAGCCAATGCGCGCAACGCAGCGTGTGAGCAAGCGTCGCCGTGCGCTGCGGCACAAGCATCAGAAGGCAGTCCGGCAACGCCTGCAGATGTTCCAGATGCGGCAACGAATCGGCGATGTCGGACGGGCCGAGGCGATAGCTGCCTTTGTCCGCGCGTGAGCGGGCCAGCGTGATCAGTTCGGAAAGGTTGCCGTAGCCGTTGCGGTTGGTTGCGAGCGCAACCAGCGTGCAGAAGGGCTTGCCGGTGTCGTCGGTCAGATTGAGTTCGCTGCCGATGATCAGATGAGGGATGGGTTTTGATTCGTGGGGTTCTGTCAGTTGACGCTCGCGCTCCTGTTCGATTTCTTTTAACGCCGTGTGCGCACGTACGACACCCGCCAACGAGCATTCGTCGGTAATGGCGAGCGCGCTGTAGCCGCACGACATGGCCTGTTCCACGAGTTCGTGCGGATGCGATGCGCCACGCAGAAACGAGAAGTTCGTCAGGCAATGCAACTCCGCATACGCCGGCAAATTGGCCGCGAGCGCATGTTCAATGGGCGATGATGGTTGCGAATTCGTCATGATGTTCAGCCGAACAATCCCTGCAAATACCATTCGCCGCTAATACGTTCACGGTATACCCAGAACATGTGACCACGATCGTCGGCCGCGACGTAGTAATCCCGCTCGACACGATTGCCGTCCCACCACCCCGCTTCAATCCGCTCGGTGCGTGTGAGCATTTTCAGCGGCCGACGATAGATCGGCCGCTGGTCGCGCATCATCAGACGCAGCGGTTTGTCGAGCATCCAGACCGGGCGAGGTTGCGAAGGTAACGCGCTGTCGGGCAGGTCGAGGGAGATTTGCGCGGAGGGTGGTTGCGCGGGTGGGGGGAGGTTGTTGGCGGTGTTGGCGGTGTTGGCGGTGTTGGCGGTGTTGGCGGTGTTGGCGGTGTTGGCGGTGTTGGCGGTGTTGGCGGTGTTGGCGGTGTTCATGGTCGCGTGGATTGCTTGCGCTTTCTGCGCCACCGCATCATCACCTGCTTGCTCGTCTTCCGCGGCGGCACGCCGCAACTCATCGGTCAGCCACGTCTTATCCGCTTTGCCTTTTCCCCTCGCCTTCGCCGGCGAACGTTTCTTGCCTGAAAACCCCTGCGCCTCGTACGCCTCCACACGCATTGCCCGCTCCGGACGATGATCGTCCTGCATCGACATCTGCAGCACGTTCTCCGGCCCCAACCGCGCACTCAAGCGTTCGAGCAGGCGCGCAATCGACTCGCCATCTGATTCGGGCATCGGAAACAAGGTGTCCGATTGCCCCGCATAGTCCCCGATCTGATCCGCAACCAGTTTCAACTCGATAACCGGCGCCACCAGAACGGTCTGATTCAATTTCTCCCGCAACAACCAGATCAAATGCTCGGCATCACGCGACGGTATCGCCCAGGCGACTCGTAAACTCGATGTCTTCGGCGCATGACGAGACGCCAATTCATGCTCGAGTAGCAAGGTATAAGCGCTGAGCGCCGCATGATGCGCGCTCAGCCAGCCGGCCAGTTGCACAATCAGTCGACGTGCGGCAAACAGTAATGCATCGGCGTTCTCGACCCGCGACGGCAATTCCAGCTGCGCATGAAACGACGCCGGCGCACGAAACGATTCACGCGGATCGGCCCGCGTGCCATACGCCTGCGCCAGCAGATCCAGTATCCCGCTGCCGAAACGCCGCACGACGCCCGACCTCGGCAATTGACGCAGATCGGCCAGCGTACTGCAGCCGACATGCGCGAATGCATCGCGATGCGCCTGCGTGACTGGCAGCAGCGCTACGGATAAACCGTCGAGGACTCGCGCGAGCGACGTTTCCTTCATCACATGCCAACGATGCCCCTGCCTGCTGGCCCTCGCCTGCGCCAGCAGCCACGCGCCCCAGGCGGTCGGCGCGCAGGCGATACGCGCCGTGTAGCCGAATTCCGCCACCGTTGCGGACACTCGCGACAACAACGTGCGCAAACCGCCGAACAGCCTCAACCCGGAGCCCACTTCCAGCAGCAGCGTGTGCGCGTCGGTAAGCGAAACTTTCGGCGTGTAGGTCAGCAAAGCGAGCGCTATCGCTTCGAATGCCTGCGTTTCGCGGGGGATATCGGCGGCGAGCAACTTCAGACCCGGCGCCAACGCCAATGCATAGGATCGCGAATGACCCACTTGCACGCCAGCGCGCAAGGCGTCGAAATCCTGCAGCAGGATGTGCGCATGATCGGCCAGCGCATAGCAACGCCCCTCGATGACGTCTTCGCCACTTCGAGGTGCGCGGGTCTCGTCGCGTTCGCGTGGTTCACACTGATTCGGCTTGGCGGGCGAACCATCCGGGAACGGCGCGGGAGGCTTCACCGCTTCCAGTGACAAGAGCGGCAATGTGACTGCGATCCACAACATGTTTGATCTCTCGTCCTTGATGGACGTCGACTCGGTTTTGCGGCAACAACGCGCTCTGTAAAGGCAAAATGAGGCGCAGAGGCTCAGCTAGCGGCGGCCCGCGACGCTTGAAGATGTCGATCGACACACCGATCTCCTGCAGCCACTGCCGACGGTTGATCGTCTGTGCATTGGCCGGCAATAGCGGCGCGCAAATCATGCGTAACGGTGCTGGCGACGACTGCGCGGCCATCTCGACGGGCCGGATCAAAAATGCCAGCGACGACGATTCCTGAGCTGCCACCTGCAAGCGTCGAACCTTATCGGCGCGTGCATTCGGCAGCCAGACCAGGACCGCGCCGATGCCATCCTGCTTCAATGCCTGAGTGGCGACCCATAGCGCCTGGTCTTCGCTCGCGCGTACCCATAAGACTCGCTCGACATCGATCCCCCAGGCCCCGAGTGCCGCGGCACAAGGCTGATAAGGCGGCGCCACGAATAGCACGTGCCGTCCGGCCTGCCTGGTCAGTTGATGAAGCGCGTGGGACAACAGACGCACTTCCCCCACGCCACCCTGTTCGATCAATAACTCCGTCAAACCACCTGCAGACCAGCCTTGTCCTGGTAGCAATTGATCCAGCTCGGCATAGCCGCTGGAAATCACACGCGAGTCCGCTGCGGCAAGCTCATTGCCCTGCCATATCTGACGCGACAATTGCGATGACAAGGCTGTAGTCGCAAGCCGAATCGCTGCTGCCATAGACACGCTCTTTTTCAATAGGGAACGCTCCGCCCTGCCCAGCATCAAGCAGGCACGGGGGTGATACGTTTAACTGTATATTTATACAGTATTCCGAGATGGATGTTAAGGCTGCGGATGCGGCGCGAAGTGCGTAAGGAGGAAGGCGCTTTAAGGATGAAGTTTTGTTTGCGTTGACCAGCAGTTGCACCGTGCCCCGCTGTGGGCGATCACCGATGCGAGCGAACGGCTGGACCGCTTTACAGCAGGCATGAGGTATCAGACGCCAGCGCGAAAGCGGGCCTGAGCGGACTGGAGGGGAGAAGCTGGCCGGCAAACTCGCTGCGCGCGGGTGACGCAGCGTATCGGGAAGGTGCACGTGAGACGCGCAGACGCGAATGTCGGAATTGCCCCGGCCTGGAGTGAGCCAGCGATGTGAACGCGTAACGAACCGGCGGGGATTGAGACGCCGCTCGGAGCTTCTGGGGGCAACGTGACGGGTTGCCGAGCCGAGTAAGAGCGGTGTTGCGCAACGCGCAAGAATAGTTGGGCGATGACGGCGGTGGACGTTGGGTACCTTGTTGTGATTTTCCGTCGCCGTAAACGCAGAAACCCCACCTTTTGGGGTGGGGTTTCTGCGTTGCTGCTTGGGAGCCTGACGATTACCTACTTTCACACGGGCAATCCGCACTATCATCGGCGTGGAGTCGTTTCACGGTCCTGTTCGGGATGGGAAGGGGTGGTACCGACTCGCTATGGTCATCAGGCATGACTTGTTGCCGCACTGCCCTTTGGGCAATACAGCCAATCTGGAAGAAGTAGTTGAGAGGATGCCTCTCGGTATTACTTTGGGCTGTGCCTGTATTGCACAACACTGATCTCAACCGTGTGTCGTGAGAGACACACCTGTTATAGGATCAAGCCTTACGGGCAATTAGTATCAGTTAGCTTAACGCATTACTGCGCTTCCACACCTGACCTATCAACGTCCTGGTCTTGAACGACCCTTCAAGGGGCTCGAAGCCCCGGGGATATCTCATCTTAAGGCGAGTTTCCCGCTTAGATGCTTTCAGCGGTTATCTCTTCCGAACATAGCTACCCGGCGATGCCACTGGCGTGACAACCGGTACACCAGAGGTTCGTCCACTCCGGTCCTCTCGTACTAGGAGCAGCCCCCTTCAAATATCCAGCGCCCACGGCAGATAGGGACCAAACTGTCTCACGACGTTTTAAACCCAGCTCACGTACCTCTTTAAATGGCGAACAGCCATACCCTTGGGACCGGCTACAGCCCCAGGATGAGATGAGCCGACATCGAGGTGCCAAACACCGCCGTCGATATGAACTCTTGGGCGGTATCAGCCTGTTATCCCCAGAGTACCTTTTATCCGTTGAGCGATGGCCCTTCCATACAGAACCACCGGATCACTATGACCTGCTTTCGCACCTGCTCGACTTGTCGGTCTCGCAGTTAAGCACGCTTATGCCATTGCACTATCAGCACGATTTCCGACCGTACCTAGCGTACCTTCGTACTCCTCCGTTACACTTTGGGAGGAGACCGCCCCAGTCAAACTGCCTACCATGCACTGTCCCCGATCCGGATTACGGACCAAGGTTAGAACCTCAAACAAACCAGGGTGGTATTTCAAGGATGGCTCCACGCAGACTGGCGTCCACGCTTCATAGCCTCCCACCTATCCTACACAGACCGGTTCAAAGTCCAATGCAAAGCTACAGTAAAGGTTCATGGGGTCTTTCCGTCTAGCCGCGGGGAGATTGCATCATCACAAACACTTCAACTTCGCTGAGTCTCGGGAGGAGACAGTGTGGCCATCGTTACGCCATTCGTGCAGGTCGGAACTTACCCGACAAGGAATTTCGCTACCTTAGGACCGTTATAGTTACGGCCGCCGTTTACCGGGACTTCAATCAAGAGCTTGCACCCCATCATTTAATCTTCCGGCACCGGGCAGGCGTCACACCCTATACGTCCACTTTCGTGTTTGCAGAGTGCTGTGTTTTTATTAAACAGTCGCAGCCACCAGTTTATTGCAACCCCTTCACCCTTCTGGCGCGAGCCAGTCAAGCTACAGGGGCGTACCTTATCCCGAAGTTACGGTACCAATTTGCCGAGTTCCTTCTCCCGAGTTCTCTCAAGCGCCTTAGAATACTCATCTCGCCCACCTGTGTCGGTTTGCGGTACGGTCTTGTTAAACTGAAGCTTAGAGGCTTTTCTTGGAACCACTTCCGATTGCTTCTTCACCTAGGTGAATGGCCTCGCACCCTTGAATTCCGCGCCCGGATTTGCCTAAGCGCCTTCTCCAATGCAAGGACCGGGACTTCCAACACCCGGACAACCTTCCGCGATCCGTCCCCCCATCGCATTTAACAATGGTGCAGGAATATTAACCTGCTTCCCATCAGCTACGCATTTCTGCCTCGCCTTAGGGGCCGACTCACCCTACGCCGATGAACGTTGCGTAGGAAACCTTGGGCTTACGGCGAGGGGGCTTTTCACCCCCTTTATCGCTACTCATGTCAGCATTCGCACTTCCGATACCTCCAGCGCACTTTTCAATGCACCTTCGCAGGCTTACGGAACGCTCTCCTACCATGCACATAAATGTGCATCCGCAGCTTCGGTATATTGCTTAGCCCCGTTACATCTTCCGCGCAGGACGACTCGATCAGTGAGCTATTACGCTTTCTTTAAAGGATGGCTGCTTCTAAGCCAACCTCCTGACTGTTTTAGCCTTCCCACTTCGTTTCCCACTTAGCAATATTTGGGGACCTTAGCTGGCGGTCTGGGTTGTTTCCCTCTTGACACCGGACGTTAGCACCCGATGTCTGTCTCCCGTGATTGCACTCTTCGGTATTCGGAGTTTGCTATGGCGTAGTAATCCGCAATGGACCCCACAACCATGACAGTGCTCTACCCCCGAAGGTGATACACGAGGCACTACCTAAATAGTTTTCGGAGAGAACCAGCTATTTCCAGGTTTGTTTAGCCTTTCACCCCTATCCACAGCTCATCCCCTAACTTTTCAACGTTAGTGGGTTCGGACCTCCAGTACGTGTTACCGCACCTTCATCCTGGCCATGGATAGATCACCTGGTTTCGGGTCTACACCCAGCGACTGAATCGCCCTGTTCGGACTCGCTTTCGCTACGCCTGCCCTAATCGGTTAAGCTTGCCACTGAATGTAAGTCGCTGACCCATTATACAAAAGGTACGCAGTCACCCCTCAAGGAGGCTCCTACTGTTTGTATGCATGCGGTTTCAGGATCTATTTCACTCCCCTCCCGGGGTTCTTTTCGCCTTTCCCTCACGGTACTGGTTCACTATCGGTCGATCACGAGTATTTAGCCTTGGAGGATGGTCCCCCCATCTTCAGACAGGATTTCACGTGTCCCGCCCTACTTGTCGTACACCTAGTTCTTCCTCGCTGTTTTCGTCTACAGGGCTATCACCTGCTATGGCGGCACTTTCCAGAGCCTTCGACTAACAATGAAGATAAAGAGTACAGGCTGGTCCCATTTCGCTCGCCACTACTCTGGGAATCTCGGTTGATTTCTTTTCCTGCGGTTACTTAGATGTTTCAGTTCACCGCGTTCGCTTCGCATGACCTATGTATTCAGTCATGGATACTCCATTCGGAGTGGGTTTCCCCATTCGGACATCTACGGATCAAAGCTCGTTTGCCAGCTCCCCGTAGCTTTTCGCAGGCTACCGCGTCCTTCATCGCCTGTGATCGCCAAGGCATCCACCACATGCACTTGTTCGCTTGACCCTATAACGGGTGTGTCTCACACCGCGTTCACTCGGAACGCAGCGCGGGTCACATCGTTACAGGTTGAGTATTCGTGTTGCGCCGTATTCCAAGGCAATCTTTCGATTACCTTTTCATACATTGATACAATCACAACCCTGATTCACCTACTCGCCTACCCATCTCTAGATAGCCTTTCGTGAATCTCTTTACTACTTCTTCCTGATTGTTAAAGAACGACAGCCGATATCATGATTGCTATAACCACGTATCACTCTGACTGGCTCAATCGCCAATGCACAACCCTCTGCAGTACTTCCGCAGAACGCTATGCATTGATGATTGGTGGAGGATGACGGGATCGAACCGACGACCCCCTGCTTGCAAAGCAGGTGCTCTCCCAGCTGAGCTAATCCCCCAGTCACACATGAACTTCAAGGGTGCCTTCAACCGGTTAGCACAGCCACCGCAGAAACAGTGGTGGGTCTGGATGGATTCGAACCATCGACCCCCGCCTTATCAAGACGGTGCTCTAACCGACTGAGCTACAGACCCCTGAGTCTGTCTGAATTTACAGCCGATAAGCGTGAGCGCTCAACGTTCGACACGTTCAGCTCTAGAAAGGAGGTGATCCAGCCGCACCTTCCGATACGGCTACCTTGTTACGACTTCACCCCAGTCATGAATCCCACCGTGGTAAGCGCCCTCCTTGCGGTTAGGCTACCTACTTCTGGTGAAACCCACTCCCATGGTGTGACGGGCGGTGTGTACAAGACCCGGGAACGTATTCACCGCGGCATGCTGATCCGCGATTACTAGCGATTCCAGCTTCACGCACTCGAGTTGCAGAGTGCGATCCGGACTACGATCGGTTTTCTGGGATTGGCTCCACCTCGCGGCTTGGCAACCCTCTGTTCCGACCATTGTATGACGTGTGAAGCCCTACCCATAAGGGCCATGAGGACTTGACGTCATCCCCACCTTCCTCCGGTTTGTCACCGGCAGTCTCCCTGGAGTGCTCTTGCGTAGCAACTAGGGACAAGGGTTGCGCTCGTTGCGGGACTTAACCCAACATCTCACGACACGAGCTGACGACAGCCATGCAGCACCTGTGTTATGGCTCCCTTTCGGGCACATCCACCTCTCGGCAGACTTCCATACATGTCAAGGGTAGGTAAGGTTTTTCGCGTTGCATCGAATTAATCCACATCATCCACCGCTTGTGCGGGTCCCCGTCAATTCCTTTGAGTTTTAATCTTGCGACCGTACTCCCCAGGCGGTCAACTTCACGCGTTAGCTACGTTACTAAGTCAATGAAGACCCAACAACTAGTTGACATCGTTTAGGGCGTGGACTACCAGGGTATCTAATCCTGTTTGCTCCCCACGCTTTCGTGCATGAGCGTCAGTATTGGCCCAGGGGGCTGCCTTCGCCATCGGTATTCCTCCACATCTCTACGCATTTCACTGCTACACGTGGAATTCTACCCCCCTCTGCCATACTCTAGCCCGCCAGTCACAAATGCAGTTCCCAGGTTAAGCCCGGGGATTTCACATCTGTCTTAGCGGACCGCCTGCGCACGCTTTACGCCCAGTAATTCCGATTAACGCTTGCACCCTACGTATTACCGCGGCTGCTGGCACGTAGTTAGCCGGTGCTTATTCTTCCGGTACCGTCATCCTCCCGCCGTATTAGGGCAGAAGTTTTCTTTCCGGACAAAAGTGCTTTACAACCCGAAGGCCTTCTTCACACACGCGGCATTGCTGGATCAGGGTTTCCCCCATTGTCCAAAATTCCCCACTGCTGCCTCCCGTAGGAGTCTGGGCCGTGTCTCAGTCCCAGTGTGGCTGGTCGTCCTCTCAGACCAGCTACAGATCGTCGCCTTGGTAGGCCTTTACCCCACCAACTAGCTAATCTGCCATCGGCCGCCCCTGTAGCGAGAGGTCCTAAGATCCCCCCCTTTCCTCCGTAGAGCGTATGCGGTATTAATCCGGCTTTCGCCGGGCTATCCCCCACTACAGGACACGTTCCGATGTATTACTCACCCGTTCGCCACTCGCCACCAGGATTACTCCCGTGCTGCCGTTCGACTTGCATGTGTAAGGCATGCCGCCAGCGTTCAATCTGAGCCAGGATCAAACTCTTCAGTTCAAACCTGTTACTGTTTTTCGGTTCCGTTAAGAACCGGTCGCTCACTCAACGTACTGACGAATTGTTCGATCATCTTGCGATGCTCAAACCTTCCTTTCATTACTGTGTGAGACTTGATACTTTCGCTTTGCGGCAGACCCCGAAAGATCCACCTCGCGTCTCGCATCAAGCGCCCACACTTATCGGCTGTTAATTTTTAAAGATCGATTACGCATTCACTACCGAACCCGCACCGCTGTCGTCAACCTCACAACTACCCGGTACCGCTTCGTCCTGCGTCGCTGCATCTGCAGCAGAGAAACGAGATTATGAAGAACTTTCGCTGCGTCGTCAACAGGTTTTTCTAACTTTCTCAACCCGTTCACTTCGCTGAAACCCTTGCCATTGCTGGCTCTCCCGCCTCCCGTGCCTCGTTGTCCGAAGCACGAAAGAGCGAGATTCTAGCGACCCACGCGGGGCCTTGCAAGCGTTATCTGGAATTTATTCAAGGCGCCTTTTCTACCCGCGCCGACTCGTCGACACCCGGCACTTTTAGATCAGGCGCAAGCGCGCGTGCGCCCGGCGCACCGATCGTCCAGTCATGTAGCACGGTATAGGCAACCGCAAGCAACGTCGGTCCGATGAAAACACCCAGGAAACCGAATGCAAACGCGCCGCCCAGGATGCCCAGCATCACCAGAATCAGCGGCATATCGCTGTTCTTGCCGATCAGGATCGGCTTGATGACGTTGTCGGACATACCGACAACCAGCACGCCCCACACGACCAGGAAGATCGCCCACCCGGTCGCGCCGCCGTGATACAGCCAGATCGCTGCGGGTAACCACACGACCACTGGACCACCCGGTATCACGGACAGGAAGAAGGTTGCCAGCCCGAGCAGCGCCGGCGCCGGCACGCCAGATATCCAGCAACCGAATCCGGCCAGGATCCCCTGCACGAGCGCCGTGCCGAGAATCCCGTACACCACGCCCTTCACCGTGCTGCCTGCCAATGCCAGCAAGTAATCGGCGCGCTCGCCCGCGATCCGCCGCATGCCCGCATTCAACCAGGCAGCAGCGCCCTCTCCGCCGGTATAGAAGAAGAAGGCGAGCACGATACTCAACGCCAACAGCCCCAGACCATGGGTAACCGCAAGCGCTGCCGCAAGGATCCACTTGCCTGCGGGTGCCGCGAGCGAATGCAATTGCGCGATCAACTCTGAATTCCCGCTGGTTAGATGCTCCCAGAAGGTCTCGATGCTCGAGCCAATCAGGGGAATACCGCCAACCCACGGCGGCAGATCCGGCAACCCGGCCTCAAAGAGCCTCTGCACCAGCGCGACGATTTCATGAACATGCGCGCCGAATGCAAAACCCGCATAGACGAACGGCCCAAGCACCACGACCAGAATGATGATCACGATCAAAGTGGCGGCCCATTTGCGCCGCCCACCCACAGCCGCGGTCAGCCGCCGATACAAGCCCCATGAGCTATAGCTGAGGATGGCGCCCCACAGCAGCGCAGTCGTAAAAGGCGCGAGTACCAGCAGCGAGCCGCCCACCAGAATGATCAATGCGAATACCGCGGCAAGACGTTCGATCAGTTGGTCCGATTTCACGATGAATCTCCTGTTGCGCCAGGCCACGGCGGCGAGTGGACACACACTTGTCAGACGATCTCTGAAAGCGGTCAGTATAGAAGCGAGTCAAGCCTCCGGGGGCGTCTTATATCATCCGGCGAGGTCGGCGGGTAACGCGGCCTCGCGCCACGTAGGAAAACCGAAATCTCCGTGCAGAAATGCCTTAATCCACCTGGCGTAACCGGCCAAATAATATGGCGGCGGATAAAAGACTAGAATATAAGGTTCTGTGCACCCCAACTTCCGGATTTATGCGCTCGCGAATCGCCAAACGTCTCCCCCCCGATGCCGACAAGCTCGTCGGTCTCTCGCTCGCGCTTTTCGCGTCGGGCAGCCGAACCGAAGACCGCTTCTGGGAAGCGAAACTCGACACGCTGCTGACCAAGATCGTCCGCAATGCCAACCAGACCACGCTGGACGCAGCGCTCGATCATCTGCAGCAGAATCATCCCGATGCGTACGGCGCGCTCGCCGACATGGCGGAAACTCACAGCGAGTCGTTCATCGTCGAGCATGAGGGCGTGCCTTACGAAGCCCTGCTGATCGCGGCGCCCGTGCTCGCCTGGACCCGCTACATGATTCCGTCGGGCCCGCTCAAAACCGACGCGGCCGACGCGCTGCGCGCGCATCTGCAAGCTCACGTGCTGGCGGCCAATACGCGTGTGGCCATGGCGCCGTTCCTGTACAGCATCGATCAGTTGCCGCGTCATCACGTCGAGACATGGCGCATCGCCCAGCAGCTTACGCAGGCAGCAATGGCCGGCGGCAACGCCAAACTGAATTTCGGCGAACTGCCGGAAACCTCGCCGATTCTGGCCGACCCGCGTTTCCTGCTGGCGGTGGTGGCGGCGCCGGTGGGCGAGCCGACCTTCCGCTGGCAGGAAGAAGAGCACGGCAGCCGGATCGAGCGCGGCCAGTGCCTCGAACAATGGACCACGCAAGGCGGCGCCAATCTGTCGCTGGTGCTGCCGGGCTGCGAGTTCGAATGCCTGTTGCCGGATGCCTATTATTCAGCCTGCCGCGACGCCGACGAACGCGTGCGTCCTCACACAGTGCGCACCGCCGTGCGCTACCTGTTCGACACGATCGGCGCCGCGCCGCAAGAATTGCGCGCGGTGGTCGCCGGCTTCGGCGAACGCCGCATCGACGAATACCGTGTCGGTTTCACGCGCCGAGGCAGTAACGAAGTGATCTACGGCGTCGTCTGGCCGCTGTACGGCCGCGAGAACAGCGAGCCGGGTATCGACGAAGAACCGCAGGAAGTCGCCGCATCGGACGATCCGCTCGAAGAAATCGTTGCGCTGCTCAAAGATACCGGCGTGACCGACGTGCGTCGTCATGCGGGCCGCTTCGAGCCTGAATATTGCGACGACTGCGGCGTGCCGCTCTATGCGGATCCGCTCGGCGAAATCGTCCATGCCGAGATGCCGGAAGATGCTGAGCCCGCTCAACCGCATTTCCATTGAGCATCGGCGCGACGACCGCCAAAGCGCGTCGCCGCCTAGATAAAAAAGCCCCGCCACACGCGGGGTTTTTTTTCGCCAGGCTTTTTTACGTCATTCCTCCTATGCCTTTTGGACAGGCCGTCAAATTGAAGGGAATTTGTCATCATAGGAACGGCGACGCATCGCACTGCACTCGACGCGTTTGCCGGGTGCGCGCATCGCGCCACCTCGCCCGATTCATCTGGAGACATGCATGCGATTCTCGATACTCAACTCAGACGCGGAACGGCGTGATGGGCTCAAAGTACTACTGCGGCAAATCGACCGGCTGGCACGCTTCAACGAAGCACAAGACTGGCGCCAGGTTGAACGCACGCTCAAGCGTCAGTGGCCCGATCTGCTCGTGATCGACTGGCAGGACTGGATGTCGGTGGCGGATACCCGCGATCTGCTCAGCCATTACCCGGACCTGCGCATCGCCGTGCTCACCGATCAGATCTCCCCCACCCATGTGCGAGCGCTCATGGACGAGGGCGTACTCGGCGTCGTCTCACGCGAAACCGATCCTTGCCTGATTGTGCGTGCATTCGAAATGGTGCTGCTGGGCGGTCACTACGTGCCGCCCGGTGCGCTGGCGCTCAATCCTCCGCTGCCGCCGGACATTGCCATCCGCCCATTCGACGAAAAAACGCCGCCGCCGCGCCGCGGCAAATTGGCCAGCGTGCTGTCACCCCGCCAGGAGCAGATCATGCGCTGCGTCCACATGGGCAGCACCAATAAGATGATCGCGCGCACCCTCGGTATCAGCGAAGGCACCGTCAAGATTCACCTGACCAGCATATTCCAGCAACTCGGCGCACCCAATCGCGCGGCGGCGGTCGCGCTCTACAACGGCTGGCTGTCGAACCATTTGCAAGTGCTACGCAATGGCGGTGACGGCACGGCGCGTCCGATCATGGGACAAAGCAACGTCGTGCCATTGCGGCGCCGGTTGCGCAGGCGCTTTCAGTATCCGTTGCCCGCCAATGACGCGACGGCTCCGCTCGCCATGGCAGCCGAGCCGAGTCCGCCCTATGGCGACGCATTGTCCACCGGTCCGTCATTGGAACCGCCTCCGCCAGGAGCGGCATAACAGCCCCAAATGAATGCGCCAGACGCCGGGCGCGCATGTTGTGACGGCGTCCATGCCCGCTGGCATGGAATCCGCTCACACCTTTTCTCGTCCAACGAGTAATATGAGATACATGGGTTTCCTCTACACACCGCTTCCGTTCTGGGTCGCTGTCGGTGGCTGGATCGCCACTGCGATAGTGGTCGCGCTCGCGCTGTGGAAAAATCCTTTCAAACGACTTCAGGACGGCACCTTGCAGCATGTCTGGCTTGCGATCATCGTCGCAGTGTCGGTGCTGTGGGCAAGTAATGCGTGGCTCGACGACGGCACGGTGATGCATCTGCTCGGCGCCACGCTGGTCGTCACGCTCTTTGACTGGGCGCTGGCACTGATCGCCATGGCCGTGGTCACGGGTCTTGCCGCCGTCGTCTTCGACGCTCCGTGGCAAGGTATCGCGCTGACGTTCCTCGTGTACGGCGCATTGCCGGTCGGTATTTCGACGCTGGTCCAGCGCGCCAGCATCGCCTGGCTGCCGCGCAACCTCTTCATGTTTATCTTCGGCCAGGGCTTCGTCTCACCGGCTATCGCCGTGTCGCTCACGGCCGCCGCCGCACTCGGCATTCACATCACGCTCGCCGATGGCTCGATGACCGTGATGCCTGCCGGCTACGCGTTCAGCGTGCTGCTACTCGCTACCGGCGAGGCCTGGTTCACGGGCATGTCGACAGCGCTGATCGCGGTCTACCGCCCCGCCTGGGTCACCACTTACGACGTCCGGAGATACCGATTGGGTGGACCACGCATCTGACTCAGGCTCTGCATGGAACGCGCATTCGCGGCAATCGGCCACGCGGCCGTCTTAAGCCGCCTCGATCGCGCACACCACGACAGGACAAAATATTTGTGTCAGGATTGAACTCCACCCTATCGCGAGGCATCTTACGTGCCTCATGTCACATTAGCGTCTAACGAACTAGATGGATTGCACCAACGTCCCGCGCCGATTGCTGCGGCTGGTCGGCCGGTTGGCGACACTTGCAGCGAGTCTCTCGCTCATTTGCAGCGCCCCCGTATTCGCCGATCAACTCGAACAGCACAACGACCTCGTCAACAAATTTGTCAATGACATGCATGCGGACCCGCTCGTCGCGGACTGCGCCGCTCATGGCAATTTTGTCGCCAGCACCTCGACCGCTTTCGACCACGTCGAGTTTCCCCCCAGCTCTTTCGACAGCGCGCATGCGTCGGTCACGCCCTGGAACGATTCGTTCGACGAGGGCAAGCAACGCGTCAAGGTCGACAACATCGTCATTGTCGAAGGGCTCGGCATTGCGCAAGGCGGGGGCGGCGATCCGGCCGATCTGAAATTCCGCTGCGGCTATGTCGGCGCCCAGATGCTGGCGTTCAGCTGGAACGACCCGGTGCCGCCGGCTCGCGCGCGCAGCGGTGAGCCTTCGGGGTCGCACGCCGTGGCGGGCAAACATAAGAGCGTCAAGGGCAAGCATTCGGCAAGCGGCAAGAGCACGAAGAAAGCGACGACGAAATCGTCCAAGGCCAGCTCGGGTAAATCGTCGAAGTCGACGTCGACGTCGAGCAAGTCTTCGAGCAAGTCTTCAAGCAAATCGACCGCGAAAAAGACCACGACGAAGAAGAAGGCTCAATAGCGGCAGTACGATCACCGATGCAGACTTGCGAGCCAGGAGCGAAGCGCCATCCGCAATAAACCGCAAGCCCGCGCTCACACAAATCACTACCGCAAAAAAAGAGGCACACGTCACCGTGTGCCTCTTTTTCCATGCAGCGCCCGCTTTAAGCAAACGTCTCCACATGCCGCAAAATCGCCTGCAGCATGGCCGCGCCTAGCGACGCGCTACGGTCGCCGTTCCAGCCGACCCGCTCGTCGGGCAGATTGGCGTTGTCCTTGAACGGCATTTCCAGCGTCAACGACAGGCAGCCGAATTCGTTGCCGATGTACTTCGACGCCAGCTTCAACGCGTCCTCGCGATACTTGCTCGCGGCGTAACCGTATTTGTCCTGGAAGTCCGGGCTCGCCTGCTTGAACGCTTCGATAAACGCCTTCTGCTCCTCGCCCTGCCGTTCGGTAAAGCCCGGCAGCATTTCGGAGCCGGCCACGAACACATAGGGCAGCGCCTCGTCGCCGTGAATATCGAAGAACAGGTCGCAACCCACGGCGTGAATCGCGTCGCGCACCACCAGCACTTCAGGGCTGCGCGCGGCGTCCGGCTCCATCCATTCGCGATTCAGATTCGCGCCGGTCGCGTTGGTGCGCAGATTGCCGCGCACGCTGCCGTCCGGATTCATGTTCGGCACGATATAAAACACCGCGTGATCGTAGAGCTTGCGCGCGACCGGATCACCCACCCAATCGCCCCAGCCCGCGAGCCGCTTCACGAGACCTTCGATAAACCATTCGGCCATCGTCTCGCCCGGATGCTGGCGCGCGATCAGCCAGATTTTCTTCTTCGGCGTGTCGCCGGTTTCCGGCGTGCCGAGCGTGAGCAGCGACATGGGCCGGCCTTCGACGGTCGTGCCCAGTTCGGTCAGCGTGGCCTGCGGCAACTGCTGCACCGCGCCGAGAAACTCCGAATGACGCTCCTCGCTATACGGCTCGAAATACGCGTAATAGATGCGGTCGAAATCGGGCGTGTGATCGATCGTCAGCACGCGGCCGTCGTACGAGGTCGGCACGCGAAACCAGTTCACCCGATCATAGCTCGCGACCGCCTGATAGTCGCGCCAACCTTCGGCGAACGCGCACGCGGCGGCATTCTCGAACGTCATCACACAGCGCTCGCCCGCCGCGCCGGACAAACGGAAGTAAAACCACTGCGCGAACTCGGCATGGCTGTCCGGCCGCACGCGCAGACGGATGTTGCCCGCGTCTTCGCAGGACAATACTTCGATCGCGCCGGCGTCGAAATTACTCGTGATGGATAACGTCATGGTGTTCTTCTCTACTGGTTGCACCGCGAAACGCTTCAACGCTTATTCAGCGACGCGGCGGCGGAATACGTAAGTGGAATCGTTCGATGCCGCGGCGTCGAACGCATAACCTTCGGAGTCGAACGCCTTGAGCTGCTCAGGCCGGTCGAGACGGTTTTCCACCGCATAGCGCGCCATCAAGCCGCGCGCGCGCTTTGCATGGAAGCTGATGATCTTGTAGCGGCCGCCTTTCCAGTCTTCGAACACGGGCGTGACGACCGGCGCGTCGAGCAGCTTCGGCTTGACCGATTTGAAATATTCGCCCGATGCGCAATTCACCAGCACCCGCGACGCCGCCGCGTTCTTCTTCAACTGCGCGTTCAGGGCCTGCGTGATCCGCTCGCCCCAGAACGCGTACAGATCCTTGCCACGCGGATTGGCGAAGCGCGTGCCCATTTCGAGCCGGTACGGCTGCAGCAGATCGAGCGGCCGCAGCAGGCCGTAGAGTCCCGAGAGCACCCGCACGTGGCTCTGCGCATAGTCCAGATCGGCCGACGACAAGGTCTTCGCGTTGAAGCCCTCGTACACGTCGCCATTGAACGCGAGTACCGCCTGCTTGGCGTTATGCGTATCGAACTTCGGCGACCAGTCCGCGTAACGCTGGAAGTTCAGATGCGCGAGCTGATCCGAAATGTCCATCAACGAAGCGATCTGCTGCGGCGACAAACGACGCAATCCGCCGATCAATTCGGCCGCGTCGTCGACAAAATCGGGGATGGTGTGCTTTTTGACGTGCGGTGGGGTTTCGTAGTCGAGCGATTTCGCCGGCGACAGAACGATTATCATAGAGGCTTGCAGGCACGCCGTGCCTGGCGGTCAAAGACGAAAGCCAGATTGTAACGAATGCCCGGTTCCCATGCCTCACACGGCGCTTTGCGCGTCGTCCTCGATTCCAATGTGTGGATCGATATTCTCGTGTTCGACGACCCGCATACGCGGCCGATTCGCGCCGCACTCGAAAGCGGCACGCTGGCCGCGCTGATCGACGCGCGTTGCCTCGCCGAACTTGCCTATGTGCTCGACTATCCGCAATTCGTGCATCGGAAGGTGGATAAAGCCGCCGCGCTCGCGGTCGTCGCGCAGCTTTCGCAACTCGTCGAAACCGCCGCGCCGGCTGAAGACGCCAGGCCTTTGCCCAAATGCAAAGACCGCGACGACCAGAAGTTTCTCGAACTCGCCCATGCCGCGCAGGCCGACTGGCTTGTCTCGAAGGACCGCGCGGTGTTGAAGCTCGCGAAACGGATCGCGCGCGATTTCGGTTTCCAGATCGCGCAGCCCGCGCCGTTCGTCGACGCCATCGCCGCTTCGGCTCACCCGCTCACACACTCCACCCCGCTCCGGACAGCGCCATGAATGCACCGCACGACACGCCCACGAGTCCTTCGTTTCCGTCTCGCCTGCCGAATGTCGGCACGACGATTTTCACCGTGATGAGCGCGCTCGCCGCCGAAACAGGCGCGGTGAATCTGGGCCAGGGCTTTCCCGATTTCGGCTGCGATCCGCGCATTATCGACGCGGTCTCGAACGCCATGCGCGACGGTCACAATCAGTACCCGCCCATGGCCGGCGCGGCGCCGCTGCGTCAGGCGATTTCGGACAAGATTGCCACGCTGTATGGCCGCCGCTACGACGCCAACACGGAGATCACCGTGACCGCCGGCGCCACGCAGGCGTTGCTGACCGCGATTCTGTGCACCGTCCACCCCGGCGACGAAGTGATCGTGATCGAGCCGAATTACGACAGCTACGTGCCGTCTATCGAACTGGCCGGCGGCAAGCCGGTTTTCGTCACGCTCGAGGCGCCCGACTACGCGATTCCGTTCGACAAGCTCTCTGCCGCGATCACGCCGAAAACGCGGCTGCTGCTGATCAACACGCCGCACAATCCGACCGGCACGGTCTGGCGCGAGCAAGACATGCGCAAGCTCGAAGAGATCGTGCGCGGCACCAACGTGCTGATCCTCTCGGATGAAGTCTACGAACACATGGTGTTCGACGGTGCGCCGCACGAAAGCATGGCCCGTTATCCGGAACTGGCGCAGCGTAGTTTCGTGGTGTCGAGTTTCGGCAAGACCTATCACGTGACGGGCTGGAAGGTCGGCTACGTGGCCGCGCCGGCCGCGCTCATGGCCGAGTTCCGCAAGGTGCATCAGTTCAACGTGTTCACGGTCAATACGCCGATGCAGATCGGTCTCGCCGACTACATGAAAGACCCGGCGCCGTATCTCGACCTGCCCGCGTTTTATCAGCAGAAGCGCGACTTCTTCCGCGCGGGTCTCGCGAACTCGCGCTTCAAGCTGTTGCCGTGTACGGGCACGTATTTTCAGTGCGTCGACTATTCGGCCATCAGCGACCTGCCCGAAGCCGAGTTCGCCCAATGGCTGACCGGCGAGATCGGCGTCGCAGCCATACCGGTCTCGGCGTTCTATCACGAGGCGCACGAATCGGGCGTCGTGCGCTTCTGCTTCGCCAAGCAGGAGAGCACCCTCGCCAACGCGCTCGAACGGCTGGCGCGGCTCTAGGACGCCCCGCGCGATGCTGCGAACGACACCACGTTCCCCGCTATCGCGCGCCGCGGCCAGGACGGCGTGCATGGCACGCCGCCACCCGCTCAGGCATGACGCCGCGGCGAACTCGAATCAGCCGCGGCGCATCTCATCAAGCCGGGCGCGACGCCGCAACATACGCCTTGCGGTCCTCGGTGATACGTTGTGCGGCCGGCCGCGCATTGATCTCCTTCACATAGCTTTTCCAGTCGACGCCCGCATCGAGCAGCAAATCGCGGCCGTAAATGGTTTGCGTCGCCATGCCCACCAGCGGCAAGCTCACGAAACCCGCCGTGTCGGCAACGCTGAAACGTTCGCCGCCCAGGTACGGCCCGAACTTCGCGATCCGTTTGAAGCCGGTAATGTGATGCGCCAGCAGCTTCTCGACACGCCCTTTGGTCGCGTCCGTCACGGTGCCGCCGAAGAACGCCTCTTTGTAGAGATTGCGCGCGGTCAACTCGAGGTGCACGTCGACGAACATGACCAGCTCGCGCTCCTTGGCCGCTTCCCACGGATCGGCGGAGAAAATCGCCTTGTCGGGAAAGCGCGCGGCCAGATACTCGACGATGCATTGCGACTCGCACAGGTCGCCGTCTTCGGTCTGCAGATACGGCACCTTGCCGAGCGGCGAATGCTCCAGCACGGCCTCGTCCTGGCTCGGCATCACGAACACTTCTTCGAACGGAATGCCGTGTTCGAGGAGCACGAACTTCACTTTGTTGTAATAGTTAGAGAGCGCGAAACCGCACAGCTTGATCATCGGGTGTCTCCTTTCTTTGGGTTGGTGCGACCGTGCATTGACGCATCGATGTCAAAGCAGCGGCCTTCGAACAATCATCCAGTAAATTGCACGATCGTGCTATTCTAAAATAACCATGGAGTCGAGCATCACAATGACCTCTCGCAATTTCAGTATCGAGACTATCGGCATTGTCGGAACCGGAGCAATGGGGCGCGGCATCGCACAGATTGCCGCGCTCGCGGGCCTCACGGTGCGTCTGTACGACACCAATCCTGCTGCGATCGGCGCCGCGCGCGATTACCTCGCCGAGACTTTCGCCAAATTGACGGCCAAAGGCAAGCTCGATCAGGCCCGCTCGCTCGCCGCGCTGGCAAACGTGAGCGGCGCGCAGGCCATGGGCGACCTCGCCGGCTGCGACCTGGTCGTCGAAGCGATCGTCGAGAAGCTCGACGTGAAGCAGGCGCTGTTCCGTGAACTCGAAACGGTGGTTAGCGGCCGCTGCGTGCTGGCGTCGAATACGTCGTCGCTGTCGATCACCGCGATTGCCGCCACGTGTACCGATCCGTCGCGCGTGGTCGGCTACCATTTCTTCAATCCTGTCCCGCTCATGAAAGTCGTCGAAGTGATCGACGGTCTGCGCGGCGACCCCGCCGCCGGTGACGCGCTGATGGATCTCGCCCGTCGCATGGGTCACACGCCCGTGCGCGCGAAAGACATGCCGGGCTTCATCGTCAATCACGCGGGCCGCGGCATGAATACCGAAGGCTTGCGCGTGGCGGGCGAAGGTGTCGCGAGCTTTGTCGAGATCGACCGCATCATGCGCGAGCAGGCCGGCTTCCGGCTCGGACCGTTCGAGTTGCTCGATCTGACCGCGCTGGATGTGTCGCATCCGGTGATGGAGTCGATCTACCATCAGTTCTATGAAGAGCCGCGCTTCACGCCGTCGCCGATCACGGGCACGCGGCTCGCGGGCGGACTGATCGGCCGCAAGACCGGCGAAGGGTTTTATCGTTACGAAGATGGCAAACAACAGGTGCCGGCCGAAGCGCCCGCACCGTCCGCTTTGCCGGCCAGCGTGTGGGTCAGCAAGCGTTATCCGCAAGCTCATGAAGCCGTCGTCCAACTGATCGCCCAGGCCGGCGTGACACTCGACGAAAGCGCGACGCCCGCCGCGGACTCGTTGATCGTGGTCACGCCGTTCGGTCACGACGCGACCACGGCCGCAGTCGACGAAGCGCTCGACGCCAGCCGCGTGGTCGCGATCGACGCCCTCTTCCCGCTCGTCGCCGCACAACGCCGCACGCTGATGACCACGCCCGCCACCACGCGCGCCGCGCGTGACACCGCCCATGCACTCTTCGCCGCCGACGGCGTGCCGGTCACCGTGATTCGTGACTCGACCGGCTTCGTCGCGCAGCGCGTGGTAGCGACGATCGTCAACATCGGCTGCGATATCGCGCAGAAGCAGATCGCCACGCCCGACGATATCGATCTCGCGGTCACGCTCGGCCTCGGCTACCCGCGCGGCCCGCTCGCGCTGGGCGATGCGCTCGGCTCGAGCACGATCCTCACCATCTTGCGCAACATGTTCAGCGTGCTCGGCGACCCGCGCTATCGTCCGTCGCCGTGGCTGGCGCGGCGCGCGCAACTGGGTCTGTCGCTGACGCAACGCGACGCCGCCGACATCCAACCCGACACGCAACCGGAGACACAACAATGAGCGCCGAACTGCTGACCTCGCGCCCGACCGAAAGCGAATCGACGCTCGTCCTCACACTGTCGAACCCCGGTGCGCGCAACGCGCTGCACCCGGACATGTACGCAGCGGGCATCGAAGCGCTCGATTCGGCGGAACGCGATCCGTCGATCCGCGCCGTGGTGATTACCGGCGCCGACAACTTCTTCTGCGCGGGCGGCAATCTGAACCGCCTGCTGGAAAACCGCGCGAAAGATCCGTCCGTGCAAGCTGAAAGCATCGATCTGCTGGGCGAATGGATCTCGGCGCTGCGGCTCTCGTCGAAACCGGTGATCGCCGCCGTCGACGGCGCGGCGGCTGGCGCCGGCTTCTCGCTCGCGCTTGCATGCGACCTGATCGTCGCCGCCGACGACGCCAAGTTCGTCATGTCCTACGCACGCGTCGGCCTGACGCCCGACGGCGGCGGCTCTTGGTTTCTCGCCCAGGCTTTACCGCGCCAACTGGCCACTGAAGTGCTGATCGAAGGCAAACCGATCGGCGCCGCGCGTTTGCACGAACTTGGGGTCGCCAACAAGCTGGCCAAAACGGGCGCCGTGCGCGACGCCGCGGTGACATGGGCCGACGAACTCGGCAAGATTTCGCCCAACTCGATCGCGCGCATCAAAGGTTTGATCGGCGCGGCAGGCGCACAACCGCTGGCCGACCATCTGGTCGCCGAGCGCGACAGCTTTGTCGCGTCGCTGCATCACCGCGATGGCCTTGAAGGCATCTCAGCGTTCCTCGAAAAGCGCGCGCCGGTTTACAAATGAACGAAGGGACCATGCCCGACTATCAATTGCCCAAACGCCGCCGCATCTTCCTGATGCGTCACGGCGACGTCACCTACTTCGACGATTCCGGCCGCGCGATCGATCCCGAAACCGTGCCGCTGAATGCCAACGGCCGCGAGCAGGCCAGCGCGGCGGGCCGGGTGTTCGCCGAACAGCAGGTGCGTTTCGACCGGGTGATCGTGAGCGGCTTGCCGCGTACTGTCGAAACCGCCCAGCGCGTGCTCGCAGGAACGGGGCAGCCGATCGAACTCGAAGTCGAACCGGCGTGGCAGGAGATTCGCGGCGGCAAGCTCAGCAACATTCCGCCGCAGGATATCGAAGCCGCGTTTCTCGGCGTGTTCGACGGCATCGTGCCGGAAAGCACGCGCTTTCTCGACGGCGAGACGATCGGCGCGTTGTTCGATCGCGTGTTGCCGGCTATCGACGCCTTGCGCGCGGACACCTCGTGGGACACCGTGCTGCTGGTTCTGCACGGCGGTGTGAATCGCGCGATCCTGTCGCACGCGATCACGGCGGGAGGCCGCACGTTCTTCGGGCATCTCGCGCAAGCCACCGGCTGCATCAACGCGCTCGACGTCGGCGTCGCGCCGCGCGACTGGGTGCTGCGCACAGTCAATTATTCACCGCCGTCGCCGCTACATCGCGACGTCCGCAACACCACGATGGAAATGCTCTACGCACAATTCATTCAATACAAGCGTAGCTGAACCCGAACTGGAGGAGACACATGGTGCAAGCCACACAGAGCGGCGAACCAGAACACAAACCGGATTATTCGGCTTTCGAAGGCACGCGCCCGGTCAACGATCGGCAACGCTTCGACAGCGACGCCCTCGCGGCGTGGCTGGCCCGGCATGTCGACGGTTTTGCCGGGCCGCTTACGCTGGAACAGTTCGCCGGCGGACAGTCCAATCCCACCTTCAAACTGGTCACGCCGTCGCGCTCTTACGTGATGCGCGCCAAGCCCGGGCCGGCCGCGAAGCTGCTGCCGTCCGCGCATGCCGTGGAACGTGAATACCGTGTGATGCATGCGCTGGCCGGCACCGACGTGCCGGTCGCCCGCATGCTCGCCCTGTGCGAGGACGAAAGCGTGATCGGCCGCGCGTTTTACGTGATGGAGTTCGTCGAGGGCCGCGTGTTGTGGGATCAGTCGTTGCCCGGCATGGCGAGCGCCGACCGCACGGCGATTTACGACGAAATGAATCGCGTGATCGCGGCGCTACACAGCGTCGACGTCACCGCCGTCGGTCTCGCCGACTACGGCAAACCGGGTAATTATTTCGCCCGCCAGATCGGCCGCTGGAGCAAGCAGTATCTTGCGTCCGAAACCGAGCCGATCGACGCGATGCAGCGGCTGATCGACTGGCTGCCGCAGCATATGCCGGCGGAAACCGGCGAGCGCGCCTCGATCGTGCATGGCGACTATCGGCTCGACAATCTGATCTTCCACCCGAGCGAACCGAAAGTGCTCGCGGTGCTCGACTGGGAATTGTCGACGCTCGGCGATCCGCTCGCCGACTTCGCGTATCACTGCATGGCGTGGCATGTCGATCCGACACAATTCCGCGGCATCGCGGGGCTCGATTGGGCCGCCCTCGGCATTCCCGACGAAGCCGAATACGTCGAGCGTTATTGCAAGCGCACCGGCTTCGAGATTCACGGCGATTGGAACTTCTATCTGGCGTACAACATGTTCCGCATCGCCGCGATTTTGCAAGGAATCATGAAGCGTGTGGTCGACGGCACCGCGGCCAGCGCTCAGGCGCTCGATGCCGGCAGCCGCGCGAAACCCATGGCGGAACTCGCCTGGCGCTACGCGCAGAAGGTGCGTTGAACACAACGAGCCCAATCGTCCGTTACCCGTTTTATCCGCGAGGTCCTACATGAATTTCGATTACACCCCGAAGGTTCAGGCGTTGCGCGAGAAACTGCTCGCCTTCTTCGATGCGCACATCTATCCGAACGAACAGGCGTTCTATGCGGAAATCGCGCGCAATCGCCACAACGGCAACGCGTGGCTGCCCACCGAACTGATCGAACAACTCAAAGTGAAGGCGCGCGACGCCGGCTTGTGGAATCTGTTCCTGCCTGAATCCGTGCGCGGCGCCGGGCTAACGAATCTCGAATACGCGCCGCTGTGCGAAATCATGGGCCGCGTGCCCTGGGCGCCGGAAGTGTTCAACTGCAACGCGCCCGACACCGGCAACATGGAAACGATCGAGCGTTACGGCAGCGAGGACAACAAGCGCGAATGGCTCGAACCGCTGCTGCAAGGGCAGATACGGTCGGCGTTTCTGATGACGGAGCCGGAAGTGGCGTCGTCGGATGCGACCAATATCCAGACCAGCATCGTGCGCGACGGCGACTACTACGTGATCAACGGCCACAAGTGGTGGTCGTCGGGCGCCGGCGATCCGCGCTGCAAGGTCTATATCGTCATGGGCAAGACCGATCCCGACGCGCCGCGCCATGAGCAGCAGTCGATGATCCTGGTGCCCGCCGAAGCGAGCGGCATCACCGTGCATCGTCCGCTGACCGTGTTCGGTTACGACGACGCGCCGCACGGCCACATGGAAATCACGCTGGAAAACGTGCGCGTGCCGGTGACCAATATGCTGCTCGGCGAAGGCCGCGGTTTCGAGATCGCGCAGGGCCGCCTCGGACCGGGACGAATTCACCACTGCATGCGTTTGATCGGTCTCGCCGAACGTGCGCTGGAACTGATGGCGAAACGTTCGATGCAACGCGTGGCGTTCGGCAAACCGGTTGCCGCCCAAGGCGTCACTCAGGAGCGTATGGCCGAGGCACGCTGCATGATCGAACAGGCACGTCTGCTCACGCTGAAGACCGCGTACATGATGGACACGGTCGGCAACAAGGGCGCGCGCGGCGAGATTGCGATGATCAAGGTGGTCGCGCCGAACATGGCGTGCCAGGTGATCGACTGGGCCATTCAGGCCCACGGCGGCGGCGGCGTCAGCGACGATTTCCCGCTGGCCTACGCGTATGCGTCCGCGCGGACGCTGCGTTTCGCCGATGGTCCCGACGAAGTGCACCGCAACGCGATCGCCAAACTCGAGCTGGCGCGGCATATGGATGCCGGCGCGGCGGCTCGCGTGGAAATGCCGGTTACGCGTGTTTGAACCTGCTTGAGGTTGAGGTTGAGGTTGAGGTTGAGGTTGAGGTTGAGGTTGAGCTTGAGATAGGCACGGCGGTCGGCATCGTGACGATCCGCGACGTCGCCAGCAGCATCGTGCGATCTATGCTCTAATTTTCGTCAACAGCGGCGCCCTACGTGGCGCCGCTTTCACGAAACAATGGAGCCACGATGATCGACGTCTATAGCTGGGCAACCCCGAACGGCCACAAGGTCCACATCATGCTCGAGGAGACGGGCCTCGACTACGCCGCGCACGCCGTGAATATCGGCACGGGCGACCAGTTCAAGCCCGAATTCCTCGCCATCAGCCCGAACAACAAGATCCCGGCGATCGTCGATTCCGAAGGTCCTAAAGGCGCCGACGGCCAACCGTTCGCGTTGTTCGAGTCGGGCGCGATCCTGATCTATCTCGCCGAGAAGACTGGCAAGTTCCTACCGACCGATCCGGCCGCGCGCTATTCGGTATTGCAATGGCTGATGTTCCAGATGGGCGGACTGGGTCCGATGCTCGGGCAAACGCACCACTTCCGCATCTACGCACCGGAGCCGATCGAGTACGCGATCAATCGCTACACGAACGAGACGCGGCGTCTGTACGGTGTGATGGACACGCAACTCGGCAAGACGCAGTACCTTGCCGGCAACGATTACACGATCGCGGACATCGCGGCGTTTCCGTGGACGCGCTCGTGGAAAAACCAGGGCGTCGATCTGGATGCGTTTCCCAATGTGAAGCGCTGGCATGAAGAGATTGCCGCGCGTCCGGCGGTGGTGCGCGGTGTGGAAGTGCTGGCTTCGGTACGCCAGCCGGTCATGGATGAGAAGGCGAAGGAAATGCTGTTCGGCGCGACGCAGTATGCGAAGCGGTAGGTTTGCTGTGGCGCGGTTGCGGTGGTTGTGATGTGATTGTGGCGACGGCTGCTGCCATTGCATAAAAAACGCGGGTCGGCATGAATGCCGCCCGCGTTTTTTTGCTTTCGCGCTCGCACTGGCTTCAGCGTCAATGCCAGTGCCAGTGCCAGTGCCAGTGCCAGTGCCAGTGCCAGCAAATCACACCGGCCTTGCCCGCGTCAGAAGTAATGCCGCGTGATGAACTCCGCGACGCACACCGGCCGCTCACTGCCCTGCCGTTCCAGCGTCACATTCCACACCACCTGCACGCCGGCGTCGTCGACCTCGCTGACGGAATCGACCGCGAATTTCGCCCGCAATGACGAGCCGACCGGCACCGGCGACGTGAACCGCACGCGATTCAATCCGTAGTTCACGCCCATACGCTGTCGCAGCGCTACCGTCTTTCCCAGCAACGCCGGGATCAACGATAACGTCAGAAATCCATGTGCGACCGGACCGCCGAACGGCGACTCACGCCGCGCCCGTTCCGGATCGACGTGAATCCACTGATGATCGCCGGTGGCCTCCGCGAAGCGGTCGACGCTTGCCTGATCGACGGTCAACCATTCGCTGACGAGCGGCTCGGCGCCGACCAGTTCCCGCAGTGCCGCGGCATCGCCGAAGGTCGCGGCAGACGCCGCGCCGACCGTCATGACGCCGCTCCCGGATTGCGCAGTCCGAACAAACCCTTCGAGCGCACCGTGATCACCGTTTCACCATGCTGGTTGATGCCTTCCCATTGCGTCGACACAATGCCGCGATCCGGCTTGCTCTCCGACACGCGCTTGTCGAGCACGACGTTCTTCATCGTGATCGTGTCGCCTACGCGCACCGGCTTCAACCAGCGGATATCGTCGATACCGGGCGAGCCCATCGAGGTGGAACCCGCAAGCGTGTTGCGCACGAGCATGCCCATCATCACCGAACAGGTGTGCCAGCCGCTCGCGACCAGGCCGCGGAACGGCGACTGGGCAGCAGCGGCTTCGTCCAGGTGAAACGGTTGCGGGTCGTACTTTTGAGCAAAGTCCACAATTTCTTCACGCGTGAACGTGTGCTTGCCGACCTCAAAGCTCGTGCCGACTACCATGTCCTCGAAACTGAAACCCATTGTCGCGCTCCTTGTTTTCCGATTCGACCGGCCGATCAAGCTTCCGCGGTCATGAAGCCGGACAGCGCGGCGAACCGCGCGAGATGGTGATCGACATCGCCCAGTGTGGTTTCGATGATCGCAAGGCGTTTGAACAGATGCGCCGCCGCGACTTCGTTCGTCACCCCCATGCCGCCATGCAACTGGACCGCCTGCTGACCGACGAAACGCGCAGCCTGCCCGACTCGCGCCTTCGCGGCGGAGACGGCCCGGCGACGCTCGTCGGGGTCTTCGCTGGTGTAGCGCATGGCGGCCAGATAGGTGACCGAGCGCGCTTGCTCGGCGTGAATCAGCATCTCGACCATGCGGTGCTGCAAGGCCTGAAAGCGCGCGATCGGCTGGCCGAACTGCTGGCGTGTTTTCGTGTAGTCGACGGTGGCGAGGTTCAGCGCGTCTAGCGCGCCGATCGCTTCCGCGCACAGCAAGACCGTGCCGTAGTCCGCGATGTGTTCGAGCGCGGCCGCGCCGGCGTGCTTGCCTTCGAGACGGCGCGCAGGCGTGCCGTTGAATTCAAGCGTCGCGGCGCGTTGACCGTCGATCGTACGGTAGTCGGTCAGTTTCACGCCCGCAGCTTCGCGCGCCACGACGAACAGCGCGATTTCGCCGTTCTGCCGAGCCGGCACGATCCAGTAATGCGCTTGCGCACCGTGCAACACGACCGACTTCGTGCCGGTCAAGGCGGGCTGCTCGCCGGAGCCACTCGCGGTCGTGGCGACGTCAAACAGATCGTAGCGCGCGTGGGGCTCGTGAAACGCCACGGACAGCTTGATCTCGCCCTGCGCCGCGCGCTCCAGCAACGACGCATCTTCGCCCTGGCCGCTGCCGGCAAGACGCAATGCCTCGATGCCTACCGCGGTCGCCCAATACGGCTCGACGACTAGCGCGCGGCCGAGTTCCTGCATCACGACCAGCATGTCGATCGGGCCGCCGTTGAAGCCACCTTGCGCTTCCGGCACCGGCAGCGCGGTCAGGCCCAATTCGGTGAATGCGGCCCAGTGCGTATCCGAGATGCCCGCTTCCGACCGGACAATCGCCTGGCGCGCTTCGAACCCGTAGCTCTTGTCCAGATAGCGACGCAATGCGTCGGCGAATTGCTGTTGTTCGTCGTTGAAATTGAAGTCCATGCGCCGCTCCTCAAAGTCCGAGAATCATCTGCGCGATGATGTTCTTTTGAATTTCGTTCGAGCCGCCGTAAATCGACGTCTTTCGGAAGTTGAAGTAATACGCGGCTAGCGGCGCGGCGTCGTCGTCGCCGGCCAGACTATGATCGCGCTCGCCTTCGAGGAACGGTACGTCGAACGGTGCGGCAAGTGGACCGACGGCTTCGAACATCAGTTCGGTGAGCGCTTGCTGGACCTCGGTGCCTTTGATCTTCAGCATCGACGCCTCGGGCCCCGGTCCGCGTCCGCCGGCTTCATTGGCGACCACGCGTTGCACGGTGACTTCAAGCGCCATCAGATCGATCTCGAGGCTCGCGACTTTCGCGGCGAACACCGGATCTTGCAGCAGCGGCTTGCCGTTCTTTTTCTGATCTAGCGCGAGACGTTTCAGGAAAACCAGTTCGCGCTTGGATTGCCCGACACGCGCAATACCGGTGCGCTCATGGCCGAGCAGATATTTCGCGTAAGTCCAGCCGCGGTTCTCATCTCCGACCAGATTCTCGACCGGCACTTTCACGTCTTCGAGAAAGACTTCGTTGACTTCGTGATCTTCGTCGAGCGTGATGATGGGACGCACCGTGATACCCGGCGTTTTCATGTCGATCAGCAGGAACGAAATGCCCTCCTGCTTCTTCGCACCGCTGTCGGTGCGCACGAGGCAGAACATCATGTCCGCGTACTGACCGAGCGTGGTCCAGGTTTTCTGGCCGTTGACCAGGTAATGGTCACCGACGCGTTCGGCGCGCGTGCGCAGCGACGCCAGATCGGAACCGGAACCCGGCTCGGAATAGCCTTGGCACCACCAGTCCGAACCGTCGAGAATGCGCGGCAAATAGTGACGTTTCTGCGCCTCGTTGCCGTATTTCATCAGCACAGGCGCCACCATCGAAACGCCAAAGGGCAGCACGGACGGCGCACCGATGCGCGCGCACTCTTCGTCCCAGATGTGTCGTTGAGTCGCGTCCCA
Organism: Paraburkholderia bryophila; assembly: GCF_013409255.1. Lineage (NCBI taxonomy): Bacteria > Pseudomonadati > Pseudomonadota > Betaproteobacteria > Burkholderiales > Burkholderiaceae > Paraburkholderia > Paraburkholderia bryophila. Next base: position 1,568,276 of record NZ_JACCAS010000001.1, read on the forward strand.
GCCCGGGCCGCCATATTCTTTGGGCCAGGCGATCACCGACCAGCCGCGCGTGCCGAGCAGCTTGTGCCAGCCCGCAAAATCTTCGCGGGAAAGACGTTTGTGATTGAGTACTTTGTCGCTGAGCTCGCGAGGCAGATTCGCTTCGAGCCAGTTGCGGATGTCCGCGCGGAACGCGTTATCAGCGGAGGAATAGTCCAGATTCATGCGTAGTGTCTCCTGGCCGCAACCGCCCACCGCCAGTGAGCCACTGCACTATTGCAGCGGTTCCTTCAAGGCAGCCGGGACCGGCAGCGGCATCACTTCGATGCCTTCTTCGACCAAGGCTTTCGCATCTTCGGGTGTCGTGACACCGCGAATATTGCGTGCCGGCGCTTCGTTGTAGTGAATGCGCCGTGCTTCCTCGGCGAAGCGGTCGCCCACGTTCTCAGTTTTTTCCAGTACCTCGCGCAACGCTCGCATGACACGCGCCTGCATGTCACCCGCAGCCGCTGGTGCCTTCGCCTCCGTCGCACCCGATAAATTCAGGCGCGGGGCCGACGGCAAACGGCTTACTTCGTTCGCACCGCAAATTGGACATTCGACCAGCTTGCGGGACTGCTGCGACTCGAAGTCTTCAGCCGAAGCGAACCAGCCTTCGAACCGATGGCCATGCGGACACTGTAAATCGAGGACCTTCATATGGAATCAGGGCTTGCGTGCCAGTTTAGCGCAAAACATAAATTTGTGAACGGTCGTTCGCAAAACTATTGCGAACCACCCGCCGACGCCGGACGCTCAGGGCAAATCAAACGCGGTGGGCGATTTTAACGCTTTGCGCAAAGGGCCGCCGAAGGTCGCCTGATTGGAAAATGACGTGACGCTCGAACGTTGAATCAGCCGGGGAGTTGCGTTCGGTCAGCATCTTCGCACACTGACCGTGGCGCTACGCCACCAGGCATTCGAGTTGGCGGTTAAGCCGCGGCTCGAGTTCGCGCGCTCCTTTGGCGAGGTTGATCTGCTTGGCCGACTTCGCAACGTCAAACACGTTTGCCCTGATGTCATAGCCACCGCGCGCTGTCAGCCAGGCCAGGATGTCCGACAAATGCCAGACCGACGCACTGCCTTCGTGGACCGGCGGCGGGAAGTCGATTGCGTGGCTCAGCATCAGCTTGCGCATGTTCTGTCGCGACACGCCGGCGACCTCGGCGACGTCGGTAAGGCCGACGAAATCCGGGCCGGCTTCGACGAGGCGAGCAGACGGCACCGCGCGCTTGACGTCTTCGAGTGCGCTGACGAGCGCGGCGAACGCGGACACGCCTTCACGCGAAAAGAACAAAGCCATGCGACCCGGTTGCCCCACGCCGACCGTGGCGTCGTCGCAACCCGCCTCGCCCAACCGCTCGACGATGGCGTCGAGATCGCTGTCTTCAGCAGCGAGCCGGTACTTCAGGATGAACACATATTCCATACGTTACTCCTACCTTCATTCGGCCTGAACTTTCGTTCCGCAGCGCTATGCGCTACCGCTGGGCCGTGCAATTGTCGACAATGCGCCTGAGATGTCTGGCATGGTTGCCGGGGTTCCTGGGCGTGCTCCAGACACTCGATATACAAAACTCTCCACAACGACATTCTGCGTCTTTGTAAGGACAGTATATTTTTCCCCACGCGTGCCCTTTACCACCGCTCTGAACACGCCAGCCGTTCGTTTCCGCATAGACCAGCGCGGCCTCGATCTCCTTCTTGGAGTGGGTTCCACGTTTCATCTATACCCTCCAATTTAGTGACTTAAAGCAAGGTTGTCAAGTGACAACTTTATGCCGTTCGCTCAAAACCAACCACCCTTCGATCCGTTCGTCATCCGAATCAATCTAGCCGATGAACATGACCGGAGAAGATCAATACTAGAGCGACGAGCGTCGTGAGGCGAGACTGGCGAATGGCATAGGACGGAGCGGCATTTTTTCAGACAACGGCCAGGCAACCCGTCTCGTCCGGCGTAAAAAAGCCCCTGCTGGTCGTAGACCAGCAGGGGCTTTTTTACGGATCCAGGCCGCTGCGCGTTTTCCCACGCGCCGGGCTAACTGCGCTACCGCGGCTGCGCAGTTGTTGGCCAGGCTCCCGACAACACTTTCTCCAGCCAGAACGTGCCGATCACCGTCTTCACGTCGGTGATCTTGCCGGTACGTATCCACTCCGACACGTCGGCAACGCTTGCTGTAAACAGTTCGAGGAACTCACCTTCATCGAGCTTGCGCTCACCCGCGCTCAAACCGCGCGCAAGGTAAATGTCGATGAACTCGGTCGAGTACGAAATGATCGGGTGAATGCGCGTCAGGTAGACGAATTCACGCGCTGTGTAGCCCGTTTCTTCCTGCAACTCGCGTTTCGCGCAAGCGAGCGCGCCTTCGTTCGCGTCGAGCTTGCCGGCCGGGTATTCGACCATGACCTTGCCCATCGGATAGCGATACTGGCTTTCCAGCAGTACACGGCCGTCGTCGAAAAGTGGAATCACCATGACGGCGCCCGGATGCTGAACGTATTCGCGCGTGGCCTGCTTGCCGTCCGGCAGGCGAACGGTATCGCATTTCAGCGTCAGAAACGGCCCTTGATAGATCGTTTTGCTCTCGACACAAGTCTCGGTGAGCGCGGCGTCGTGATTAGGAAGTTCAGCCATATGCGGACCTCGGGACAGCTTGGTGCGCGACGGCGAGACGCCGTCAGCGGCGTTTGACGAGATACTGGAAGGTAAAGCCGGGGAATGCGAACACGACGAACAAGGCGAACGTGATCGCGTAGAACTGCCAACCCTGCTCGAAGCGGTTACCCGCGCGCGCCTCGAGCAGAAAACCCAGCGCGCCGACCGCGAAGTACAGCACGATCAATTCGGCAATCCGGATCCAGGCGCTCTTCTTCACCGCTTTCAACGGCACGGCGGCGAAGAGGCGCTGATTCAGGAACGGCAGGTTGGCGCCAACCAGCGCCAACAACACGATAAACCAACCCGCAGCCGACATCAGAGCAGCAGCGTGTGCTGGATAGCCTGCAGGCAGGCTTTCAACAGCGGGTCCGGCACGAGGCCGAGCACCAGCACCGCCAGCCCGTTCAGCGCGAGCAGAGCGCGCGTGCTGGAGTCGGCGTGGATCGGTGCGGTGTCTACCGGGTCGTCGAAATACATCAGCTTGACGATACGCAGGTAGTAGAACGCACCGAACAGCGAGGTCATCACGGCCAACACCGTCAGCCAGGTCAGACCGGCGTTCATGGTGGCCTGCAGTACAGCGAGCTTCGCGTAGAAGCCGACCGCGGGCGGAATGCCGGCCAGCGAGAACATCATGACCATCATCACGAACGCGAACACCGGGCTGCGTTGATTCAGGCCCTTGAAGTCTTCGAGCGTGTCCGCTTCGAAATCGCGGCGCGCCAGCAGCATGATGACGCCGAACGTGCCCATCGTCGTAATCAGGTAGACGATGCTGTAGAACATCGCCGAGCCGTACGCGTTGGCCGCGCCGGTAGTCTTGTGGTCGACCACGCCGGAAAGCAGACCGAGCAGCACGAAGCCCATGTTCGAGATCGCCGAATACGCGAGCATCCGCTTGACGTTGCGCTGCACGATACCGGTGATGTTGCCGACGATCAGCGACAGCGCCGCCATAATCACCAGCATTTGCTGCCATTCGACCGCCAGCGGCAACAGACCCATCACGAGGAAGCGCAGGCCCCACGCGAACGCGGCAACCTTCGGACCGCCGCCGACCATCAGCGTCATTGCCGTCGGCGCGCCCTGATACACGTCAGGCACCCACATATGGAACGGCACCGCGCCCATCTTGAAGGCTACACCCGCCACGATAAAGATCACGCCGAACAGCAGCACGCTCGGGTCGTAGTGGCTCGTGCCGATCGCCTTGAACACTTCGTTCAGGTCGAGCGAACCGGTCGCGCCGTACAGCATCGAGATGCCGTACAACAGGAAACCGGAAGCCAGCGCGCCGAGCACGTAGTACTTCATCGCCGCTTCGTTCGACGGCGCCGCGTCACGACGCAGCGCGATCGCGCCGTACAGCGACAGCGACATCAGTTCCAGACCGAGATACAGCGTCAGGAAGTTGTTGCCCGAGATCATCACGAGCTGGCCGAGCAACGAGAACATGCCCAACAGGAAGAACTCGCCGCGGAACAGGCCGCGATCTTCGAGGTAACGGCGCGAATAGACGATCGATACGGCATAGCCGAGCGTCACCACCGCTTTCATCACGTTGGCGAACGGGTCCACCACGTACATGTGGCCGAAGTAGTAGCGCACTTGCGGGTCGAACGCGTTCATCGCAAACCAGATGCCGGCGATGAGCGTCGAGAAGAACGCAATGAAGTACGTGGTACGGCGACCGGCCTGGCCGACGAACGTGTCGTTGAGCCACGCGACGACAACGGCGAGCATCACCAGCGCGTCGGGCAACAGAGCAGTCATAGGGGCGTTTTGCATGGTCTTTAAATTCCTCCGCTCGGCGTTACTGAGGCAACGGCAGCTTTGACTGCGCAACGTGGGAGAGGAGGTTTTCCACGGATACGTGCATCACATCGGTAAAGGGCTTCGGATACAGGCCCATGAACAGCGTCAGTGCGGCAAGCACTGCCAGCATGAAAAATTCGCGACGGTTGATGTCGACAAGGCTCTTCACGTGATCGTTGGTGATCGCGCCGAAGTACACGCGCTTGTACATCCACAGCGTGTAGCCCGCGCCGAGAATCAGCGTGACTGCCGCGCCACCCGCGATCCAGAAGTTGTACTGGACGGAGGCCAGAATCACCATGAACTCGCCGACGAAACCGGAGGTGCCCGGCAAGCCGCAGTTCGCCATCGAGAACAGCATCACGAACGCGGCGAACTTCGGCATCACGTTGACGACACCGCCGTAATCGGCGATCTGGCGCGAGTGCATACGGTCGTACAGCACGCCGATACACAGGAACATCGCGCCCGACACGAAACCGTGCGAGATCATCTGCACGATCGCGCCTTCCACGCCGAGCTGGTTGAAGATGAAGAAGCCGAGCGTCACGAAACCCATGTGCGCGATCGACGAATACGCGACCAGCTTCTTCATGTCCGCCTGCACCATCGCCACGAGACCGATGTAGATCACCGCGATCAGCGACAGCGTGATGACGACCGGCGCGAGGAAGTGGCTGGCGTCCGGTGCGATGGGCAGCGAGAAGCGCAGGAAACCGTACGCGCCGAGCTTCAGCATGATCGCGGCCAGCACGACCGAGCCGCCAGTCGGCGCTTCCACGTGGGCGTCAGGCAACCACGTGTGGACCGGCCACATCGGCACCTTCACGGCGAACGCCATGAAGAACGCGATGAACAGTAACACCTGAGGCGTCATCCCGATCTGCGCGTGCTGCCACGTGGCGAGGTCGAACGTGCCGGTCTGGACGTACAGGTAAATCAGCGCGACCAGCATCAGCAGCGAGCCCATCAGCGTGTACAGGAAGAACTTGAACGCCGCGTACACGCGGTTCGCCCCACCCCACACGCCGATGATGATGTACATCGGAATCAGCGTCGCTTCGAAGAACACGTAGAACAGCATGCCGTCAGCCGAGCTGAACACGCCGACCATGATGCCCGACAGGATCAGGAACGCGGCCAGATACTGCGCGACGTTCTTCGTGATCACTTCCCACGCGGAGATCACGACGATCACCGTAATCAATGCAGTCAACACGACGAACCACATCGAGATGCCGTCGACACCCAGGTGATACGAAATGTTGAAACGCTCGATCCAGTTGGCCTTTTCGACGAACTGCAGATCGGCGGTGCTCGAATCAAAACCCGTGATCAGCGGGATCGTCGCGATGAAGCTGACGACCGAACCGATCAGCGCAACCCAGCGCGCAGGCGCCGGGTTCTTGTCGGAACCGATAGCCAGAACCAGCAGGCCAACAAGGATCGGTAACCAGATTGCGATACTGAGAATCGGATAAGCGTGCATTAGTGTCCCTCGCCTTATTTGCCGCCGAGCGTTACAAACAGGGTCAGGAGCCCCAACATGCCGATAATCATGGCAAACGCGTAGTGGTAGATATAGCCGGATTGAAGGAAGCGGATTACGCCGGCGAACCAGCCGATAAAGCGTGCGCTTCCGTTGACGATACCGTCGATCACCACGACGTCGCCTTCCTTCCAGAGGCCACGGCCAATGGCCACGGCGCCCCGCGCGAACACGACTTCGTTGATCTTGTCCATGTAGTACTTGTTATCGAGCAACGTGTAGATCGGGCCGAACGCGCGCTTGATGACAGCCGGCAGGTCCGGGCGAACGATGTACAGGAACCACGCCACCACGACACCCGCGAGCGCCAGCCAGACCGGCAGACCCGAAACCGAGTGCAGACCCATCGACGCCCAGCCGTGGAACTCTTCGGCCATCTCGGAAACCGCCGGATGGTTTGCGCCGATGAAGATCACCTTGTCGAACGCCACGCCATGCTGGAAAAAATCGCCGAACAGCATCGGACCGACGCCGATCGCACCGATCACCACCGACGGAATCGCGAGCAGCACCAGCGGCAGCCATACCACCCACGGCGTTTCATGCGGCTCGTGAGCGTGGTCGTCGTGACCGTGCGTGTCGTCGTGGCCATGGCCGTGGCCGTGTGCGTCGTGAGCATCATGCGCGTGCGCGGCGGCTTCGATACCCATCGGCGATTCCGGATGCTTCGGACCGCGGAAGCGCTCCTTGCCGTGGAACACCAGGAAGTACATACGGAACGAATACAGTGCCGTGACGAACACGCTCGCCACCACCGCGAAGTACGCGAAACCCGAGCCCGGCAGATTCGACAGCTTCACCGCGTCGATGATCGAGTCTTTCGAGTAGAAGCCCGAGAAGAACGGCGTACCGATCAGCGCCAGTGACCCGACCAGCGACGTGATCCACGTGATCGGCATGTACTTGCGCAGGCCGCCCATGTTGCGGATGTCCTGATCGTGGTGCATGCCGATGATCACCGACCCCGCGCCGAGGAACAGCAGCGCCTTGAAGAACGCGTGCGTCATGAGGTGGAACACGGCGACCGAATACGCCGACGCGCCGAGCGCGACCGTCATGTAGCCGAGCTGCGACAGCGTGGAATACGCCACCACCCGCTTGATGTCGTTCTGGATGATGCCGAGGAAGCCCATGAACAGCGCGGTAATCGCACCAATCACCATGACGAACGACAGCGCCGTATCCGACAGTTCGAACAGCGGCGACATACGCGTGACCATGAAGATACCGGCCGTCACCATGGTTGCCGCGTGAATCAGCGCGGAAATCGGCGTCGGGCCTTCCATCGAATCCGGCAGCCACACGTGCAGCGGGAATTGCGCCGACTTACCCATCGCGCCGATGAAAAGGCAGATGCAGGCCACCGTCAGTAGACCCCAATCCGTACCCGGAAAGCTCAAGGCCGCGAGTTCGGTGCGCTTTGCGAAGACGTCGCCGTAGTTCATCGAACCGGCGAACGCGAACAGCAGGCCGATACCCAGCAGAAAGCCGAAGTCGCCGATGCGGTTCACGATAAACGCCTTCATGTTCGCGTAGATCGCGGTCGGGCGCGTGTAGTAGAAACCGATCAGCAGGTACGACACCAGGCCCACCGCTTCCCAGCCGAAGAACAGCTGCAGGAAGTTGTTGCTCATCACGAGCATCAACATCGAGAACGTGAACAGCGAGATGTACGAGAAGAAGCGCTGGTAGCCGTCGTCGTCGGCCATGTAGCCGATCGTGTAGATGTGCACCATCAGCGACACGAAGGTCACCACGCACATCATCATGGCCGTCAGCGAGTCGACCAGGAAGCCGACTTCGAAATTCGTTTTACCGATCGTCATCCATTGGTAGATGGTCGCGTTGAAGCTCGCGCCGTCCATCACCTGGAAGAACACCACGGCCGACAGGACGAACGCGATCGCGACGCCGAGGATCGTGACCGAATGCGCACCGGCTCGTCCTACCGCTTTTCCGAACAGCCCTGCGATCAGGGAACCGGCCAGCGGTGCCAGCGGGATCGCCAGCAGCAGGTTTTCATTGAGTATCGTGGACATAACCGCTTTTCCTGAAATTAACCTTTGAGCTGATCGAGATCCTCGACATTGATCGTGTCGAGGCTACGGAACAGGGTCACCAGAATTGCGAGGCCGATCGCCGCTTCCGCCGCCGCTACCGTCAGCACGAAGAAAACGAAGATCTGGCCATGCACGTCGCCGAGGTAATGCGAGAACGCGACGAAATTGGTGTTCACCGCCAGCAGCATCAGTTCGATCGCCATCAGGATGATGATCACGTTGCGGCGGTTCAGGAAAATGCCGACGATGCTGATCGCAAACAGGATCGCGCCGAGGACAAGGTAATGGGCAAGGGTCAACATGATTTCTATCTCCTGTCCGCTCAGCTGTTCTTGGCCGCTGCCGAGTCGGCTGCTGCTGCCGCCGCTGCTGTTGCTGCAGCCGCGGCTTCTTCCGCCGCGACGGTTGCCGCGGTCTTTTCCGACTTCATCTTCACGATACGCACACGGTCCTTGGCACGCACCTTGACCTGTTCGCTGACGTTCTGGCGTTTGCTGTCTTTCTTATGGTTCGTGGTCAGCGCGACTGCCGCGATGATTGCGACCAGCAGCACGAGGCCGGCGACTTCGAACGCGAAGATGTAATCGGTGTAGATCACCTTGCCGATCAGGCGGGTGTTCGACCAGTCGCCCATGCCATTCGCAGCGGCCGTGGTGTCGCGCAGCGCGGTGGCGGTCGCGCCGTAACCGTGCCACAGGATCAGCGCGGTTTCGATCACGATGATCGCGCCCACCAAAGTGGCCATCGGCACGAAGCGTTTGAAGTCTTTTCGCAGCACGTCGACATTGATGTCCAGCATCATCACGACGAACAGGAACAGCACCATCACCGCGCCGACGTAGACCAGCACCAGCAGGATCGCAAGAAACTCGGCTTCGAGCAGCATCCAGATCGCGGCTGCGTTGAAGAACGCCAGCACCAGAAACAGTGCGGACGATACCGGGTTGCGCGAGGTGATCACCTTCAGCCCTGAAACCACCAGGAACAGCGCGAAGATGTAGAACAGTACGGTCGTGAATTCCATGATTACCGGTTCATCGTTAGGCCATCGTCAGGCATTGTTCTTTGGCACGCGGGGTTGGCCGGACGGACAAGCCGTCAGAACAACCACACAGGTGCGCCGTGCCGCGGCGTTCAAACCGCGGCGCCCGGCCCGACAACAGGCCGTTTTGCTCATGCATTTACTGCCGCATTGACTGCTTCAACTGAAAACTGCAAATGAAGCGTTTCAACGATACGGTGCGTCGGCTGCCTTGTTCGCGGCGATCTCTGTTTCGTAACGATCGCCAACGGCCAGCAGCATGTCTTTCGTGAAATACAGATCGCCACGTTTTTCGCCGTGATACTCGAGAATGTGCGTTTCGACGATCGAATCGACCGGGCAGCTCTCTTCGCAGAAACCGCAGAAGATGCACTTGGTCAGGTCGATGTCGTAACGCGTCGTGCGGCGCGTATTGTCCGCACGCGTTTCCGATTCGATCGTGATCGCGAGCGCCGGGCACACCGCTTCGCACAGCTTGCAGGCGATGCAGCGCTCTTCGCCGTTTTCATAACGGCGCAGCGCATGCAGGCCTCGGAAACGCGGCGAGATAGGGGTCTTCTCTTCCGGGAACTGCACGGTCACCTTGCGCTTGAACGTATAACGTCCGGTCAGTGCGAGGCCCTTCAGCAGTTCCGTCAGGAAGAAGGTCTTGAAAAAGTTTTGGATTGCGGTCATGGGTTCATCCGCCCTTTATTTCCAGATATTCAACGGCGACATGATCCAGAAGCCGACCACCACCAGCCACACCACGCAGACCGGAATGAAAACCTTCCAGCCCAGACGCATGATCTGGTCATAGCGATAGCGCGGGAATGTGGCGCGCGCCCAGATGAACACCGACAACAGCAGGAAAACCTTGAAGACGAGCCAGAAGATGCCCGGGATAAACGACAGGAACCCGAACGGAGCGCTCCAGCCTCCAAGGAACAATGTTGCAGCCAACGCCGAGATCACGATCATGTTGATGTACTCGCCGAGGAAGAACAGCGCGAACGCCATCCCCGAGTAATCAATCATGTGGCCCGCGACGATTTCCGACTCCCCTTCCACCACGTCGAACGGGTGACGGTTCGTTTCGGCGATGCCCGAGATGAAGTACACGACGAACATCGGCAGCAGCGGCAGCCAGTTCCACGACAGGAAGTTCAGGCCGTGCGAAGCGAAGAAGCCGTGTTCCTGCGAATTGACGATGCCCGACAGGTTCAGCGTGCCGGCGGTCATCAGCACGACGACGAGCGCGAAGCCCATCGAGATTTCGTACGAGACCATCTGCGCCGCGGCGCGCATCGCGCCGAGGAACGCGTATTTCGAATTCGACGCCCAACCCGCCAGAATCACGCCGTACACGCCGATCGACGAAATCGCCATGGCGTACAGCAGACCCGCGTTGATGTCGCCGAGCACCGCGCCCGCCTGGAACGGAATCACCGCCCAGACCGCGAAGGCCGGCACCACCACCATGATCGGCGCGATCAGGTAGATCCAGCGGCTGGCTTGCGCCGGCTGAATCACTTCTTTCAGCAGCAGCTTCAGCACGTCGGCGATCGGCTGCAGAAGACCTGCGGGGCCGACGCGGTTCGGGCCGAGACGCACGTGCATCCAGCCGATCAGCTTACGCTCCCAGAGAATCAGGTAAGCCACGCACAGCAGGATCACGACGGCCACCACCAGGATGCGCACCAGTGCCCACACCGTGGGCCATGCCACACCGAGAAGCTGGGTGCCGCCCGAGTTGATCGTATCGAACAAGCTCATTTACGCCTTCTCCACCAGCAGTTCACCGAACAGGCTGCCCAGCGCTGCACCGGCAGGCGTAGCCGCCGATACGCGGACGACCGTCTCCGCAAGATTCGCGTCGCGCACGGCCGGCAACTGCACCGATTGCTCGCCCTGGCGCACGCGCACTGCGTCACCTTCCTTCAAACCCAGCTTGTCGAACAACCCGGCCGGCAGACCGACCGAGTTCGCCGCACGCGACGCCGCCGTCAGATGCAGCGATTCAGCGCGACGCACGAGCGCGTCGGCGTGATAGATCGGCACGTTCGCGATGCGCTCGAACTGGCCTTCCGCTGCCTTGACTGCCTTGCCGCGCGCGACCGTAGCACCGGTCTGGTTCGACAGACGCGAGGTCAATGCACCGTCACCGAGCGCTGCCGTGCGGACTTCTTCCGACGTGTCGAATTCAAAACCCGGCACGCCCAGCAGGCTGCCCAGCACGCGCAACACCTTCCATGCCGGACGCGTGTCGCCGAGCGGACGCACGACGCCGTTGAACGACTGCACCGTGCCTTCGGCATTGACGAACGTACCGGACGTTTCCGTGAACGGCGCGATCGGCAGCAACACGTCGGCGTAGTCGGCACCCGTCTGGAACGGCGACATCACGACAACCATCTCAGCCCGGTTGAGCGCGGCCAAAGCCTGCGCCGGATTGGCCGTGTCGAACTCCGGCTCGACGTTCAGCAGCAGATAACCCTTGCGCGGCTGCTCGAATACTTCGCGAGCGTTCAGACCGCCTTGGCCAGGCAGCGCGTTCACCAGATGCGCGCCAACCGTGTTGGCCGTTTCCGTGAGGAAACCCAGCGTCGCACCGGTCGCGTCCGCGATCCATTGCGCTGCGGCGTGAATGACAGCGAAATCCGGATGACGCACCGCCGCGTTGCCCAACAGCACGAGGCGGCTTTGGCCGGTGCTGAGCGACTTCGCGACCTGCTTGTTGGCGTCGGTGGGCTGCGTGCCGGCGAAAGCTTCCGGCAGTGCCACACCCTTCGCTTCCGACACCGCGCCCGCGATACCCGCCAACGCGTCGAGCCATGCCGACGGTGCGGCGACCACGCGTTGCGCTTGCGGAATCAGCGCGTCGTCGTTCGTGGCCTGCACGAGCGTGAGCTTCGCGCCGTTCTTCGCGGCTTGCCGCAGACGCGCGGCGAACAGCGGATGGTCGCGGCGCAGATCCGAGCCGATCACCAGTGCGGCGTCGACATTCGACAACTCGGCGATGCTCGTGCCAAGCCACGGTGCACCGTTCACCGGTGCCGAGAAATCCGACTGACGCAGACGGAAGTCGACGTTCGGCGTGCCGACCGCTTGCGCCAGTTGCTTCAACAGGAACAGTTCTTCGACCGTGCTGTGCGCGCTACCGAGTACGGCCAGCGCATCCGCGCCGTGGTCGCCCTTGATGCCCTTCAAACCCTTG